>NZ_LMHQ01000027.1:7500-321248 GCF_001428225.1 Acidovorax sp. Root70
CGACGCCATGGTGACCACAAACAAGGGAATTGCCAGGCTGACGGCAGCAGCTACGCTGAACTGAGGCGTGGTGAAAACCGGCAGGGCCAACTCCAGCTGCACCGCCGACCAGGCCATCTGCCCCCGGGAGGCCACAAACACCACCGCCACCGCGAGGGTGATGACCACCGCATACCGCGCAGCCAGACGGCGGCTCACCAGATAGACCATCAACATCAGCAGCACCAAGGGTAACGCGGTCTGGGCTGCCGCAAACGCCTGCAGGCCGAAGCGGGCCAGCACGCCAGCCAGCAGGGCCGCGGCGATCTCCATGGGGATGCGGCTCATCACGCGCTCAAACCAGCCGGTAACGCCCGCCAGAGTAATGAGCAAGGCGCTGATCATGAAGGCGCCGATGGCCTCGCCCATGCTGAAGCCGCCCGCCAACCCCGCCGTGGCCAGCACGGCGGCGCCCGGTGTGGACCAGGCCACCATGACGGGCTGGCGCAGGATCAGCGAGGGCACCAGCGAACACAGCCCCATGCCCAGCCCCAAGGCCCACATCCAGGAGGTAATCTGCGCAGGCGTGGCGCCAAACGCCTGGGCGGCCTGGAATACGATGGCCACCGAACTGGTAAAGCCCACCAGCACCGCCACGAAGCCCGCCACTGCCGTGGAAAGGCTCAGGTCTTTGAAAAATTGCATGGGCGCGATTCTGTCACCGCACGCGCCTCGCTATTAGGGAGACCGGCAGCGTGCTCGAATCACTACACTATTAATAGCAATTTAGGCAATTGACACTAGCGCTACCGTGCAAAAACAGCCTCAAACCGCCTCGCAGTACCTGCAGGGGGCTTGGAGAGCCCCTGCGGTCAGATCTCGATCTTGGAGCCCAGCTCCACCACCGCGTTATTGGGCAAGTGCAGGAAGTCAGCCGCGCCACTGGCGTTGTGGTGCATCTGGGCGAACAGCTTCTCGCGCCAGGGCGCCATGCCGCTGCCGATGGTGGGGATGACGGTGTCGCGCGAGAGGAAATAGCTGGTGGTCATGGGCTCCAGCTCACAGCCTCGCCCGCGCAGCAGCTCCAGCGCACGGGGCAGGTCGGGGTCGTTCTTGAAGCCGTAGTGCACCACCACCTGCCAGCAGTCGTGCCCCAGCGACTCGACCTGCAGCCGCTTGTCCAGGCCAATCCAGGGTGTCTCATGGTTGTGTACGGTGACAAACAAGTTCTGCTGATGCAGAACCTTGTTGTGCTTGAGGTTGTGCAGCAAGGCATTGGGCACCGCGCCGGTTTCGGCCGTCAGGAAGACGGCCGTGCCATCCACCCGTGTCGGCGGGCTGATGAAGATCGATTCCAGAAAGTCCTTGAGGTCGATGGCATCGGCGCGCAGCTTGTCGTTGAGCAGGCGGCGCCCTTCCTTCCAGGTCATCATGAGCGAGAACACGATGCCGCCGATCATCAGCGGGAACCAGCCGCCTTGGAACAGCTTTAGCAGGTTGGAGGCGAAGAACGCCAGGTCCACCACAAAGAAGCAGCCCGTGGCCGCGATGCACAGCGCCAACGGATAGCCCCAGCCGTAGCGGATCACGAAGAAGGTCAGCGTGGTGGTGATCAGCATGTCCAGCGTCACCGCGATGCCGTAAGCGGCTGCCAGATTGCTCGACGAGCGGAACATCACCACCGCCAGCACGATGGCCACGAACAGCCCCCAGTTGACCAGCGGCATATAGATCTGGCCCGTGTCGCGCACGCTGGTGTGCTGGATGTTCAGGCGCGGCAGGTAGCCCAGCTGGATGACCTGTTTGGTCACGCTGAACGCGCCGGTGATCAGCGCCTGCGAGGCAATCACGGTGGCCATGGTGGCCAGGATGACCAAGGGCACCAGTGCCCAGTCAGGCGCCATCAGAAAAAATGGGTTCTTGACGGCCTCGGGCTCTGCCAGCAGCAGTGCGCCCTGGCCAAAATAATTGAGCGTGAGCGCCGGCATGGCCACGCCAAACCAGGCCATGCGGATCGGACGCTTGCCGAAGTGGCCCAGGTCGGCATACAACGCTTCGGCCCCCGTCACGCACAGCACCACCGCGCCCAGAATGATGAAGCTGGTGCCCGGGTTGGCCCACATGAAGCCCAGCGCGTGGTGCGGGCTCAGCGCCCACAAGATCTCCGGGTGGCCCACGATGTGCGACACGCCCAGCAGCGCGATGGTGATAAACCACACCAGCGTGATGGGGCCAAAAAACTTGCCAATGCCGCCCGTGCCGCGCTTTTGCACGGCAAACAGGCAAAACAGCACCACCAGCGTGATCGGGATCACGTAGTGCTTGAAGTGCTCGGACACCACCTCCAGCCCCTCCACCGCCGACAGCACCGAGATGGCCGGGGTGATGACGCCATCGCCATAAAACAGCGACGTGCCAAAAATACCCACGCCCAGCAGCACGCTGCGCAGCTGGGGTTTGTCTTTGACGGCCTGCGAGGCCAGGGCCAGCATGGCGATGAGACCACCTTCGCCGTTGTTGTCGGCGCGCAGCACCAGCACCACGTACTTCAGGGAGACGATGACCGTGAGGGTCCAGAAAAAGATGGAGAGGATGCCGTAGACGTTTGCGGGCGTGAAAGGCACATGGCCGGACCCGAACACCTCCTTGACGGCATACAGCACGCTGGTGCCGATATCGCCATACACAACACCGATGGCGCCCAGCGTGAGCGCTGCGAGCGATGACTTGGAGCTTTGCACTGACCACCCCCGGGCGCTCGGCCAGACGGGGTTCCGTTACTTTTGGGAACGCTATTGTGCGCCTGAGCCAGATCAAGCGTCTGGAGGCACCACTCCATGTTGCAATGCAGCAACTCGCTCTTGGCAAGCGGGCGTGGGCGTGGCATGCCGGGCGGCGCCCTCCCGCTGCAGGCCGTTGCGCGGGCCACTCCAGGGCGCCGCCAACCTGGACAAGCCCGCTTCGCCAAGCCGCACAGGGACTCAGCGGCACGGGCACACAGGGGGTTTAGTCGTACACCTCGGCGTCGGGGTTGGTCGCCTCCAGTTCATAGCTGGCCGCGAGCATCGCCAGCCGAGCCACCACGCCATACATATAGAAGCGGTTGGGTGCGCTCACCCCAGGGCGCACGCCGGGCTGGGGCATGTGGGTGCTGTGCTCGAAGGCCAGCGGCACAAAGCTCGCACCCGGGGCATTGAGGTTCTCGTCCACGCCGCGCTCGGCGTGCATGCGGTAGAAGCCGCCCACCACGTAACGGTCCATCATGTAGACCACGGGCTCGGCCACGGCCTCGTGCACCCGCTCCTGGGTCAGCACGCCTTCCTGGATGATGAGGTCGCTGACCGGCTGGCCGTCCTTGATGACGGCCATCTTGTTCTTGGTCTTGCGGTTCATCGCGTCCAGCTCCTTGGCATCGCGCACGGTCATCACGCCCATGCCGTAGGTGCCGTTGTTGGCCTTGACGATGACGAACGGCTTCTCGTTGATGCCGTATTCCTTGTACTTGCGCCGCACCTTGGTTAGCAAGGCGTCCACGGTAGTCTGCAGCTTGTCCATCCCCTTGTCTTCGGCAAAGTCCATGCCGTCGCACTGGCTGTACATGGGGTTGATGAGCCAGGGGTCGATGCCCAGCATCTTGCCAAAGCGCTTGGCCACTTCTTCGTAATTCTTGAAGTGCGTGCTCTTCTTGCGCACGCTCCAGCCGGCATGCAGCGGCGGCAGCAGGTACTGTTCGTGGATATCCTCCAGAATGCCGGGCGCGCCGGCCGAGAGGTCGTTGTTGAGCAGGATGGTGCAGGGGTCAAAATTCTTGAGCCCCAGGCGCCCCTTGTTGCGGACCACGGGTTCCAGCGTTACCGAGTCGCCGTTGGGCAGCTCGATCAACGTGGACTTCTTGATCTCGGGGCTGATGGAGCCCACCCGCACGTTGAGACCCGCCATGTTGAAGATGCGCTGCAGCTGCACCACGTTGGACAGGTAGAACGTGTTGCGCGTGTGGTTCTCGGGGATGATGAGCAGGTTGCGCGCTTCGGGGCAGATCTTTTCGATGGCGGCCATGGCGGCCTGTACCGCCAGGGGCAGCATCTCCTTGGTCAGGTTGTTCCAGCCGCCCGGGAACAGGTTGGTATCGACCGGGGCCAGCTTGAAGCCCGCATTGCGGATGTCCACCGAGGTGTAGAACGGCGGGGTGTGCTCCATCCACTCCAGCCGGAACCAGCGTTCGATGGCGGGCATCGAGTCGAGAATGCGCTGTTCGAGTTCGTTGATCGGCCCCGTGAGGGCCGTGATGAGATGCGGAACCATGGAAAGCCCTCGGGAAGCGATTGCGGTGAATTGTAGGATGTGGGGTCACGCCAGGTTTTCGCAAGTGACCCCGGGTGCAGCCCCTGCCCTGCCCCCTACCGGCGCCAGAACGCCGGGGTCAGCAAGGCCATGAAGCTCAGTATCTCCAGCCGCCCCAGCAGCATGGCCAGCGTACACACCCAGATCTGAAAGTCGGTCAACACCGCATAGTTGGACGCAGGCCCCACACTGCCCAGGCCCGGCCCCGCGCAGTTGACGCTGGCCAACACTACCGAGAACGCCGTCACCGAGTCCAGGTCCGTCAGCAGCATGACCATGCTCAGCCCAAAGACCGTGCCGCCATAGACCAGCATGAAGGCCAGCACCGAGAAGATCACCCGGTTGTCCACCACGGCATCGCCCAGCTGCACCGGCTGCACCGCGCGTGGGTGCACCAGACGGTTCATCTCGCGGCGCGCCTGCTTGACGAGGATGAGCATGCGCACCATCTTGATGCCTCCGCCCGTCGATCCGGCGCTGGTGGCCACGCCCGACAGCAGCAGCATGAACACCGGCGCAAACACGGGCCAGGCCAGGTAGTCCACCGTGGCATAGCCGGTGGTGGTGGCCATCGACACCAGATTGAACATGCCATGGCGCAAGGCATCGAGTGGCGCATAGACGCCCTTGGCCCACAGCAGCAGCGCCACCAGCAAGCCACCGCCGACCAGCGTGAACAGCGTGGCCCGCAGCTCCGGGTCGCGCCAGAAGCCGCCCCACTGGCCCTTGCGAAGGGCAATGAAGTACAACGCGAAATTGCAGCTGGCCACCAGCATGAAGAAGATGCAGATCGCCTCCAGCAGCGGCGACTGGAAGTAACCAAAGCTCAGGTCGTGCGACGACAGTCCGCCCAGGCTTACGGTGGTGAACATGTGCATCAGCGCGTCGAGCGGCGCCATGCCTGCGGCCCAGTAGGCCAGGCCACACAGCGTGGAGAACAACGCATACACCCCCCAGAGCCCCTTGGCCGTGCCGGTCATGCGCGGCGTGAGCTTGGTGTCCTTCAGCGGCCCCGCCGCCTCGGCCTTGAACAGCTGGCTGCCCCCGACGCCCAGCAGCGGCAGTACAGCCACGGCCAGGATCAGGATGCCCATGCCGCCCATCCACTGCAAAAAGGTGCGCCACACATTCACCGACACCGGCAGCGCATCCAGACCCGCAAGCACGGTGGAGCCCGTGGTCGTCAGCCCCGACACCGCCTCGAAGTAGGCGTGCGTGAACGACAGCGGGTGCCCGGCGTAGTGCCCGGCCAGCATCAGCGGCAGCGCGGCCGACAGGGGCAACAGCGCCCACACCAGCGAGACCAGCATCACGCCATGGCGCGGTTGCAGCTCCTGCCGGAAGAGCCGCAGCCGCCACCACAGCCACGCGCCGGCCAGCATCGTGGCGCCCATGGACAGCGGGTACACAAACCAGACGCCGTCGCGCGTCCACAGCGACACCGCCAGCGGCAGGCCCATGGACAGCGAGAAGGTCATCACCAGAATGCCCAGCACGCGCAGAACGGGAAACATGTCCGTCATGGAGGTCTCGCGCAGCTCGGTGCCGGGTCAGAAAAAAGTTGCGCTCACGCGGAAGAGCTTTTCCACGTCGCGCACCAGCCGCTTGTTGGGCAGGAAAAACACCACATGGTCGTTGCTCTCGATCACCGTCGCGCTGCGCGGGATGATGACCTCGGGCTCGCGCAGATCGGCAGCCGCTGCCCCCGCCGTTTCCGACGCGTCGGGTAGACCGCGCACGATCAGGCCGATGTGCACATCGCGCGGCAGCTGCAGGTCGCTGACTTTGCGGCCGACCACGCGCGAGCTCTTGCGGTCGCCGCGCGCCACAATCTCCAGCGCCTCGGCCACGCCCCGGCGCAGGCTGTGTACCGCCTGTACGTCGCCCTGGCGCACATAGGCCAGCAGCTCGCCCAGCATCGCCTGCGCGGGCGACAGGGCAATGTCGATCTGCGTGCCGTGCATCAGGTCGGCATAGCTGCGCCGGTTGATGAGGGCCAGCACCCGGCTAGCGCCCATGCGTTTGGCCAGCAGGCACGACATGATGTTGTCCTCGTCATCGTCGGTGAGCGCGAGGAACAGGTCCACCTCCTCGATGCCTTCGTCACCCAGCAGGTCTTCGTCGGTGGTGTCGCCCTGCAGCACCAGCACCTCGGGGGGCAGGGCCGACGCCAGCTCCACGCAGCGGTCCGCATGGTCCTCGATGATCTTGATGTGAAAGCGCCCGCCCGCCTGGCTGAGCTGCCGCGCCAGCCGCAGGCCCACGCGGCCGCCGCCCGCAATCATGATGCGGCGCACGGGCTGGGGCTGCTGGGAAGCTGGGCGGTGCAGGGCGGCCAGCACATTGGCAATGTGCTCGTGCGCGGCCAGCACGAACACCTCGTCCCCCGGCTCGACGCGGGTCTTGCCGTCGCAGGCGATGAAGCGGTCAGGCTCGTCCGGGAACCGCCGGTAGATCGCCACCATGCGCATTGCCAAATCCGGCGCACTCTCGCGCAGCGCGCCAATGGAGTGCCCGACCATGGGCGCCCCCACACGCGCCCGCACCGACACCAGGCAAGCGCGGCCCCCGGCAAACTCGCGCACCTGCATGGCCTCGGGGTACTCGATGAGCTTGCCGATGTAGCGGGTCAGCGATTCTTCAGGGCAGATGATGCGGTCCACCGCAAACCCCTCGGGGCCCACCAGCCGTTCATGGGCCTCGAAGCCTGTGGACCGCACCCGCGCAATGCGCTTGGGGATGTTGAACAGCAGCTGCGCGATCTTGCAGCACACCAGATTGGTCTCGTCCTGCGCGGCGCAGGCGATCAGCAGGTCGGTGTCCTCGGCACCCGCCTCGGCCAGCACGGCGGGCTCGATGCCGTTGCCCACCACCCCGCGCAGGTCAAACCGCGATTCCAGGTCGCGCAGGCGTGCGGCATCGGTGTCGATGACGGTGATGTCGTTGCGCTCGGACACCAGACTGTCTGCCACGCTCTGGCCCACGCGGCCGGCGCCGAGGATGATGATTTTCATGTGAAATAGGCCGCAAGCGCCAGTCGAACATGCGCCAGCAGCTATTGTTTCAGGAGCACATCAGGCCCGCACCTCGCCCTCGCCCAGTACCACGTACTTGAGCGAAGTGAGGCCTTCAATGCCCACCGGGCCGCGCGCGTGGAACTTGTCGGTGCTGATGCCGATTTCGGCCCCCAGGCCGTACTCGAAGCCATCGGCAAACCGCGTACTGGCGTTCACCATCACGCTGGCCGAATCCACCTCGCGCAGGAACTGCTGGGCGTGCATATGGTCGCGCGTCAGGATGGCGTCGGTGTGGTGGCTGCTGTAGCGGTTAATGTGCGCGATGGCTTCGTCCACCCCCGCCACAATCTTCACGCTGATGATGGGGGCCAAGTATTCCTCACTCCAATCCTGCTCGGTGGCGGGCACCAGGTGGGCACCTGGCACCGACTGCAAAATCGCTAGCGACTCGGGGCAACCGCGCATCTCCACGCCCTTGGCGGCATACACCGCGCCAATCTGGGGCAAAAACTCCGCCGCCACACCGCGCGCCACCAGCAGGCCTTCGCTCGCGTTGCAGGGGCTGTACTTGTTGGTCTTGGCGTTGTCGGCCACCTTGACGGCCATGGCGATGTCGCAGGGGTCGTCCACATAGGTGTGGCAGTTGCCGTCCAGGTGTTTGATCACGGGCACCTTGGCATCGCGGCTGATGCGCTCGATCAGGCCCTTGCCGCCGCGCGGGATGATCACGTCCACAAACTGCGGCATGGTGATGAGCTGGCCCACGGCCTCGCGGTCGGTGGTCTGCACCAGTTGCACCGCGTCTTGCGGCAGACCCGCCTCGGCCAGTGCCTGCTGCACGATCTTGGCAAGCGCCTTGTTCGAATCAATCGCCTCGGACCCACCGCGCAGGATGCAGGCATTGCCGCTCTTGATCGACAACGACGCGGCTTCGATGGTGACGTTGGGACGGCTCTCGTAAATCATGCCGAACACGCCAATCGGCACCCGCATCTGGCCCACGCGAATGCCGCTGGGCTGCTGCTTCATGCCGAGGATCTCGCCAATGATGTCGGGCATGGCGGCCAGCTGCTCGCAGCCCTCGGCGCAAGTCTCCAGCACCTTGGGGGTGAGCTTGAGCCGGTCCACCATCGGGCCCGCCAGCCCATTGGCCACGGCGCGCTCCAGGTCTTTGGCGTTGTCAACCTGTAGCGCAGCCACGTTCTCGCGCAGCAACCGGGCCAGCGCCTTGAGCGCTTTGTTTTTGATAGCTGCCGGCGCTTTGGCCATGAGCGCAGAGGCCGTTTTTGCCTGGAGACCGAGAGAGTGCGTGTATTCAGCGACGTTGAGGGCGTTCATCCAGCGATTTTGCCGCACTTGGTATCGGCCCGGTGGGCGCGGGCCCATGGCTGCTTTACCCTCGGGCCTGTCACCCACCATCGATCCGCCCGGCTACGCCATGACCGACACCGCCCACACCCAGCTCACCACCTTCACCCAGGCCCTGCAAGCCTTTGAACGCGGCGACCACACCGCCGCCGCCCTCGGCACCCTGGCCCGCCAGCAAACCACCCTGCTCGCCGCCCTGCCCCCGCGCTACAGCGAGGTGCTGCTGAACCTGCTGGACCGGCTGGAATCGAGCGCGCTGTTTTCGGAAGAAAGCTGCTCGTTCAGCCAGAAGGATCTGGTGGCGAATTTGAGCATGTGGGCTGAAAAAGCACAGGGCACATTGAACGCCCGCTGACACGCCCAAGGGCCGAGCGCAGCGATGGCCCGAGTGGCTGTTGGTTTCCGCTCCCCTCTGTAGGCGCCGAGGAGCGCAGCGGCCAGCGGATCAGGGCTCGCGATTGTCTGAGCGCAGCGAGTTCGAGCGAGACCCCGCTGGACGCGAGCACCGCAGGTTGCTCGAAGCGAAGCGCAGGGACGCAGACAGTGGGGTCGCCTTTCTTTTGGGTACTTTTCTTTGGCGAAGCAAAGAAAAGTACCTCGCCCGCCGGGGCGACAAACCGGCTCCCGCCGTGCGCACAGGCATGCCACCAAATCCGCGAGCAAGCCCCGACAACCACTACCAATTCAATAGCTGCCAGCGCTTATCCCACAAGCAATAGCGGCCAAAAACAGTCAAACCTCCGCCCGCCCCAACCACTTCTCCCGCGCAATGTAAGCCCGCACCCCCAGCCCCATGAACGGCTCCGGCGGCATCCGCGTCGGCCCACCCAACGCCAACGCATGCGCCAACAACGGATGCTCCTGCCCCAGCGCCAAACCCGCAGCCAGCGCCCCCAGGGCCGTGAACTTCACCACCCCCGCCCCATTGCACCCCGCCACCCCATGCACCTGCGGGGCCAGCCGCCCCCAGCGCGGCGCGCCATTGCGGGTGATGGCAATCGAGCCTTCCCAAAAATGCTCCAGCGCCACATCGCCCAGCTGCGGAAAACGCGCAGCAAACACGGCAGCGTGCTCACGCCGCACCCGCTCACGCACCGCAGGGCTTACGCGAAAATGCGGCGCATATTCAAAGCCCTGGCGCACCAGAATGCGGTGGTCGTCCGTGTAGCGCAGCGTGGCCCCGGTCACAGCGCTGGCGGGCGTCACGCCCCAGCCCTCGGGCGCGCCCAGGCGGCTGCGCTGCTCGGGCGTGAGCGGCGCGGTGAGCGATCCAAAGGTGACCAGCGGAAACGTCTCCGCCCCCCAGGCACTGCCAAACAAGCCCAGCTGCTGCGCAAAGCCATTGGCCGCCAGCAACAACTGCGGCGCACGCACGCGGCCCTGCGGGGTGTGCGCCACCACCTTGCCGCCCGACAAATCCAGCCGCTGCACGGGCGTTTGCTCGTGCAAGGTGACGTTGGCGGGCAGCGCATCGGCCAGGCCTCGGCACAGCGCGGCGGGGTTGAGGAGCACGGTGCCCGGCGTGTAAAGCCCGGCGGCAAAGTAGCGGGTGCCCAGGCGGGCGGCCAGGGCGTTGCGGTCCAGCAGCGCGTGCGGCGCACCCAGGGCGCGCAGCTCATCCACATGGTGCTGCAGCGTGCGCTCGGCGGCGGGCGATACGGCGCAGTGGTACTTGCCTGCGCGGCGCCACTGGCAGTCGATGCGGTGCTGTGTCACCAGCAGCTCCAGGTCGTTCATACCCGCCGTGAGCAAGGCCTGGTAGTGCGCAGCCTGGCGCAGTTCTTCGAGCGAGCTGCCAATGTTGTGCGGCACATCAATGGCAAAGCCCGAGTTGCGGCCTGAGGCGTTGTTGCCCACGGTGCCCGCGTCCACCACCACGATGTGGGCGTGCGGGCGCAGCTCGGCCAGGCGGCGCGCGGCGGCCAAGCCCGCAAAGCCCGCGCCCAGCACCAGCCAGTCGGCCGCCACATCACCCTGCAGCGCAGCGCGCGGCGTGCGTGGGGGCAGGATGGCGGACCAGCCGTTGGTGGCGTCGTCGTTGGGCAGGCGCAAAGGCAGGGAGGCCGCAGCGGCCGCCATCACCGGGCCGCGCTGGTCAGGCGGCACAGTTGCAGCGCCAGACGCTGCAGGGCCTGCCAGCCATCCTGCGGCCAGTCGGGCTGCTTGAGGCCTTTGACGATGCCGTCCACCGTGTGCGCCGACTGCAGCAGGCGCGCCAGGGCGGCGTCGCTGGCCTTGGGCAGGATGCGTTCAAACAGACGCTCCTTGGGGCCCCAGATGCGGTTTTCGCGCAGCGCCATGGGCAAGGGGCGGCCGGCGTTCATGGCGTCCTTCACGCGCTTCAGGGCGCGGATGTCTTCGGCCAGCGCCCAGTGCACCAGCACTTCGGCCTCGCCCTCGGCCTGCAGGCCATCGAGCATGCGCTGCACGCGGGCCGTCTGCCCGGCCAGCACCGATTCGGACAGCTTGAACACGTCGTAGCGCGCCACGTTAAGCACGGCGGCTTCGACCTGGGCTTGGGTCAGTTCGCCCGTGACACCCGTGTCACCTTTCGTGACGGGGTGCAGCAGCGCGAGCTTTTGAATCTCCTGGTGCGCGGCCAGCAGGTTGCCTTCCACGCGGTCGGCAAAGAACTGCAGGGTGCGTTGTCCTTCTTCGCCCGCCACCACGCGCTGGCCTTGCTGGGCCAGCCGCTGGGCAATCCACTGCGGCAGCTGGCCGCGCTCGATGGGGTCGATCTGGATGGAGGTGCCATTGCCCTCCAGCGCGGCAAACCAGGCACCGGTCTTGGTGGCTTTGTCCAGGCGCGGCAACATGACGATGGTGAGCGTGCTGTCATTGCCCCGGGCCAATTCGGCAATCTGCTGCAGCGCCACGCTGCCATCCTTGCCGGGCTTGCCTGAGGGGATGCGGATCTCGACGATCTGCTTGTCGGCAAACAGGCTGAGCGAGCCACCGGCGGCGAGCACGGCGCTCCAGTCGAAGTGGGCACCGGCCACGGTGTAGCTGCTGCGTTCGGTATAGCCCTGGGAGCGGGCCGTGGCACGGATGGCATCGGCAGCCTCTTGCTGGAGCAAGGGCTCGTCGCCATGCAGGACATAAAGCGGCGACAGGCCCCGTTGAAGATGCTGAGAGAGTTGGGCCAGGGCGACTTGCATGCGGCAAAGTTTATCGCCTGGGCAGACCCGCCATCGCGCAAATTGCCAGCGGATGCCCTCACAGTGCACAAGGGAGGCCACGAACCGATCAGCTGCGGCGCTGTTCATTGGCGTCCAAAGCCCTGAGAATTCCCCCGGGCGCCAGCGCCCCGACCGCTCACTGCCACCCCCCAGAAAGTCAGACCGCCATGCCCCCCACCGCCCTGCGCAGCGCACAGCCCACCAGCCTGATCGGCGCCCCTACCGACATCGGTGCCGGCGCGCGTGGCGCGTCCATGGGGCCCGAGGCCTTGCGTGTGGCAGGCCTGCAGGCAGCGCTGGAGTCCCACGGGCTGCAGGTGTTTGACCGGGGCAACCTGAGCGGCCCGGCCAACCCGTGGCAGCCGCCGGTGGACGGCTACCGCCACCTGCCCGAGGTGGTGGAGTGGAACCAGCGTGTGTTCGACGCGGTGTATGCCGAGCTGCAGCTGGGCCACCTGCCCATTCTGCTGGGGGGTGACCACTGCCTGGGCCTGGGCAGCATCAGCGCCGTAGCCCGCCACTGCGCGGAGGTGGGCAAGAAGCTGCGGGTGCTATGGCTGGACGCCCATGCCGACTTCAACACCAGTGCCCTGACGCCCAGCGGCAATGTGCATGGCATGCCCGTGGCCTGCCTGTGCGGGTTTGGCCCCGAGGCACTGACCGGGCTGGCCCGCATGCCGGGTGGTGGGCCAGCGCTGCACCCGTCGCAGATCCGGCAGATCGGCATCCGCAGTGTGGACGCGGGCGAAAAGCGCTTTGTGCACGAGCAGGGCCTGGAGGTGTTCGACATGCGCTACATCGACGAGGTGGGCATGCGCCAGACCATGCAGCAGGCGCTGGCCGGGTTGGATGCACACACCCACCTGCATGTGAGCTTTGATGTGGATTTTCTGGACCCCGACATTGCGCCCGGCGTGGGCACTACGGTGCCCGGTGGCCCCACCTACCGCGAAGCACAGCTGTGCATGGAGATGATTGCCGACAGCGGGCGGCTGGCCTCGCTGGACATTGTGGAACTCAACCCCGCGCTGGATGTGCGCAACCGCACCGCCGTGCTGGCGGTGGACCTGGTGGAGTCGCTGTTTGGCAAGAGCACACTGATGCGCGTGCCCTCGCTCGGACAGGGGCCAACGCCGAGCGCCTGAGCACCTGAGCGAGCAGACGCTCTGAGCCGCTCCTAACGCTTCGCAGCGGCCAGCCGGCGCATGAGCTGCTGCACCAGATCCGTCCGCATGTCGCGGTAGAGCAGCGCCTCTTCGGCTTCCTTGGCCAGCGCAATGGTTTCGTTGTAGCTGATGTCGCGCTGCTGCAGCAGCTCGGTGTCCGGAATCAGCTCCACGCCCGTGGGCGTGCGCAGGCGGAACTTGATGCGCAGGCGCAGCTGCAGCTCGCGCACCTGACCCGATGCGTTGAGGCCCACCACCACGCGCTCCTGCTGCTCCTGCAGCAGGTCGAAAATGGCCTCTGCCGTCGGCATGCTGGCCGGGTCGCGCAGCAGCTTGAGCTGGCTGCCCGATCCGTCGAGCGTGCGCTGCAGCTCCCGCGCCAGCGGCGAGCTGGCAGGGGCCGCGATGTAGAGCGAGCCAAACCCGAACTCCGGCACGCCACGCAGCCGGAATCCGCAGGCAGACAACAGGGCCACGGGGGCCAGGCTGAGCAGGGTGCGTTTGTTCATGGGGTCAGACCACCACGTTCACCAGACGGCCGGGCACCACGATCACGCGCTTCGGATGAGCACCGGCAGCCTGGGCCACGAAGGCCTCGCTGGCCAGCGCAATGCGCTCGATCTCGGCCTTGTCGGCCTGGGCGGGCACATGGATGGAGCCACGCAGCTTGCCGTTGACCTGCAGCATGAGTTCGATCTCGTCCTGCACCAGGGCGCTGGCATCGACCTGCGGCCAGGGCGCATCGAGCAGTTCGCCCAAGGCACCGGCGTAGCCCAGGCCCGCCCACAGGCTATGGGCGATGTGCGGCGTGGCGGGGTACAGGCAGCGCAGCAGGATGCCAAAGCCTTCGATCAGCGCCACCTGGGCACCGGCCGAGTCGGTGGCCTTGAAGTCTTCGAGCGCGTTGATCATCTTCATCGCGCCCGAGACCACGGTGTTGTACTGCATGCGCTGGTAGTCGTAGTCCACCTGCTTGAGCACGTTGTGGATCTCCAGGCGCAGGGCCTTGGCTTCCTTGCCAAATTCCACGTCTTTCAGGCTGCTGGCGCTAGCCACGCTTGCGGTAGCAGCTCCCATATCCATAGCAGACAGCTTCACACCGAAGTTCCATACGCGGCGCAGGAAGCGATAGCTGCCTTCCACGGCCGCGTCGTTCCACTCCAGCGTGGCTTCGGGCGGGGCGGTGAACATGGTGTATAGGCGGGCGGTGTCGGCGCCGTACTTCTCGATCAGGTCCTGCGGGTCCACGCCGTTGTTCTTGGACTTGGACATGGTGCCCACGCCCTCATAGTCGATGGGCGTGCCCACCGGCAGCACGCCGTCGCCGCTGGTGGCTTCGCTCTTGAGCTTGGCGCCGACGATCTTGCCGCCCTCGTCCAGCACATGTTCCACGTCGTGCGGCCAGAAGTAGTCCTTGCCACCCTTGGCGGTGCGGCGGCTGTAGATGTGGTTGAGCACCATGCCCTGGGTGAGCAGCTTGGTGAAGGGCTCATCGACCTTGACCAGCCCCAGGTCGCGCATGACCTTGGTCCAGAAGCGGGCGTACAGCAAGTGCAGGATGGCGTGCTCAATGCCGCCGATGTACTGGTCCATGCCGCTGCCGCCAGTGGCATGTTGCTGGTCCCGCATCCAGTAGGCGGTGCCATCGGCCACCATGGCGTCGGCGTTCTTGGGGTCGCAATACCGCATGAAGTACCACGAGCTGTCCACAAACGTGTCCATGGTGTCCGTCTCGCGGCGGGCCGCCTTGCCGCACACGGGGCAGGTCACCCCCGCGTGGAAGCCTTCGTGCTTGTGCAGCGGATTGCCGGAGCCGTCGGGGATGCAGTCTTGCGGCAGCACCACGGGCAGGTCTTTTTCCGGCACGGGCACGGCGCCGTGCTCGTCGCAGTGGATGATCGGGATCGGCGTGCCCCAGTAGCGCTGGCGGCTCACGCCCCAGTCACGCAGACGCCAGGTGGTCTTCTTCTCGCCCAGGCCCTTTTGCTCCAGCGCATGGGCCACGGCGTTCACGGCCTCCTTGTACGACAGGCCGCTGAAGCTGTCGGAGTTGATGGTGACGCCGCGCTGCTTGTCGCCGTACCAGTCGTTCCACTGGTGGTAGTCAAAGTGCTCGCCATCGACCAGCACGACCTGCTTGATCTCGATACCGTACTTGAGGGCGAACGCAAAGTCGCGCTCGTCGTGGGCGGGCACGCCCATGACGGCACCGTCGCCATAGCCCATCAGCACGTAGTTGCCGACCCAGACCTCGACCTTTTCGTCGGTGAGTGGGTGCGTGACGAACAGGCCCGTGGGCACGCCCTTTTTCTCTTGCGTGGCAAGCTCGGCCTCGGTGGTGCCACCGCTCTTGCATTCTTCGATGAAGGCCTTGAGCGCGGGGTTGGTCTTGGCGGCATGGGCGGCCAGCGGGTGCTCAGGCGCCACGGCGCAGAAGGTCACGCCCATGATGGTGTCGGCACGCGTGGTGAACACGTACATCTTGCCGTCGCCGATCAGCGCACCGTCGTCGCCTGCAATGTCGTGCGTGAACGCAAAGCGTACGCCCTCGCTCTTGCCGATCCAGTTCTCCTGCATCAGCTTCACACGCTCGGGCCAGCCGGGCAGCTTGTCACCGGTCACAAAGCCCAGCAGCTCTTCGGCGTAGTCGGTGATCTTGAGGTAGTAACCAGGGATCTCGCGCTTTTCGACCACCGCACCGGTGCGCCAGCCCTTGCCGTCAATCACCTGCTCGTTGGCCAGCACAGTCTGGTCCACCGGGTCCCAGTTCACGACCTGGGTCTTGCGGTAGGCAATGCCCTTTTCCAGCATCTTCAAAAACAGCCACTGGTTCCACTTGTAATAGGTGGGGTCGCAGGTGGCGACTTCGCGGCTCCAGTCGATGGCCAGGCCCATGGCCTGCATCTGCTTTTTCATGTACGCGATGTTTTCGTACGTCCACTTGGCCGGGGGCACACCGTTTTTCAGCGCAGCGTTTTCGGCGGGCAGGCCGAAGGCGTCCCAGCCCATGGGCATCAAGACGTTGTGGCCGTTCATGCGCAGGTAGCGCGTGAGCATGTCGTTGATGGTGTAGTTGCGCACGTGGCCCATGTGCAGCTTGCCGCTGGGGTAGGGCAGCATGGAGCAGGCGTAGAACTTCTTCTTGCTCGTGTCTTCCGTCACGCGGTAGGCGTCGGTGGCGGTCCAGTGGTCGTGCGCCGCGCGTTCGACGTCTTGGGGAGAGTATTTGTCTTGCATGGGAGCTCGGGGGTGAGAGAAGAGTGCAGCCGCAGGGCCGCGCTGCAGGGATTTTAGGCGGTCAGGGACTGGCACCAGCGTGCCAGCAGCCGGGGTGGGTCAGCGGGACGGGGCTGGAGACGCAGGCGACACAGGATTCGCCGCAGGTTCGGCCACAAATCCGATGCGCTGCAGCCCGGCCAAGTGGGCCGCACCCATGACTTCGACCACGCGGCCATAGGGCACGGCAGCGTCGGCGCGCAGCTGCACCTCGGTGTCAGGGCGCTCGGCGCCAATGCGGCGCAGGCGCTCGGCCAGCGCAGCCTGCGACAGGGGCTGGTCATCCAGAAACGCCTGGCCCGAGGCGTCGACCACCAGCGTGACGAATTGTGGGGCCGTGCCGGGCGTGGCGCCCTCGGTGCGCGGCAGGTCCAGTCGGATGGAACTGGCCAACAGCGGTGCCGTGAGGATGAAGATGACCACCAGCACCAGCATCACGTCCACCAGCGGCGTCATGTTGATGTCGCTCATGGGCTGAGGCCCGGCGGTGCGTTCAAGTCTTCCGAAGGCCATGACGGGGTCGTGCTTCCTGGAGCTCAGGGCCGCAGATCAGCGGGGACAGAGGTGTCAATGACCAGCTCGCGCAGATCGCGCGCAAACCCTTCCAGGTCGGCCTCAATGCGACCGAGCAAGCGGCCAAAGACGTTGTAGGCCAGTACGGCAGGGATCGCCACGGCCAGCCCAGCCGCCGTCATGACCAGGGCCTCGCCCACGGGGCCGGAGACGCGTTCGATGGTGATCTGCCCCGCACCTGCCATGGCCGTGAGCGCGTGGTAGATGCCCCACACGGTGCCCAGCAGCCCCACAAACGGCGCCGTGGAGCCCACCGTGGCCAGCAGCACCTGCCCGAACTGCAGGCGCCCCAGCACATCGTGCAATGCATCGCGCAGCACCCGCGTGAGGCGCTGCGACAGGCTGCCTGCAGTGGCCAGCGCGGGCTGGGCCATGCTGTCGTGATTCGCTATCAAATTTGCAGCAACCACCAAAGGAAGCACTAGCGCATCCCGGTCAAAAGACTGCAAACGCTGCTGCGCCAGGGCCAGAGAGGGCGCCTGCCAGAACGCGGCCGTGCAGCGGGCTACATCAGCACTGGCGCGGCGCATGAGCCGCAGCTTCCACACAATGACCACCCAGCTCGCCACCGACATGGCCAGCAAGACCAGCGCCGCACTTTGCGTGACAGCGTCGCCCTGGCGCCACCAGTGGAGAGCGTCCATGGGAGTCGGCGGGTCAGTTCAAACCCAGCACGTCGAACATGTCGAACATGCCGGTCTTGTGGGCCGCCAGGAAACGCACGGCGCGCAGGGCGCCCTGCGCATACGTGGCGCGGCTGGAAGACTTATGGGTGACCTCAATGCGCTCGCCAATGCCCGCAAACAGCACGGTGTGGTCGCCCACGATGTCGCCGCCCCGGATGGCCGCAAAGCCGATGCTGGAGGGGTCGCGCTCGCCCGTCACGCCTTCGCGGGCGTACACGGCGCAGTCCTTGAGATTGCGGCCCAGGGCTTCGGCAATCACTTCGCCCATCTTGAGCGCAGTGCCCGAGGGCGCATCGACCTTGTGCCGATGGTGGGCTTCGATGATTTCGATGTCGTACCCCGTGGCCATGGCCTTGGCGGCCATTTGCAGCAGCTTGAGCGTGACGTTCACGCCCACGCTCATGTTGGGCGAGAACATGACGGCGGTGCGCTGTGCGTAGGTGTCGAGTTCGGCCTTTTGCGCATCGGTGAAGCCGGTCGTGCCGATGACGGCTTTCACACCCAGTTCGGCACATACCGCGAGGTGGGCCAGCGTGCCTTCGGGGCGGGTGAAGTCGATCAGCACCTCTGCGTTCTTGAGGCCCGACGCCACGTCGGCCGTGATGGCCACCCCGCTGGCGTAGCCCAGAAAGGCGGTGGCGTCCGAGCCGATGGCGGGGCTGGCGGCCACGTCCAGCGCACCAGCCAGTACGCAGTCGTCACTGGCGCGGATAGCCTCGATCAGCATGCGGCCCATGCGGCCCGAGGCCCCGGCAACGGCTACACGAAGGGGGGATGCCGCGGGGGCCGCTGGCGAAGAAGTCGCGGTCATGGAAGGGTCCTGTTCAATGAAAGGGCAGCGAGCGCACAAGGCGCACTGCCAGTGCCGCAAGGATCAGCGCGCGGGCGCTTCGAGCGGCGGGTAACTGGTGGTGGCCGGCAGCGCAGGCGTGGTTGCAGCCGCTGGCGCGGGGCGCTCCTTCACCGGGTATTTGGCCAGTTGCTCCGGCGTGGCCTCCAGCACCGGCGTCTTGCCCTTGGCGCCATCGCGCGCACCCAGCGTGGCGACGAATTCGGTCTCGGTCGGCATTTCATCGCCTTCAGAGCGCTCCAGGGCATCGCCCTTGAAGAACACGGTCAGCTTGCGGGTCTGGATTTCTTCGCCAGGGCGTTTGAGCGTGAACACGTACTCCCAGCGGTCCGCATGGAACAGGCTGGTGACCAGGGGTGTCCCGAGGATCTCGCGCACCTGCTGGCGGCTCATGCCAGGCTGCAGGGCTTCGACTTGCTCGCGGGACACGAAATTGCCCTGCACCACGTCCACCCGGTAGGGTTTGACGATGCTGGCGATGCGACTGCCGGCGCCATCCAGACTGCCGCAACCGGTCAGGGCAGCCATGCTGGCACCGATCAACATAACCAGGCCCAGACGGGCGCTGTAACGGGCTTGGACGGGCATGGGTAAAAGGCCAAAGGATATGATCGTCCCATTGTAGCGGCAGCCCCTCCAGCCCCCGAGGCCGCTGCCCGCCCCTCCCCCACAGAGCCAGCCATGACCAATATCGACGAACTCAAAAGCACGGGACTCAAGGCCACACTGCCCCGCCTGAAGATTCTGGAGATTTTCCAGAAAGGTGCGCAGCGCCACATGACGGCGGAAGACGTGTTCCGGGTGCTGCTGGAAGAACGCTCGGACATCGGCCTGGCCACCGTGTACCGGGTGCTCACGCAGTTCGAGCAGGCCGGCATCCTGATCCGCAGCAACTTCGAGAGCGGCAAGGCGGTGTACGAGCTCAACGAGGGGCAGCACCACGACCACTTCATCTGCACCTCGTGCGGCAAGGTGGAAGAGTTCTACGACGCGGAGATCGAAAAACGCCAGCATGCGGTGGCGAAGGCCAAGGGCTGGGTGGTGCAGGACCACACCATGGCGCTGTACGGCCAGTGCGCTGCCTGCGCGAAGAAATGACTCCCCCCTGAGCCGCCTTCGGCGTCTTCCCCCAGAGGGGGACGCTCCCAGCGCTGCGGGGCGGCCCTTGCGCGGGAGCCCTGGCATGGGCCGCGCCAGTTTCGTCGGCCTGAGCGCCGCTAGCCGCCGGTATCGCGCTCCATGGCGCGGCGGTGGCGCTCGACGAACTCCTGGTACGTATCGATGCCGCGCAACTGCAGGATGGTGTTGCGCACGGCGGCTTCGACCAGCACAGCGATGTTGCGGCCGGCCACCACCTGGATCACGACCTTGAGCACGGGCACACCCAGCACATCCTGGGTGAGCGGCTCGTACGGCAGGCGCTCGTAGTCCCGCTCCATCGTTTCCTTGCGCACCAGGTGCACGATGAGCTTGAGGCGCATCTTGCGGCGCACGGCCGTCTCGCCAAAGATGGCGCGGATGTCGAGCAGGCCAATGCCGCGCACTTCCAGCAGGTTCTGCAGGAGTTCGGGGCACTTGCCCTCGATGGTGGTCTGGTTGATACGAAACAGGTCCACCGCATCGTCGGCCACCAGGCCGTTGCCGCGCGAGATCAGCTCCAGGCCTAGTTCGCTTTTGCCCAGGCCCGACTCGCCGGTGATCATCACGCCTAAGCCCAGGATGTCCATGAACACGCCGTGCATCGTGGTGCGGTCGGCAAAGTGCTTGGACAGGTAGGCGCGCAGCACGTCGATGACAAACGCCGACGACTCGTGCGTGGAGAACATCGGGATCTGCGCGCGCTCGCACATCGACACCAGCGCATCGGGGGCGGTCTGGTTGTCGGCCAGCACCAGAACCGGCGGCTCCAGCGTCACGATGCGGGCAATGCGGCGCTTGCAATCGTCGGGGGACGCGTTGCTCAGGTAGGCGATTTCGCGCTCGCCGAGGATCTGGACCCGGTAGGGATGGATGTAGTTGAGGTAGCCGACCAGGTCGGCGCCGGAACGCGCGGAGCGCACGGCCACTTCGTCAAAGCGGCGCTCTGAGGCCCCAAGACCCGCCACCCATTCCCACTTCAGCAGGCCGCGAAACTCCTCAAAAAGGACGTCGGCACTGACAACATTGGGCTTCACGGCGGTTCAGTCAGTGCAAAAAAACGGTGTGGGGGAGGGCGTGTAGTGCAGGAACTCAGGCGGCCTGCGTGGACTGCCAGCCTGCAATCATGCCGTGCAACTCCGTGGCATCGGTGCAGGCCTTGAGTTTCTCCCGCAAGGCCGAGTCGCTGAGCAGCTCGGCAATTTCGGACAGGATTTCCAGGTGCTTTTGCGTCGCCGCCTCGGGCACCAGCAAAAAGATCAGCAGACCGACCGGCAATTCGTCCGGTGCGTCGAAGCCGATGGGGTTGAGTAACTGGAACACCGCGGCCATCGGTGCCTTGAGGCCCTTGATGCGCCCATGGGGAATGGCCACGCCATGACCGAGCCCGGTGGAGCCCAGGCGCTCGCGTGCAAACAGACTGTCGGTGATCAGGGCGCGCGACAGCCCATGCTGGCTCTCGAACAGCAGACCCGCTTCTTCAAAAGCACGCTTCTTGCTGGTGGCGTCCACGCTCACAAGCACTTGAGCGGAGGGCAGGATGGAGGCGAGTCGGTTCATGGTCAAGGGTAACAATTATGCACATATTGGCAAAAACCCTGAGGGCAACAAAAAACCGCCCAAAAGGGCGGCTGCTTTGCCAGGCTCAGGGCTGGCGCATCAAGCATTCAGTTCGCGCTTGACGGCTTCGTGGTGGTGGTCTTGCAAACGATCCTTGTGGCGCACGACCTGACGGTCCATCTTATCAACCAACTCGTCCACAGCGGCATACAGGTCGGCGTGGGAGCTTTCCGCAAACAGGTCGCTGCCCTTGACATGAATATTGCATTCCGCTCGCTGTCTCTTTTCCTTTTCCTTTTGCTTCTCTACCGTCAGCAGTACCTTGACATCGACAACTTGGTCAAAATGGCGGGTGATCCGATCCAGCTTGGTGGTGACGTAGCTGCGCAAGGCGGGGGTAACTTCGAGGTGGTGACCGCTGATCGTCAAGTTCATAAATAAGTCTCCTGTGGCTCTCGGTGGAAAAACGCCGCCCTGGATCAGAGGAGCGGCTCGGCGAACTTGGATGCATCCGTTGACGTGAGTTCACTATGCCCCCGCCCTCCCCGAAAAGCAATCCCATACCGCCGCAGGCCACTGGGTTATGCCCGGCAAGGTGCCAAGCGCTCCAAAAGCGCGCACAATGAGCGGATTGGAGGGGCCGCAGATTCCTGCGCAAGATCCCCCTCAACGGGCTGACGGCGCCGCACCATGGAGCTTGAGTCGGCCCACCACCAGCATCGATAGCGCGCTGGCACTGATGCCCACCAGCGCGGCCACCCAGTAGTTCTGCACCAGCCCCTGCGCATCGCGGCTGATCAGCACCCCACCCACAAAAGACGCGACCCCCATCGAGGCCGATTGCACAGACGCGTTCAGTGTCATGAAGGTCCCCCGCAACGGCGCGTGCGCCGCCGAGGCGATGATGGCCATGCCCGGGATCATGCGGCCGCTGACAAAAGTGAACATCAGCGTCGACACGATCAACACCCCCCACAGCGGCAACCCCTGCACCAGGGTGATGCCAAGGATGCATGGCAGGCCCGCCAAGGCCAGCCAACGAAACGTCGACACCTTGCCGCGCCGGTCGGTCATCCGCCCAAACAGCCGCGCCGTGAACAAGGTCACCACCCCGCCGCACAGGTACACCAGCGGCACTTGGTCGGCGCGCACGCCAGCATTCGTCTGCATGTAAATGGTGATGTACGGGATCACCGTAAAACCTGTAAACATCAGCAACGCCGAGAACAGAAAGGCCCAGCGGTGGTTGCCATCGGCCAGCACCTGCGTGATGCCGCCCAATACAGACCGCCCGTTCGCAGCCTGCACATGGCCCGTCATGGTTGGCAGCGTGCGGGCAGCCTGCACAGCCAGCACACCCACCATGGCGGCAATGCCAATGAACGGCAGGTTCCAGCCCCCGTACTGCGCAAGGATCAGGCCCAGGGGCACCCCCGCCACCGTGGACACAGAAAACGACGTCATCACGATGCCCATGGCGCGCCCGCGCCGCTCAAAGGGCACCACATCGGCCACGATGGTCTGCGACAAGGCCGACAGCACGCCGCCAAAAGTCCCCGCGAGAATGCGCGCCACCATCAGCGTGCCGTAGGTGGGCGCCAGGCCGCAGGCCAGCGTCGCCAGCCCAAACAGGCCGTAGAGCACCAGCAGCAGCCGCTTGCGACCGAATCGGTCGATGTAGGTCGAGGCCAGCAGGCCCGACGCACCGGCCGACAGCGTATAGGCGGATACCAGCAACCCAAACTGCGCGTCGCTGATCGCGAACAGCTGCGTCAGCTGCGGCCCCAGCGGCATCATGATCATGAAGTCGAGGATGTGGGTGAACTGGATGCCTGCCAGCGTCAGCAGCAGCCACAGCTCGCGGCGAGGAGAAAGCGCAGGGGAAGAAGACACGGCAGATGGCCACAAAGGCCCAGGCGGGTTCAGGGCCGCCCAGTGTGCCGCATGCGTACCGGGCGCGCACCCCTGCCGCCGCAAGCCCCTGGGAAACCTCCGCGCTCCAGGCCGGCGCGTAAAATCGCCGGGTTGCGGCCAGGCTTGGCCTGCCGCACCCCCTCCCCTACGTTCTTCGGCCTGCCCGCAGCGGATACCCACCGCCCACACCGACACCATGACCCAGCCCAGCCCCACCGCCCTGCACACTTCGGCCCTGACTTCGCTGCCCCTGCTGGCACGCGGCAAGGTGCGCGACAACTACGCCGTGGGCGACGACCGCATCCTGATGGTGGCCAGCGACCGCCTCTCGGCCTTCGACGTGATCATGGGTGAACCCATCCCCGGCAAGGGTGAGCTGCTCACGCAGATGGCCCTGTTCTGGTTCGACAAGCTCGGTCACATCTGCCCCAACCACCTCACAGGCGACGCCCCCGAGAGCGTGGTGAGCCCTGAAGAGGCCCCCCAGATCCGTGGCCGCTCGATGCTGGTGCAGCGCCTCCAACCCATCCCGGTCGAAGCCGTGGTGCGCGGCTACCTGGCCGGCAGCGGCTGGAAGGAATACCAGGAGTCGCGCTCGGTCTGCGGCGTGCCCCTGCCCGAAGGCCTGACCAACGCCGCCAAGCTGCCCGAACCCATCTACACGCCCGCTGCCAAGGCCGCCATGGGCGAGCATGACGAGAACATCACATTCGAACGCACGGTGGAGATGATCGGCCTGGACCTGGCCACCCGCATCCGCGACCTGAGCATTGCGATCTACAAGGCCGCAGCCGACATCGCGCTCACCAAGGGAATGATCATTGCCGACACCAAGTTCGAGTTCGGCCTGGCACCCGATGGCACGCTGGTGCTGATGGACGAGGTGCTGACCCCCGACAGCTCCCGCTACTGGCCCGTGGAAGGCTACGCAGAGGCCCTGGCCAAAGGCGAAAACCCGCCCAGCTATGACAAGCAGTTTGTGCGTGATTGGCTGGAACAGGCCCAGGTCAATGGCAAACCCTGGGACAAGACAGCGCCGTCGCCCCGCCTGCCCCAAGCGGTGATCGAGAAGACAGCGGCCAAATACCGCGAGGCGCTGGAGCGGCTGACCTCGGCCTAAACGTTTCCGAGGCGGCTTCTTGGGGACCGGGTCCTTCCGGCTCCCGCTGATCTTTTGAAAGCACGGGAGAGCCGCCTGGCCGTGCGCCCGCCAGACTGTTGCGCGATGCAAGCCCGACGCCCCCTTGGCCGCCTTCAGCGCAGCGGCGTCTCGGCCGCCTCAAACCGCAACAAGGGCTCGCCGTCTGCTCCTCGCAGCACCAGCCGGGTGCCGTCCTGGCGAAAGCCTTGCACCGCCAACAGGGCTTCAAAATAACGGGTCTCGATCCCGCTGCTCTGCAGACACAAAGCGATGTTGGACACCAACTGGCCCAAACGCAGCCGCCCGCTTTGCGGCTGCCACTCGTAGTTGGCCAGAAAGCGGTTGCAACCGCCCGAACCGATCACCCGCGCCTCCTCTGCCTGAAAAACCAGGTGGGGAGCCACCGCGCCGTCGGAAGGGCTTGGGACGGCTTCTCCCCCCATCTCGACGAGCCTCCAATGGGTCAGCAGCAGGGGTACCGACGCCTCCACCGTGGCAGTCTGAGGCAGCATCCGCTGCATTTGAACGTCAACATGGCGGTAGGCGGCCTCCTGGGGCACGGGGTAGCGCCTGTCGCTGGCGAGCAGCAAACGCCCTTCCAAGGTCACGGTGGACCGCACCTCGTAACGCCCCTTGGGCGCAAACCGCATCGAAGGGTAGGGAATCCGCAATGCGTAGGGAGGCTGGCCCGCAGGCGCTCGGCGTTGCCGCCCCAGGACGACGGGCGGTTGGTCCGGCTGGGTGACATCCAGCAGCGTGGCCTCAAACACCGCCTCGGGGGGAAACACCACGCGCTCTCGTGACAGCGCCACACCCGTCACGACAGCATCCGGTTCAGGGGGGCGGGTGGCGCAGCCAGCCAGCCCCAGCAGTCCCCAGAAAACACTGCAGTACAGCCCGCGGCGGGCCCAGCCAGCGCAGAGCCCCTTGCGCCCGGGTCGAAGCACCATGGCGAGTGCCGTGGTCGCCCTGCTCACCCTTTCAACCTCTCGCCGCCCTCAGCTCAGCACCACGCTGGACAGCCGCCGCCGGTAGGTGGCCACCACAGGGTCTTCGGGCGGGATCTGGCCCTCGGCGACCTTGGGCTTGGGGGCCTCGATCAGTTCGAGGATGGCGACATAGGTCTTGCGGGCGGCCTCTTCGCCCCACGCCTTGTCGCGCATGAGGATTTCGAGCAACTCGTCCATGGCGTCGGTCCAGCGCTGCTGGGTGATGAGCCAGCGGGCGCGGGCATAGCGGGTGTCGAAATCGCGCTTGTTGGCCGCGATTTTTGCTTCGAATCCGGCTTCAGCGGAGGCGTCATATGCGCCCGACGCTACAAAATCAAGAGCATCCATCCAGGCCTTGAGGGCCCCCAGCTTGCGCGACATGGCAGCCTTGGCAATCACGGGCGCAAAAGCCACCTTGGCATCGTCCTCGCGCCCCAGCTGCAGCAGCAGCTTGACGTAGTCAAAGCGCGCGTCATCGTTGGCGGGGTCGGTGACGACGGCGTGCTGCAGTTTCTCCAGCGCAGTGCCGGTGTCGCCTTCTGCCAGAGCTTCCAGCGCCTCTTCTTCCTCCGCCTCGGCCACCATTTCTTCGGCGGTGGGTACGTGCTTGTCGAGGAAAGCGCGCACCTGGCCTTCGGGCAAGGCGCCCATGAAGCCGTCCACAGGCTGGCCATTCATCAACAGCACACAGGTGGGAATGCTGCGGATGCCGAACATGCCCGCCAGTTGCTGCTCCTGGTCGGAGTCGATCTTGGCGAGCTTGAAGCGGCCCGCATATTCCGTCTCCAGCTTCTCCAGCACAGGTCCCAGCGACTTGCAGGGGCCGCACCAGGGCGCCCAAAAGTCCACCAGCACGGGCACGTTCATCGAGGCGGCAACCACCTCGGCTTCAAAGTTCTCTACGGTGACGTCAATCATGATGGTGTGGGGCCGGGGCCTATGGAGCGATGTGCGCGCTATTTTGGCCCATCGAAACAGCCCCACGCCCGCCATGGAGGCGCAAAAAGTAAAATCGCGGGTTCCACCTACAGCGGCTGGGCAGGCGAGGCCTGCCGGCCAGCACCTTCCACACCATGAAACCCATCCAGATCGGCGTGGTCATGGGTTCCAGCAGCGACTGGGACACCATGCAGCATGCAGTGCAAATCCTTGAACAGTTCGGCATCGCGCACGAGGCCCGCGTGGTCTCGGCCCACCGCATGCCCGATGACATGTTTGCCTACGCCGAGGCCGCCGCCAGCCGGGGCCTGAAAGCCATCATCGCCGGGGCCGGCGGCGCCGCCCACCTGCCCGGCATGATTGCCGCCAAGACCCCTGTGCCTGTGCTGGGCGTGCCCGTGGCCAGCCGCCATCTGCAGGGTGTGGACTCGCTGCACAGCATTGTGCAAATGCCCAAGGGCATCCCGGTAGCGACCTTTGCCATTGGTACGGCCGGCGCAGCCAACGCGGCCCTGTTTGCCGTGGCCCTGCTGGCCAACGAAAGCCCCGACCTGCGCCAGCGCCTGGAAGCCTTCCGCGCCGAGCAGACGGAAGTGGCCCGCAACATGACCCTGCCGCCCGCCGCATGACCGCCAGTGACCTGAAGCCTTTGCTCCCTGGTGCGACCCTGGGCGTGCTGGGTGGCGGCCAGCTGGGCCGCATGT
The DNA here is from genome assembly GCF_001428225.1 of Acidovorax sp. Root70. NCBI lineage: Bacteria > Pseudomonadati > Pseudomonadota > Betaproteobacteria > Burkholderiales > Comamonadaceae > Acidovorax > Acidovorax sp. Root70. The sequence goes on from NZ_LMHQ01000027.1 coordinate 34,320, forward strand.
TCGTGCACCAGGCCCAGGCCATGGGCTACTTCACGGCCGTGCTGGATGCCGACCCGACCAGCCCCGCCGGGTTGGTGAGCCACCACCACATCCAGACGGGTTACGAAGACCCGCAGGGCCTGGCCGAGCTGGCCCGCCTGTCGGATGCGGTGACCACCGAGTTCGAGAACGTACCCGCCGCTGCATTGGCCGCCCTGGCCACGCAACGCCCGGTATCGCCCGCCGCCAGCGCCGTGTCGGTGGCACAAGACCGTGCGCGCGAGAAGGCGCACTTTGTGGCCTGCGGCGTGCCCTGCGCGCCGTATGCGGTGATCGAAACGGCCGAGCAACTGGCCGCTGTATCGCCCGACCTGCTGCCCGGTATTTTGAAAACTGCCCGCATGGGCTACGACGGCAAGGGCCAGGTGCGCGTGAAGACGCCCGTCGAGTTGGCCGCCGCCTGGGATTCGGTCGGCCAAGTGGCCTGCGTGCTGGAGAAGATGCTGCCGCTGCAGCTGGAATGCTCCGTCATCGTGGCGCGCGGTGCCGATGGCGCCATGGTGCACCTGCCCGTGCAGCGCAACCTGCACCGTGACGGCATCCTGGCTGTGACGGAGGTTTATGAAGGAAATCTGCCGCAAGCGCTAGTGGATCAAGCGGTGGTCGCTGCGAAATCTGTAGCACAAGGACTCCAGTACGTGGGCGTGCTGTGCGTGGAGTTCTTTGTGCTGCAGGACGGCAGCCTGGTGGTCAACGAGATCGCTCCGCGCCCGCACAACAGCGGCCACTACAGCCAGAACGCCTGCGATGTGTCGCAGTTCGAACTGCAGGTGCGCACCATGGCGCGCCTGCCGCTGACGCAGCCGCGCCAGCACAGCGCCGCCGTCATGCTGAACCTGCTCGGCGACCTGTGGTTTGCCCACGGCGACGCGGCGCAAACCCCTGCCTGGGCCGAGGTGCTGGCCTTGCCCGGTACGCACCTGCACCTGTATGGCAAGCACGATGCCAAGCGCGGTCGCAAGATGGGGCACCTGAACATCACCGCCGCCACCCCCGAGGCTGCGCGCGCCACAGCCCTGCAGGCGGCAGCGCTGCTGGGCATCGAGCCCTTCTGAGCCGGGCCCCTCCCATGATCCTCGACGGCAACGACCCCCAGGCCATCGCCACCGCCGCGCGTGCTGTGCGCAGCGGCGCCCTGCTCGGCCTGCCCACCGAAACGGTGTATGGCCTCGCAGCCGATGCCAGCAGCGATACCGCCGTGGCGCAGATCTTTGCCGCCAAGGGGCGGCCCAGCGACCACCCGCTGATCGTGCATGTGGCCAATGCCGAGGGCATTGCGCATTTCGCCAGCACAGTGCCCGCGTTCGCCCAGAAGCTGGTCGATGCCTTCTGGCCCGGCCCGCTCACGCTCATCCTGCCGCGCCTGCCCGGTGTGGCCACCGCCGCCACCGGCGGGCAGGACAGCGTGGGACTGCGCTGCCCCGCGCACCCCGTGGCCCACGCCCTGCTGCTGGCCTGCGCAGCCGCGGGCGATGGCAAAGACGCCGGTGGCCCGCCCGTGTGGGGTGTTGCAGCCCCCAGCGCCAACCGTTTTGGCCGCGTGAGCCCCACCACCGCCCAGCACGTACAGGACGAGTTGGGCGCCGACCTGCTGGTGCTGGACGGCGGGCCCTGCGACGTGGGCATTGAAAGCACCATCGTGGACTGCACGCGCGGTGTGCCTGTGCTGCTGCGGCCCGGCGCCATCACCCGAGCGCAGATTGCAGCGGCTTGTGGTGTGCCTCCGCTGTCCAAGGAAGACCTGCCCACGGCCACACCCCGCGCTTCGGGCACGCTGGAGGCCCACTACGCCCCCAGCGCCAAGGTGCGGCTGATGGATGCCAAGGCGCTGCAGACCAGCCTGGACCTGCTGGGCGCCGAGGCCGCCCACATCGCGGTCTATGCCCGCGCTGCACTGCGCACCCAGTCCTCCAAGCTGGTCATGCGGCGCATGCCCGACGACGCGGCCGCCACGGCGCAGCAGCTGTTCGCCGTGCTGCGCGGGTTTGACGATGAGGGCGTGAAGCTGATCTGGATCGAAGCCCCGCCCGCCAGCCCCGAGTGGGAAGGCGTGCGCGACCGCCTGCAGCGCGCATCCGCAGCCTGACCCGGCACGATGGCGCCGCTTTACATCCGTTGACTTTGCGTCGTTAAACTACCCCCCACTTTTCTGGAGAAATACATGGCAGCAAATTGGATGCGCCGCACCATCATGGTCGCCGCATGTGCGTCGGCCGCGTTGCTCGCGGCCTGCGGTTCCAGCACCACCGAATCGGCCATCTCGCCCCAGCGCTTCATTGCGTTCGGCGACGCCATGAACGATGTGGGGCAAAACGGCTCGCGTTACACCGTCAATGACGGCAGCGTCAACAACTGGACCCTGCAACTGGTCGCCAACTATGGCAAGTCGCTTTCCCCGGTCTCCGCAGGCGGCCTGAGCTATGCCACCGGCAACGCCCGCGTCAGCGCCAAGCCCGACGCGGCTGGCAACGCCAGCACCCGCACCGTCACCGAGCAGATCGACACCTTCCTGACCAGCGGCAGCTTCGCAGCCACCGACGTGGTGATCGTGAGCGGCGGCGTTAGCGACGTGATCGCTGGCATGGCGGCTGTGAACGCAGGCACGCAGACCGAAGATGCCATGGTGGCTGCTGCTCGCAAGGCTGGTGAAGACCTGGCAGCCCAGGTACGCCGCCTGGTGACGGCCGGCGCCAAGTATGTGGTGGTGACCGGCACCTACGACCTGAGCAAGACCCCGTGGGCCAAGACCATCGGCCGCGAGGCCCTGCTGACCAACGCCAGCAGCCGCTTCAACGAAGGCCTGCTCGTGGGCATCGTGGACCTGGGCGCCAACGTGCTGTACGTGGACTCGGCCTATTACGTGAACCTGTACACCAGCGTGCCTGGCAACTATGGCTTCAACAACTCCACGGCGGCGGTGTGCACATCGGTGGACGCCAACAACGGCATCGGCATTGGTGCAGGCCAGGTCAATTCGGCCCTGTGCAACACCTCCACGCTGCTGTCGGGTGCCAGCGCTACCTCGTTCGTGTTTGCCGACAGCGTGTACCTCACGCCATCCGCGCAGCGCCAGTTTGGCACCTACGCCTACGACCGCCTGCGCGCACGCTGGTAAGCCGGTACGCTCCGGGTTCTCCCAAATAAAAAGGCCGCCCACAGGGCGGCCTTTTTATTTGGGGCGGCGGGTCCGCTCCTTGTGGAGGTCAGAACCGGTACACCACACCCAGCGCCACCACGTTGGGATTGAGCTTGACGTCGATGGTCTGGCCCGTGGACAGCGTGTTACGCGTCTTCACAAAGGTCTTGTAATACGCCACATCCAGCGACCACTGTTCGTTGAGCGCGATGCTCACACCCACCTGTGGCGTCAGACCAAACCGCGACTCGGCACTCAGCGTGGTGGGGCGCGAGGGGTTGCCACCGGTCAGCCCGGTCAGCGCAGCGGTGCCGCGTTCCTTGAAGAACTTGGCGTAGGTCACGCCCAGGCCCACATAGGGGCGCACCCGGGCATTGGCCTCCAGAAAGCGGTACTGCGCGAACACGGTCATGGGCAGCACCTTGACCTCGCCGATCTTGCCCACACCGCCGATGGCCCCCGCACCCATGATGTCGTGCTTGAAGGGCAGCGCCAGGGGCACGTCCACCGCCCAATGGTCGGTGAGCATGTAGGTGATGCCGCCCGCCAGTTGCGTGTCGGCACGCACGTCCACCTTGGTGCCTGTGAAGCTGGGCGCGGACAGGTCGCCGCTGGTGACCTGCGGCGAGATTTGCGTGGCGCCCGCGCGTACCAGCCAGTTGCCTGCGGTTTGCGCCTGGGCACCGCCGGACAGGGTGATCGCCAGGGCGGCCAATGCGCCAGCCAGGGAAGGAGAAATGGTTGTGGTTTGCATGGTGTGTGAACCCTTCAACAGCCGATTACAGCCAGCCAGCGCGGGCCAGCGAACGCGATACCAGCTGGCTGACCAGCTGGTGGCCATACGGCGTGGGGTGGAAGCTGTCGGAGAACGCGTAGGTCTTCCACCAGTCCGCACCACCCGTGGCGCCTGCGGGCGGTGTCTGTGCCGACAGGGCGGCTGCCGTGCAGGTGGGGAAGGTATAGGTGGGCAGGCCGTCAGCACCCAGGCCCGTGATGGGGCATGCGGTGTATTTGGCGTTGGTCAGCCCGAACTGCGCAGGGTTGGCCACCTGGTCGTTGAACGAGGTGTAGAAGTCCACCACCACCACCTTGCTGTTGCCCGCAAAACGTTTGGCCAGCTGGGCGTTGAAGGCTTCGAGCCAGGCCTTGAGCAGGCCCTGCACCTGCGCACTGGCGGCAGCGCCCGCTGACGCCGTGATGCCGCCGAGCACCTGCTGCAGGCGCGGCGTCTTGTCGATGGCAGGCATGTTGAGCACCGCCACACGCTGTGCGCCCTTGCTCAAGGCATTGGCTTCGATCGCGTCGTGGAACTTGTCGGCCAGCGCCACCATGTAGGCGCCACCCACCTGGGCCTGGCCCGTGGCACCGCCCGCGAGGCCTGCGTTCACCGTGGCTGCAGGCAGCAAGGTGGACAGCAGCGCGCCGAAGGCCTTGCCGCCGTCCTTGGAGGCCGACAGGTAGGCACCAATGAGGTCCGCGGCATCGTTGCCACCACCGTCGATCAGCAGCAGGTCGCCCGCGCTGAAGCCGTCGACGCCGGCATCGGTCAGTTGCTTGACGATGGAGACAGGCGACGTGGGTGCCGTGAAGTTGTTGATGCGCCCGCCGCCGATGGCGTAGTTGGTGCAGCCCGCCGCATTGTTGAAGGCACTGCCGGTGAACGCATAGCGGGGGCAGAGCGTGTTGCTGTAGCTGCTGGCCACCAGCTCCGGCCAGATGGGTGTGGACGATGGGCCCGTGGGCGCACTGCCCTGCACCGTGAACTTGAAGCCAAACGTGCCGCTATCGGCAATGCTGTCACCCATGACCTTGACGGTCTTGATGGGCGCCACCGGAGCGGTGTCGGCACCGCCGCCTCCGCACGCCACCAGCAGCGACGCTGCCGCCAGAGAAACCCACAAAGCCTTGCGCTGAAAAACCATCGGTATCACTCCTGTTATCGTAAAAATAGAACGACCGTGCTATTCCTCGCGGATCATATTCGCCAACGCAAAAAAGCCCCACCGGGTAAATACCGGTGGGGCTTAGGGGTGGGGTTCTAAAAGCCTGCGAACCCCTTGGGGGCTTCACGCAGGCATCACAGCCGTCACTTGACGGTGTCGAACACCGCCTTGGCCTGCGCGTGGCAGAACGGCGGCTCGTAGGTGCCGTGGTAGCTGCCGTAGTAGGTGGCAAAAGCTGCCGAGGTGGGGTCGGTGGGTGCCTTGCCGCCAGGACCATAGGTGGCCTGGATGGCAGCGTCCACATCCACCGTGTTCACATTCGTCACACCCCGGCTGTCGAAGTCGGCTTTCATGACGGCCATGTGAACTGCTGGGGGCACGGTGGGGTCGCCTGCGCCACCACACAACATGACGCGCGCCTTGGGGGTCCAGCCCAGCAGGTCGTTCTTTTTGGCGGCCAGATACAGTGGATGGGTGGTGCTGGTCTGCGAACCGGTGATGAACGCCGACTGGAACAGCGCGTCACGCGCCTGGTTAGGCGTGCCCGCAGGCAGCGTGCCCGTGGTCACCAGGGTGGTGTAGTTGAGCGTGGGGTTGGGCAACAGGTTCTCGATGTAGCCGGAGTACGGCGCCTTGAACACATCCTTCACGTCGGTGTAGACGGTGCCATAGACCTTCTGCCAGGCCGTGACGAGGTAGGGCACAAAGAACTGCACACCAGCGATCGCGTCTGGAATGCGCAGCGAACCCGACAGGTTGTAGGGGCCGGCCAAGTGAGCGCCCGCGACCACGTTGAATTCGTTGCCGTAGTCCCGCTCGGCGGCGCGCTGCGCCGCCATGGACGAGTGGCCGCCCTGCGAGTACCCGGTGAACATCACCTTGCCCGACAGCGTGGCGCCCACCGTGCTTGCCGCATTGCGTGCTGCACGCACCGAGTCGATGACCGAGGTGGCTTCCGAATCGGCATGCAGGTAGGGGTGGTAGCTGTAGCCCGACTTGGCAAAGCCCAGGTAGTCGGTGGCCACCACGGCATAGCCCTGCGCGGCGTACATGGCGGCCAGCAGGAAGGTTTCGCTGTCCTGCGGGTTCGCCAGGGTGCGGGGCTTTTGCACATCGGTGCCCTTGGCGTAGGCCACCAGTGGAGCGGCCGTGGTGCATGTGCCGGCGGGCACCAGCATCACGCCCGAGGCGTTGGTGTTCTCGCCGCTCTTGGCACCCACGGTCGCATAGTTCAGAGACACCACCTTCACGTCACATTTGGCCTTGCCGCTGATCGCCTGCAGGCCGCTGCTGGCCGTGGCCGCATCGATCTGCGCCACGGTGAGCGTGGTGAGCGTGGCGGGAGGGTCAATCAACGCGCCGCGCGCCGGGTCGTCAGAGCCACCGCAGGCGACAAGCAGGACCGCTGCAGCGGCCACACAGGTAAGGCGGAAATAGGTCATGGATGGATACCTCGGTCAGTGAAGAACGACGCATCGTGCGCGCACCTGCGCTGCAGCATCCATAGGGGATAACGCGGGAGGCCGCACGCCGCCAGACACCTAGGCGACAGCGCGCCGGGGCCCGCGTGACCGGTCAGTCGGGACGGTGCACGCCGTACAGCACCTTCATCCCCAGGATGGTGCCCGCCAGGGCCAGAGTGATGGCATTGGCCACCACGATGGGCCAGGCTGCCAGCGCCAGGCCGTAGGCCAGCCACAGTGCCACGCCCACCGTGAAAACGCTGTACATGCCCAGCGAGATACCGCTGACGTCGCGGGTGCGAAAAGTGTGCAGGGCCTGGGGCACAAAGCTGCAGGTGGTCAGGCAGGCGGCGAGGTAGCCGATCAGTTCGTGGAGTTGCATGGTGGGGAAGAAGCGAGGCAGCGCCGATTGTTCATTGCTCGCGCGCCGTCCAGTCGATGAGGCTGTCGAGCACCGGCCGCGCCGCGCCCGCATTGGCGTGGTTGACCACGGCCACCAGCACATAGCGACGCCCACTCGCGGCATGCACATAGCCCGCCACAGCCATCACGTCGCGCAGGCTGCCGGTCTTGAGGTGGGCAGTGCCCGCCCGGCTCTGGCTGCGGCGCAGTGTGCCGTCCACACCCGTGATCGGCAGCGACGCCACCAGCTCGGGCATCACAGGTGACACCCAGGCCATCTGCAGCATGCGGGCCAGAGCCTGAGCGGTCAGGCGGGCGTCGCGGCTGAGCCCGGCGCCGTTGTCCACCTGCGGCAGGTCCGCATCGCCCATGCGAGCCTGCCACCACTGGCGCAGCACCTCGCGGGCCCCATCAAACGTGGCCACACCGTTTTTTTGCAACGCCAGGGTCAGCAACACCTGCTGTGCCATCACGTTGTTGCTGTACTTGTTCACATCGCGCACCACCTCGGCCAGCGCGGGGGACGTGACCACAAACGCGGGTTTGAGGCCCGGGGGGACCTTGCCATCGCGCACGCTGCCCGTGAGCTTGCCGCCCAGTTCGCGCCACATGCCCTCCACCGCCCGCGCCGCAAAGCCGCGCGGATCGGCCGCAGCCACCGGCCACACGCGTTCACCACACGCGGCGGGGTACACACCCTGGAACGACACCTTCGAGGGGTCCGACAGCTCTGCTCGCAGGGTGGCACGCCAGTCACCACAGTCTGCGCCCGGCGCCGCCAGCGCCACGGTGGGCTGGCGCTGCACCCCGGCCAAAGGCGGGTCGTACTGGATGCGCGCCAGACCGGCGGCAGCATCGGGCACAAAGGTCATCACCGACGACTTGTAATTCAGCAGCAGGGCGTCGGGTGAGACGTTGTAGGGCCGCAGCGGTTCGCCATCAAACCGCGCCGGGTCCTGGTCCGGCACGTCGAACGCGCTGCGGTCCAGCACGATGTCGCCCACGATGACCTGGATGCCCTGGCCCTGCAGCCGCCGCATTAGCAGCCACAGCCGCTCCATGACCAGCTTGGGGTCGCCCTGGCCCTGGATATACACATTGCCCCGCAGGCTGCCGTCCTGCACTGTGCCCTGCACATACACCGGCGTGTTCCAGACATAGGCGGGGCCCAGCTGTTCCAGCGCTGCATAGGTGGTCACCAGCTTCATCACCGACGCGGGGTTCACAGGCACCTGGGCACGGTGCGCAAGGCGCGGACTGGCCTTGCCAACCGGTTGCGCGTCCACCACCATCACCGACAGGGCCTCGCGGGGGAGCTTGGCGCGGACCAGGGCGGCCTCCACCTCGGGCGGCAGAGGGCCTGCAGCGGGAGCCGCCGTCTGCGCCCCCGCCGAGCCCACCCCGCCCGCAGCCATCAGCCACGCAGCACCCCAACCCACCACACCACGCAGCACACGGCGGCGCCAAAGAGCAGAAACAGACAACATGGCGGGGAGTCTATCGCCCACACACCTGCACCAAGCGCCGCTCTACTCCCAGCGCCAGCACGGCCTGCGGCGGGCGCCGATAATCGCCCGATGCGTTTTTCTCCCCGCACCATCGGCCTGCTGGCGGCCGTGGTCACCGTCACCATCTGGACGGGCTTCATCATCATCGCCCGCGCCTCGGCCCAGCGCACGCTCACCCCGTTCGACATTGCACTGCTGCGCATCGTGGGCGCCAGCCTGGTGCTGCTGCCCTGGGGCTGGTGGATGGTGCGGCGACGTCTGGCGGCACGGGGAGCCTCGGCACCGGCGTCCAGCCTGGCGGGCATCTCGCCCCTGCCCTTGCGCACCACGGCGCTGCTGGGCAGCTTTGGCGGGCTGCTGTACGCGCTGCTGGCCTATTCGGGGTTCTTCCATGCACCGGCCACCCATGCGGCGGTACTCATGCCGGGCAGCCTGCCGCTGTGGACGGCGCTGCTGGCCGCCTGGCTGCTGCGCGACCACATCACGCCGCTGCGCGCCGCCGGCCTGGCGCTGATCGTGGCGGGCGATCTGCTGGTGGGTGGGCGCAGCCTGCTGGCGGCGTTTTCGGGCGGCGATGTCTGGAAGGGCGACCTGCTGTTCATGCTGGCCGCGTCGTCCTGGGCCACCTACAGTGTGCTGGCGCGGCGCTACGCGGTGGACGCGGTGCAGGCCACCATTGCCGTCACGGCGTTTGCCTGCGTGGTGTACCTGCCCAGCTACTCGCTGCTGGTCTCGCTGGGTGCGGTCACCAGTCACCTGGCGCTGGCGCCGTGGAGCGAGATCGCGTTCCAGATGCTGTTCCAGGGCGGTGGCTCCGTGGTGGTCTCAGGCATTGGCTTCACGCGCATGATCCAGCACTACGGCCCCGTGCGATCGACCATGATCACGGCCCTGGTGCCTGGACTGTCGGCGATGGGGGCGGTGATTTTTCTGGACGAGCCGATGCACTGGAACCTGGTGGCTGGCCTGCTGCTGGTCACCGCCGGTATCCTCGTGGGCGTGCTGCGCAAAAGCCAGGCCCCGAAAGCCCCTGCCGCTGCCACCCCCTGAGCCCCATCGCCGAACGCGCCGCCAAAGACCACCACACCCAGCCCATGAATCTGCTCGCCTTTGACACCAGTACCGACACCCTCTCCATTGCCGTGCAGCACGGCGATGGCGTCTGGCAGCACCAAGGGCCCGGGGGGCCGCAGGCCTCGGCGGCACTGATTCCCGCCGTGCGTGCGCTGATGGCGCAAGCGGGCCTGACTTTCGACACGCTGGATGCGGTGGTGTTCGGGCGCGGCCCCGGCTCGTTCACCGGGCTGCGCACCGCCTGTGCCGTGGCCCAGGGTCTGGCCTTTGGTGCCAAGGGCGGGCAAGGTGTGCCGGTCTTGCCCGTAGACACCCTGCTGGCCGTGGCCGAGGAAGCCCGCCATCAGCACGGCTGCACCCAGGTGGTGGCGGTGCTGGATGCGCGCATGGACGAGGTCTACCACGCGCACTGCGAGTGGCTGCCCGCCGAAGCCCGCTGGCAGGCCGACGAAGACTTCGGCCTGGGGGCGCCCGAGTCGGTGCAGCCCCCAACAGGCTGGACGGTGGCTGGCAACGCCCGCGCGCCCTACGGCGACCGGTTGGCGCCTACCGCCCCGCACCTCATGGCCTTGCCTACCGCCGCAGCCCTGCTGCGCCTGGCGCCCGCGCTGATCACCGCCGGCCATGCCGTGGCCGCCAGTGACGCCCTGCCGCGCTATATCCGCGATAAAGTGGCGCAAACCACCGCCGAACGCGCCGCACTGCGTGCCGCCCAGGCAGCGGCAACGCCCTGAGAAGGGGTGAACGAATCCCTCATGAGCGCACTGCCCACCTCCTCCGCATCGCCGTCCGGCGCCAGCCCCACCCGCCCCGAGGCACGCTTCGAGGCCCTGACCCTGGCGCGGCTCGATGCCGTGCTGGCCGTGGAGCAACTCGCCTATTCGCACCCCTGGACCCGCGGCAACTTCACCGACGCCATGGCCTCGGGCTACGAGGCGCAGCTGCTGATGGCGGACGAGCATCTGCTGGGTTACTTTGTGGCCATGATGGGCGTGGATGAGGTGCACCTGCTCAACATCACCGTCACCCCCGAGTACCAGCGCCAGGGCTGGGCCCGCGTGCTGCTGGACGCCCTGGCCCTGTGGTCACGCGGGCGCGGTGCACAATGGCTGTGGCTGGAGGTGCGGGTGAGCAACCTGCGCGCCCAGCAGATCTACCAGACCCACGGATTCCGCCGCGTGGGCGACCGCAAGCGTTACTACCCTGCAGCACACGGACAGCGCGAAGACGCCGTGGTCATGAGCCTGGCTCTCTGACCCCACGCCGCACCCGACCCTGCTGAACCTCTGATGGCCTGTTTTCTTTCTGTATGAGCCTCCACCTCAATGCGCGACAGCGCGCCATGCTGCAAGAAATGGGCGTCACCGTGTGGGGCCCAGCGCCGGCCATGGATGCGCCCCAGCAGCCCCCGGCAAGCGCCCCTGCTGTCGCAGTGGCAGCACCCGTCGTGGCGCCGCCGCGCGCCCAGCCCCAGGCCCCGTCGTCCCCCACGCTTGCCGAGCGCCCCCAGGCGCCGCCGGTCCACACCACCAGCCGCAGCGCACCCCCAGCCATCGCACCTGCAGGCGCAGGCCCGGCCGCGCCCGCCCTGCGCCTGCACCCTGCGCAGGCGCTCTACCCCGCCGCCGACCCGGCGCAAACGCCCGCCGGGCTGGGCCGGGGCTGGCTCATCGTGACCGAGAGCATGACCCCTGCCGAGCCCCTTGGCGGCGACGCGGGCCGTTTGCTCGACAACATGCTGCGGGCCATGCAACTGCACCAACATCCGCGCGTGTTCGTGACTACGCTGGAGCGCTCTGCGCCCGGCACGGAAGCCAGCGCGGACATTCCGGCCACACTGGCCGACACCGTGGACCGCCTGCAGCCCGCCATGGTGTTGGTGCTGGGCCACGTGGCGGCGCGTGCGGCGCTGGGACGCACCGAGCCCCTGGGACGCCTGCGCGCAGGCCCCCATGTGCTGGCCGGGTGCCCGGCGGTGGTGACCTACGACCCCGCCTTTTTGCTGCGCTCACAGGACAACAAGGCCGCCGCCTGGGCCGACCTGTGCCGGGCGCTGGCCATGGTGCGCAGTGCCGAGGGCTGACGCCTGTTGAAAGGCTTCGGCGCCCGCGCCACGCCGCACCAGGCGCCCGCGAGGTCATCGCCCGGTGCCATAATCCGCCGCTTGCCTAATTTTTACGGAGACAGCTCCTTGGAAACCTACCCGAGTTGGTAGCTTTCAGCTCCCGGCGCATTTGACTGCTGTGGGGTTGAAAGCACCCCTACCCCCGCACCGCAGACGCCAAAAAACAAGGGAGTGAGCCCATGCTCAACATCTTTACGCTCGCCAATGGCCGGCTGTTCCAGGAAGAAATCGAGTCCCTGGAAGAGCTGACCAAGTTCCAGCCGATCTGGGTGGACCTGGAAGCCCCCACGCTCGAAGAAAAGCGCTGGATCAAGCAGCACTACGGCCTGTCCATCCCTGAGGATGCGATGGACGAGGACATCGAGGAATCCGCCCGCTTCTACGAGGAAGACAACGGCGAGCTGCACATCCGCAGCGACTTCTTGATCGATGACGACGAAGACCCGCGTTCGGTGCGCGTGGCCTTCATCCTGAACCAGCACAACACCAACTTGAAAAGCCGGGGCGTGCTGTTCTCCATCCACGATGAAGACGTGCCCGTGTTTCGCCTGCTGCGCATGCGCGCGCGCCGCGCGCCCGGACTGATCGAAGACGCCAAGGAAGTGCTGCTCAAGCTGTTCGACGCCGACGCCGAATACTCGGCCGACACGCTGGAGAACATCTACGACGAGCTGGAGGCCGTGAGCAAGCAGGTGCTGGCCGGCGACGTGACTGACACCCGCGCCGGCGAGGTGCTGGCCGCCATCGCCCGCCAGGAAGACTTGAACGGCCGCATCCGCCGCAACGTGATGGACACACGCCGCGCCGTGAGCTTCATGATGCGCTCCAAGATGCTCAACTCCGAGCAGTTCGAGGAAGCCCGCCAGATCCTGCGCGACATCGAGTCGCTGGACAACCACACGGCGTTCCTGTTCGACAAGATCAACTTCTTGATGGACGCCACGGTCGGTTTCATCAACATCAACCAGAACAAGATCATCAAGATCTTCTCGGTGGCCAGCGTGGCGCTGCTGCCGCCCACGCTGATCGCCAGCGTGTACGGCATGAACTTCAAGTTCATGCCCGAACTGGACTGGTCGCTGGGCTACCCGTATGCGCTGGGCCTGATGCTGGCCAGCGCGCTCGGGCCCATGTGGTACTTCCGCAAGCGCGGCTGGCTGAAGTAGCCCCCCTGTGGCGCTGCGCGCCTTCCCCCTGGGGGGGGACGCCTCCAGCGGCCCGGCAAAGCCGGTTCCGCCATGGCGCTGGTAGATACATAGCGCCGGTTGCAGCGCATCGTGGCGAACGGCAAACGGGGTGCAGTGGAGCCCTCTTTAGAGGGAAAATCTGCCGCAAGCGCCAGTGCAATATGCCCCAGCCGCTATCAGTTTTATAGCTTCTGCAGAAACGACAGCACCATGTGCTCGGCGTACCGGCTGGCCACGGTCTGCACGAACTGGGCGAAGTCGCCGTGGGCTTCGTCGTCGGCCCGGTCGGAGATGGTGCGCACAGCGGCAAAGGGCAGGCCGTAATCGTGACAGACCTGGGCGACGGCGGCACCTTCCATTTCCACGGCCAGCACATCGTGCCCGGCAGTGCGCAGGGCGGTGCGCAGGCGCTCAGACTCTTGGGCGGTGGAGACAAAACGGTCCCCGCTGGCCACCAAGCCCTGGTGTGCTCGGTGGGCATCCCCGTGGATGGTTTTCAAGCCCCAGAGGCTGCTTGCGCTAGTGACACATAGGTTGGCAGCTTCTGAAAGCATAGCAACCAGCACAGGGTCGCACGCGAGGCGGCTGCGTGCGTAGCCCGGCAGCTCCCACCGAGGAAACAGCGGCGAGGCATCCATGTCGTGCTGCACATAGTCTTGCGCCACCACCACATCACCCCGGTGCACCCCATCGCCGACCCCGCCCGCGACGCCCGTGAAGACGATGCGCGCCACGCCAAAATGTTCGATCAAGGCCGTGGCTGTGGTGGCAGCCGCCACCTTGCCAATGCCCGACAGCGCCAGCACCACCGGGCGGTTGTGCAGCTCGCCGCGCCAGAACGCCCGGCCTGCGTGCATCAGCCGCTGCGGATGCGCCAGGTGCTGCACCAGCGAGCTTTGTTCTTCGGGCAGCGCACTCAGAATGGCAGTGCTCATGCAGAGGTCCTTGGGGTCATGTCATCGGGTCACAGCACACCCGCGCCAGCATCGCCGCGCGGTCGCAAAAAAGGCGGCCGGAGCCGCCTGGGGATTGTGACGTGCCGGAGACTGCGTCACTTCTTGTCGCGCAGTTCGCGGCGCAAGATTTTGCCCACGGGTGTCTTGGGCAGCTCGGTGCGGAACTCGATCACCCTGGGCTGCTTGTAGCCGGTGAGTTCGTGGCGGCAGAACTCCTTGACCTGCGCTTCGGTGAGCGCCGGGTCCTTCTTCACGATGACGAGCTTGACGGCCTCGCCGGTCTTCTCATCAGGCACGCCCACCACGGCGCATTCGAGCACGCCCGGGCAGTTGGCCACCACTTCTTCGACCTCGTTGGGGTACACGTTGAAGCCGCTGACCAGCACCATGTCTTTCTTACGGTCCACGATCTTGAAGAAGCCGCGCGCATCCATCACGCCGATATCGCCCGACTTGAAGTAGCCGTCCTCGGTCATGACCTTGGCGGTTTCATCGGGACGCTGCCAGTAGCCGGCCATCACTTGCGGGCCCTTGATGGCGATCTCTCCGGGCTCGCCCAGCGTGGTGACCTCGCGGCCCTCATCGTCCAGCAGCTTCATGGAGGTGCTGGGCAGCGGCACGCCGATGGTGCCGGTGTACTCGGTGCTGGTGGTGGGGTTGCAGCTGGCCGAAGGACTGGTCTCCGACAGTCCATAGCCTTCGCAGATGGGGCAGCCTGTCTTTTCGAGCCAGAGCTTGGCCACAGCACCCTGCACCGCCATGCCACCACCCACCGAGACCTTGAGGTTCTTCCAGTTGACGGTGTTGAAGTCCGGGTGGTTGGCCAGGCCGTTGAACAGTGTGTTGACGGCCGGGAAGCTGTGGAAGGTGTGCTTGGACAGCTCCTTGAGCACCGCAGGCAGGTCGCGCGGGTTGGGGATCAGGATGGTCTTACCGCCCGTGCGCATGCTCAGCATCATGTTCACGGTGAACGCGAAGATGTGGTACAGCGGCAGCGCACAGATGCTGGTGGGCTGCTCACCCGCCGGCACCTTCTTCATCACGGGCTCGTTCCAGGCCTCGGACTGCAGCACGTTGGCGATCACGTTGCGGTGCAGCAGCACGGCGCCCTTGCTCACCCCCGTGGTACCGCCGGTGTACTGCAGCAGCGCAATGTCGTCGGGCTTGATGTCGGGCTTCTTGAGCGCGCCGCGCGTGCCCTGGGCAACGGCGTCATTGAAGCGCACTGCCCCCGGCAGGTTGTAGGCGGGCACCATCTTCTTGACGTTGCGCACCACGTAGTTGACCAGCGTGCCCTTGAGCAGGCCCAGCTGGTCACCCATGGCGCACAGCACCACGTGCTTGACGGGCGTGTGCGCAATGCACTGCTCCAGCGTGGTGGCGAAGTTCTCGATGATGACGATGGCCTTGGCGCCCGAATCCTTGAGCTGGTGCTCCAGCTCGCGCGGGGTGTACAGCGGGTTCACGTTGACCACCACAAAACCTGCACGCAGCACGGCCGCCACGGTCACCGGGTACTGGGGCACATTGGGCATCATGATGGCCACGCGGTCGCCCTTGACCAGGCCCAGGCTCTGCAGGTAGGCGGCGAACGCACTGGAGAGCGAATCGGTCTGGGCGTAGGTCACGTCCTTGCCCATGAAGCTGTAGGCCACGCGGTTGGCGTACTTCTTGAACGCCTCGTCCATCAGCGCTACGAGGGAGCTGTACTGCGTGGTGTCGATGTCTGCGGGAACACCTTGTGGGTAGGCGGCCAGCCACGGGCGGTCGGTCATTGGGATTGTCTCCTGGTAGGTTTTATGGGGGTCCGGAAAGCACACCGACGCCTTTCAGCACGGTCGTGCTTTTCTTATAAGGGAATTATGCCCCTCAGCTCTTGAGCGCGGTCAGCACCTCGTCCAGCATTTTCTTGGCATCGCCAAACAGCATGCGGTTGTTGTCCTTGTAGAACAGCGGGTTGTCCACCCCTGCATAGCCCGAGGCCATGGAGCGTTTCATCACGATCGAGGTCTTGGCCTTCCACACTTCGAGCACCGGCATGCCCGCGATAGGGCTGGTCGGATCGTCCAGCGCGCTGGGGTTCACGATGTCGTTGGCGCCAATGACCATGGCCACGTCGGCATCGGGGAAGTCCTCGTTGATCTCGTCCATCTCCATCACGATGTCGTAGGGCACCTTGGCCTCTGCCAGCAGCACGTTCATGTGGCCAGGCATGCGGCCTGCCACCGGGTGGATGGCAAAACGCACATTCACACCCTTCTCGCGCAGGGTCTTGGTGATCTCGTACACCGTGTGCTGGGCCTGGGCCACGGCCATGCCGTAACCAGGCACGATGATCACGCTCTTGGCGTCGCGCAGCAGCTCGGCCGTCTCGGCGGAGCTGACGGGCACGGCCTCGCCCTGCGGCTCGGCAGCTTCGCCCTTCTTGGCGGGCGTGCCAGCGCCCGAGCCAAAGCCCCCCGCTATCACGCTGATGAAGTTGCGGTTCATCGCGTTGCACATGATGTAACTCAGGATGGCGCCCGAGGAACCCACCAGAGCGCCCGTGACGATCAGCAGATCGTTGGACAACATGAAGCCCGTGGCCGCCGCCGCCCAGCCCGAGTAGCTGTTGAGCATGGACACCACCACCGGCATGTCGGCGCCACCAATGGCCATGACCATGTGGATGCCGAACAGCAGCGCGATCACCGTCATCACCATCAACGGCACCATGCCTTGCTCGACGGTCTCGGCGCGCAGAAACTCGCGGCCGAACCAGATCACGATCAGCAGCGCGGCCAGGTTGAGCCAGTGGCGACCGGGCAGCAGCAGCGGCTTGCCGCCGATCTTGCCGTTGAGCTTGCCGAAGGCGATCAGCGAGCCGCTGAACGTGATCGCACCGATCAGGATGCCGACGTAGATCTCCACCTCGTGGATGATCTTTTCCGCGCCCTGCAGCTGGATCGAGGTATCGACGTAGCTGGCAAACCCCACCAGGCAGGCCGCCAAGCCCACCAGGCTGTGCATGAGCGCGACCAGCTCGGGCATCTGGGTCATCTTGACGACCTTGGCGGCATAGAGGCCGATGCCGCCGCCAATCACCAGGGCGCCGACGATCCAGGCCACCCCTGCGGGACTCACGCGCGGGCCAAACACCGTGGCCAGAACGGCCAGTGCCATGCCGACCATGCCGAACAGATTGCCCCGGCGGGAGGTTTCAGGGTTGGAGAGCCCCCCGAGGCTCAGGATGAACAAAATGGCCGCGCCCAGGTAGGCGACGGTGGCGAGACTTTGGGACATGTTGGGTGCTCCTCGTGTTCTTGTTGTTGTGGAGTTACTTGCGGAACATGGCCAGCATGCGGCGCGTGACCGCGAAGCCGCCGAACATGTTGACGGCCGTGAGCACCAGCGCAGCAAAGGCCAGCCAGAGGATGAGCCCGTCAGGCCGCCCATTCACCCCCGCATCGGGCGGTGCAATCTGCACCAGCGCGCCGATGGCGATGATGCTGGAGATGGCGTTGGTCACGCTCATCAGCGGTGTGTGCAGTGCAGGCGTGACGTTCCACACCACCATGTAGCCGATGAAGCAGGCCAGCACAAACACCGTGAAGTGCCCCAGGAAGGCCACGGGCGCATAGGCACCGATGGCCCAGAACAGCACAGCCAGCACGGCGAAGACGATGGTCAGCGTCTTCGCGGACATGGGCGCACCCGTGCCGTGGCCATGGCCCGATTTCTTTTCGACCACTGGCGCAGCGACCTTGGGTGCGGGCGCGGGCGCCTGCTTGAGCGGCGGCGCAGGCCAGGTGATCGCGCCGTCCTTGACCACGGTGAGGCCCCGGATCGCGTCGTCCTCCATGTTGACCAGGGCCACACCATCCTTGGCCTTGCACAGCTCTTCGGTCAGGCGCAGCAGGTTGGTGGAGTACAGCGTGGACGACTGCTTGGCCAGGCGCGAGGCCAGGTCGGTGTAGCCCACGATGGTCACCCCATGGCGCACCACGGCCTCGCCGGGCACGGTGAGCTCGCAGTTGCCCCCCTGCTCAGCGGCCATGTCCACGATCACGCTGCCGGGCTTCATGCTCTGCACCATCTCGGCGGTGATGAGCTTGGGCGCAGGCTTGCCCGGAATCAGCGCGGTGGTGATGATGATGTCGGCGTCCTTGGCCTGCTCGGCGTACATCTTGCGCTGCGCGGCCTGGAAGCCTTCGCTCATGACCTTGGCATAGCCGCCGCCGCCCGAGCCCTCTTCTTCGTAGTCCACCTTGACGAACTCGCCGCCCAGAGACTTGACCTGGTCGGCCACCTCGGCACGCGTGTCGTTGGCGCGCACGATGGCGCCCAGGTTGGCGGCGGTGCCGATGGCGGCAAGACCCGCCACGCCGGCACCCGCAATGAACACCTTGGCCGGTGGCACCTTGCCTGCCGCAGTGATCTGGCCGTTGAAGAAGCGGCCGAAAGCGTTGGCCGCCTCGATCACGGCGCGGTAGCCGCTGACGCCTGCGGTGGATGTGAGGGCGTCCATCTTCTGGGCGCGCGAGAGCGTACGCGGCAAGCAGTCGATGGCCAGCACCGTGGCCTTGCGGGCCGCCAGCTGCTGCATCAGCTCGGGGTTCTGGGCGGGCCAGATGAAATCGATGAGTGTCGTGCCCTCGCGCATCCGCGCCACTTCGTCGCTATTGGGCGGGCGCACCTTGAAGACGATATCGGATGCAGCCCACAGTGCCGCTGCGTCACCCACAATCTGGGCGCCTGCAGCGCGGTAGGCATCGTCACTGAAATTGGCAGCATCCCCAGCCCCGGACTCGACCGTGACGGAAAAGCCCAGCTTGATCAGCTTCTCCACCACATCAGGCACGGTGGCCACGCGCTTTTCACCGGGGAAGGTTTCCCTGGGCACGCCGATACGCTGCGGCTGCGGGACGGGGCTTGTCTGCATCAGAGGTCTCCTCAAGTTTCGTAATCGTTATGCCAGGCCGCCAGACAGGGAAGGCTTGCGCGCTAAGGTCTGGAGGTGGGTGTTGGGAAGGGGAAGGGAGGGATGGCCAGATGACCGTCCACCATGCCGGCGCTCAGGCGCACAGCCTGGGCCAGGTCACGCCCCCACTGCAGTGCGGGTCGTCCAGCCACCAGGAATTCCTCGTTGTTGCGCGTGGTCGGACGCAACAGCCGCTGATCCACCAGGGCATCGACCTTCACCCAGGCACCCGCCTCCGTCACATAGCGATAGCTCAGATAGGTGTAAGGCTGGGTCAGAGTGATCTTGCTGGCGCGGAGCCACTCGACAAGGTCTGGCCGGTTCTTGTCCAGCCACTGGGAACTGCTTCCCCATCGCTTGAGCCGCAGACAGTCTGCGCGCACAGGACTGCCTGCAGCGCCATCCTCTACGGTGACGTCCTGCTGGGTGGGGCAATAACCGATGCCTTGCGGAGAACCACTCAGGTCTCCAGCGCGGTTGGTCTGCACGCGCAACACGGCCAGCCAGTCTCCCTGCGCATTCCGCAAGCCCACATCGCGGGTCTGGAGCGCAATACGTCCTCCTGAGCCTGCAAAGGCTTCCTCGGAAGTGCCCAGGTCCTGCCACGCCCCCGGCGGCAACACCATGCGGGCGCGGCCCACGGGGTATTCGGATTGAGGAGGAACAGTGAGGGGCGCGCAGGCCACCGTGAACACCGTCACAGCCAGCACTGGCAAGAGGGGCAACAGCCGCCGAAACTTTGAAATGGTCAGAGTCATAGAGAAAGGTTCATACGAATTCGCCTTCAATCATCCCACGGCACCCGAGTCCGTCTTTCGACGGCTCCTGCCATGCAACAACCAGCTCGGTATCGCTGGTGAAAAATGTGTTGAAAGCGCCCTGGTATCGGACACTTCTTGCGGCGCTGCCGGTGGGCAAGCTGACCGCGAGCTTACATGAAGAAAATCTTGTCGCTGTCGCCTTTGTCTCCTGTAGAGGGAACTCCCCAGTCCGGGGATGCATGCAGGCAAAAAAAAGCCTGGCAGCACAACGCAGCCAGGCTGGGCAGCGGCCCCGCAGGGCCCGGTGCCAACGATCAGTTCACCACTTGCGCCAGTGCACCCGAGGCGTACTGGGCGGCCACGGCCTGCAGGCTCAGGCCCTTGATCTTGCTGCCCTGACCTTCGCAGCCGAACTCCAGGTAGCGCTGCTTGCAGACCTGCTTGGCCGCTTCGCGGGCGGGCTTGAGCCATTCGCGGGCGTCGAACTTGTCGGGATTCTCGAACAGGAACTTGCGCACCGCACCGGTCATCGCCAGGCGAATGTCGGTGTCGATATTGATCTTGCGCACGCCGTGTTTGATGGCTTCCTGGATTTCCTCGACGGGCACGCCGTAGGTTTCCTTCATCTTGCCGCCGTACTGGTTGATGATGGCCAGGAGCTCGGCAGGCACCGACGAGGAACCGTGCATCACCAGGTGGGTGTTGGGGATGCGCTGGTGGATTTCCTTGACGCGGCTGATGGCCAGGATGTCGCCCGTGGGCTTGCGGCTGAACTTGTAGGCGCCGTGGCTGGTGCCGATGGCAATGGCCAGGGCGTCGAGTTGCGTGGCCTTCACGAACACGGCGGCTTCTTCGGGATCGGTCAGCATCTGGCTGTGGTCGAGCTTGCCGACTGCACCAATGCCATCTTCCTCACCGGCATCGCCGGTTTCGAGGTTACCCAGGCAGCCCAGTTCGCCTTCGACCGTGACGCCCACCTTGTGCGCCATGTCCACCACCTTGCGCGTCACCTCGACGTTGTAGTCGAAGGACGAAGGGGTCTTGCCGTCTTCCATCAGCGAGCCATCCATCATCACCGAGCCAAAGCCCAGGTCGATGGCGCCCTGGCAGATCTTGGGCGAAGTGCCGTGGTCCTGGTGCATGACCAGCGGGATGTGAGGGAACGCCTCGACCGCGGCCTGGATCAGGTGCTTGATGAAAGGCTCGCCCGCGTACTTGCGCGCGCCAGCGCTGGCCTGCAGGATGACCGGAGCACCCACTTCGTCCGCAGCGGCCATCACGGCCTGCACCTGCTCCAGGTTGTTGACGTTGAAAGCGGGAATACCGTAGCTGTGGGCGGCGGCATGGTCGAGCAGTTCGCGCATCGAAACGAGGGGCATGGTCGTGGGGTCCGTGGTGGGTTGAAGAAGCAGGGGCAAGGCGCTGTAACGCCTGGCGATGCGGTGGTAACCGCTTGGTAACTCCCAATTTTAACCGGGGGACGCCGCCGAGGGCGATGGCAAATCCAACCGGTAGCAGGTGGTAAAGGGCGCCGGCGCCGGCGCTGCGCCAAAGTGCCCCCCATGGATGTCCGCCACGCGGCGCAGGATTTCGTGCCCCAGATGCAAGCTGTCGACCGCCGCCGCCCGCCCCGCTGCGCCGCCGGCTTGGTGGCGCGCACCGTCGTCACACACCTGCAGCCACGCGCCGCCGGAGTCGGCAGTGCCCAGCTGGACGGCGATCTGGCTGCCCTCGGGCGTGTGCTTGAGCGCGTTTTCCACCAGATTGCGCACCGCTATGTCCAGCAGCACCGCATGGCCTGGCACGGTGAGCGCCGGCGGGGCGGACAGGGCCAGCTCGTCGCCCCGCTTCCACGCTGCCTGGGCGTAGTCTGCGCACACGGCCCGCGCAAGTACGCTCAGGTCCACGGGCGCCTTGGCCTCGTGCAGTTCGGCCCGGCTCGCACGGGCAAGCGCCAGCAACTGGTTGAGCACATGGCCCGCACGCAAGGCGTCCTGGCCGATGCGCGCCAGCGCCTGGGCCCGGGCCTCTTCCGTCAGCTCCCCCGCCAGGGCGCTGGCCTGCAGGGCAATGGAGGATAGCGGAGTACGCAACTCGTGCGCCACCTCGTTGGCCAGCCGGCGCTCGCGCACCATGGCGACCTGCTGGCGATCCAGCAAGGTGTTGATCGACGCCACCACTGACTCGAACTCGCTCCAGGCATGGCGCGAGGCCAGGCGCTGGGTACTGGCTGGGTCCAGCGCCGCCACGTCCGCAGACAGCGCATACAACGGCCGCAGGCCGCGCCACAGCGCCAGCCCCAGGGCCAGCGACACCACGGGCAGCAGCCACAGGCCGGGCTCGATGAGCTGTCCGGCAATGTCATCGGCCAGCTCGTCCCGCTCGCGCAGCTCCAGCATCACCATGATCTTGCGGGTACGCCCGGCATCCCACTGCGAAAAGCTGCGCCAGGCCACCTTGTCGGGTCCAAGCGTCAGGTCAGCAAACCCCTCCACGTCGCTGAAGGGCGGTTCGTGCACCGAACCCGTGAGGACCAGCAACCGACCCTGCGCATCCCACTGCACCACGCTGATGCTCTGCTGGTAGTCGTGCGACTTGAGCCAGGGGGTGGGGGTGCGCTCGGTCCGCCGCGGGCCCTCCATCGCCTCGGTCGCCCGCAGGTTGAGCAGCAGGGCGGCCACGCTGGCCAGGTGCCCGTCGGTCAGCTCGTCGGCCTCGTGCACGCCAGTCTGGTAGCCAATGAAGACGAAACTGCCCCAGACGATGGCCAGCGCGCCCAGCGACCACAGCAGTAGCTGCCGGGTCAGCGAAGAGCGGCGCGCAGCGGCGGGCGCGTTCACGCGGGCGTCTCCTGCGGCATGAAGTAACCCACCCCGCGCATGGTCTGGATGCAGGCGCTGCCCAGCTTGCGACGCAGGTGGTGGATATGGACCTCGACCGCATTGCTCTCCACGGCAGCATCCCAGCTGTACAGGCGTTCCTCGATCTGCTGGCGTGACAGCACCCGGCCCCGCGCCTCCAGCAGCACCAGCAGCACCGAAAACTCGCGCGGAGACATCTCCACGGGCTTGCCTTGCTGGCGCACCGTGCGGGTCGCGGGGTCCAGCTCGATATCGCCCAGGCGGATGGTGGGAGAGGCCCGGCCCACGGCGCGGCGCAGCAACGCCCGCAGGCGCGCATCCAGTTCGTCCACGTCAAAGGGCTTGGTCAGGTAGTCGTCCGCGCCCTGATCCAGCCCCGCGATGCGCTGCTGCACCTGGTCGCGCGCCGTGACGATCAACACCGGGGTGGAGGGGTCCGGCAGGACAGCCGAAGCGGCCCCCGTTACGGGGGGACTCAGGCGCAGGCGCCGCAGCAGTTCGCTGCCGTCACCGTCCACCAGCCCCAGGTCCAGCAGCACGGCATCAAACCGCTCGGCGCGCAGGGCGCTCCAGGCGCTAGCGACGCCGTCACTGACATCCACCGCATAGCCGCGCTGCTGCAGGTTGCTGCGCAGGCCGCTGGCTATGCCCGCATCGTCTTCGACCACGAGTATTCGCATGCAGGCATTGTCGCAGCCTGTCAGGCCCGGGCAGGACAGGGGCAATCGCTGCTTTAAGACGGCGTTAAGTACGGCCGCCTATCTTTCGGCCCATGCAGCATTCGCCCGTCACGCCGTCCGCCACTCCCATCGCGCCGCCCTCTCCCACCCATCGCCATGCGCTGCTTTTCTGGACCCTGGGGGCATTGGCCTGTGTCGTGGCCTGGGATGCCGCAGGGCAAGACCTCGCGTTTGCCCAGGTGTTTGGCTCATCCAACGGGTTTCCGATGCGAGACCAATGGTTTTTTGTGCAGGTGTTGCACGAAGGAGCCCGCCGCCTGGGATGGCTGCTGGTGCTGCTGCTGGCGCTGAGCGTGTGGTGGCCCCGGGGCTTTCTGCGCAAGCTGGACGCCAGCGAGCGCCTGCAGATGGCCGTGAGCGCCCTGCTCTCGCTGGCCGTGGTCAGCATCACCAAAAACCTCAGCGCCACCAGTTGCCCCTGGGACCTGGCGCAGTTCGGCGGTGTGGCGCGACACGTGTCGCACTGGGCTCTGGGCGTGCTCGATGGCGGCAGCGGCCGCTGCTTTCCGGCAGGCCATGCCTCTGCCGGGTTCGCGTTTTTAGGAGGCTACTTTGCACTGCGCCACAAGGCGCCCTCAGCCGCGCGCTGGTGGCTGGCGGGCTCGCTGCTGGCCGGGTTTGTATTGGGGGCGGCACAGCAGGTGCGAGGCGCGCACTTCATGAGCCACACGCTGTGGACCGCTTGGTTGTGCTGGGTCACGGGCTGGCTCTGCGATCTGGCGGCCACGGCGTTGCGCCCCCGCTTTCCGAATTTCGCGAGCACCACCCCGCCACCGGACGGCTCCCATGCTTGAACTCGATCTGGTCTTGTTTCAGGCCCTCAATGCAGACGCCGCCACCTTGCCTGCCGTGGTGACGGTGGCACGATGGGTGTCTCAGCAACTGCCCACCGCCATGGGCGGCCTGCTGGTTGGCAGCCTGGTGCTGGGCAATGCAGAGCAACGGCGCTCGCTCGCGCTGGCGCTGGCATCCATGGCCCTGGCATGGATCGGCGTACAGCTGTTGCGGCTGGCTTTTCCTATGCCCCGGCCTGCGCAGCTGGGCCTGGGCATCCAGTGGATTGAACACGCTGCGCGTGCGGGTTTTCCCAGCATGCATGTGGCCGGGGCGGCCGCGCTGGCGGCCAGTCTGCTCCTGCGGCCGATTACGGGACTGACCTGGCTGACCTGGCTGGCCGCCGCCGTGACGGCGGCCATGCTGTGGAGCCGCGTCTGCCTGGGCGTGCACTTCCCGTCCGACGTGCTGGCCGGCCTGTTCACCGGTGGACTGGCGGCTGCGGCCGTCCATGCACTGGCGGCGCGTGCGCCGCGCCTGCAAGCCCTGCTGCACAAATCGCCACAAGGCAACGCACACTGACCGCCGTCCGGCGCTCCCTGACCCCTCTCCGAGGCGCTGCCCCGGAATAGTGAGGGGGCCACCGCCCTCGCTGGTCAGCTGGCGACGCAGATTTTCAGCATGTTCGTGCCACCCGGCGCACCCATGGGCTCGCCGCAAGTGATGGCGTATACATCGCACTTTTGCACGATGTTGCGGCTCTTGAGGTGGCGCTCGGCTTGGTCCAGCGCAGTGTCGCGGTCGGCACTGGTGTCCATGAGCAAGGGACGCACGTTGCGGTACATGGCCATCTTGCGCTGCGTTGCCACCTTGGGGGTGAGAGCGTAGATGGGGATGCGGATGCTGTGGCGGCTCATCCACAGCGCCGTGGCCCCGCTGTCGGTCATGGCCACGATGGCCTTGGCGCCCAGGTGGTGGGCCGTGAACAGCGCGCCCATGGCGATGGACTGGTCGATGCGGCCAAAGGTCTGGCCGGTGAAGTCGGCATCCAGCTGGTGATCTTCTGCCGCTTCGGCAGCCGCACAGATGGTGGCCATCTCTTCCACGGTTTCGAGCGGGTAGCGGCCAGCGGCCGTTTCGGCGCTCAGCATCACGGCGTCGGTGCCGTCCAGCACGGCATTGGCCACGTCACTCACCTCGGCGCGCGTGGGCACGGGGTTGGTGATCATGCTTTCCATCATCTGCGTGGCGGTAATGACGACCTTGTCCAGATCGCGCGCCATGCGGATCATTTTCTTTTGCAGCGCGGGCACGGCCGCATTGCCCACTTCCACCGCCAGGTCGCCGCGCGCCACCATGATGCCGTCGCTCACGCGCAGGATGGCTTCCAGGTGCGGGATGGCTTCGGCGCGTTCGATCTTGGCGATCAGGCCCGGCTTGTGGCGGTACTCGGACGCGGCCACATTGCACAGCTGGCGCGCCATTTCCATGTCGGTCGCGTTCTTGGGAAAGCTTACGGCCACATAGTCGGCCTGGAAACTCATCGCCGTGCGGATGTCTTCCATGTCCTTGGCCGTGAGGGCCGGCGCCGTGAGGCCGCCGCCCTTCTTGTTGATGCCCTTGTTGTTCGACAGCTCACCGCCCACCTTGACGGTGGTGTGCACCTCTTCGCCGCGCACGGCATCCACGGTGAGCACGATCAGGCCATCGTTGAGCAGCAACAGGTCGCCCGCCTTCACGTCGCGCGGCAGTTCCTTGTAGTCCAGCCCCACGCCATCGATGTCGCCCAGCTCGGTGCGCGAGGCATCCAGCACGAACTTGGCGCCCGGCTCCAGCTGCACCTTACCCTCGGCAAACTTGCCCACGCGGATCTTGGGGCCCTGAAGGTCGGCCATGATGGCCACTTCGCGGCCCGCACGCTGGGCTGCAGCACGCACGGTAGCGGCGCGGTCGATGTGGTCCTGGGCCTTGCCGTGGCTGAAGTTCAGCCGCACAACGTTCACCCCCGCTCGGATCATCGCCTCCAGCAGCGCCGGGTCGCTCGATGCAGGGCCCAGGGTGGCAACAATCTTGGTGGCGCGGCGGGTAGGCATGGACATGTCTCTTTTCTCTCGGTCGTTGGGGATGTAATCGAGTTTCAATTCTCACACGAAGCGGTTACATGCGAGTTACCCGTTCCACAGCAAGACGGCTGAGCGCGTCAGAGCAGCGGGGATGACAACCAATGCGCCAGCACATGCGTAATGATCGCGGCCTCCAGGCCGTAGCGCGCAAACAGCCAGCCCGCGACCAGGCCAAAAACCGTGTTGCCCACCAAGACGAACGCCACCACGGGCACGGTCAACACCCCGGCCAGCGCCTGCGCGGCAGGCAGGTGCCCCACGGCAAACAACACAGCGCTCAGCAGCACCGCCCCAGCCACAAGCCCCTTGCCTGGCCGCCCCTGACCACGCTGCAGCAAGCGCCAGCCCAGCCACAACAGCAGGGTCATCACACCCCAGCGCACCAGCAGCTCTTCGGTAATGCCGCCGTACAGCAGCTTGACCACCAGCGGCATGGCACTGGCAGGATCGGAGGGCTGAAGAGCCGTGGGCGCCAGCCGGGACAGCACCCACAGCCACGCCGCGCCTGCCACACCGCCCACGATGCCGGGCAGGAGTTGGGTCCGCAGCGCAGGCCCTGCGGGTCGGCCGGCCAGCCAGGCAGAAACTGCAGGCGCCTGCAGACCCACGCGGGGCGCCAGCCACACCCCGAGCGCCACGGCCAGCGCCAGGAGTACCGCCGTCTGCAGCCCACTGAGCAAAAGCACAACCTCTGGCGGCAGCGGCAGCAGGGCTTCGTTGGCCTTCAGGGTGGGCAGCAGCGTCCAGACCACCGCCACCACGCCGGGCATGCCCAGCAACCACAGCGCGCCGCCCAGCCACCACTTGCCGGGCTGAGCCGGAGCATGGGCCGCATCGCCCCCGGCAGCGGTGTCCACGGCCATGGTGTTGCCCACGTTCAGGCGCGCATCAGCGCTTCGATCTCGTCGGCCTTCACCGGCACGCCGCGCGTGATCAGCTCACAACCCGTCTGGGTGACGATGGCATCGTCTTCGATGCGGATGCCGATGTTGTGGAACTGCTCGGGCACCCCTTCGGCGGGACGTACGTAGATGCCGGGCTCGATGGTCAGCACCATGCCGGGCCGCAGGATGCGGCTGGGGCGATTGGTGATGGTCTCGCCCGACAGCGGGTCTTTGCGTTCGCTGGTCTGGCCCACCTCGCCGGGCTCCACATAGCTGCCACAGTCGTGCACGTCCATGCCCAGCCAGTGGCTGGTGCGGTGCATGTAGAACTGGAAGTAGGCACGTTGGTCGATCACGTCCTGTGCGGTGCCCACCTTGTTCTTGTCCAGCAGGCCCAGGTCCAGCATGCCCTGGGCCAGCACGGCCACTGTGGCGTCGTGCGGGTCGTTGAAGCGTGCACCCGCCTTGGTGGCCGCCACGGCCGCATCCTGGCTGGCGAGCACCAGGTCATACAGCGCACGTTGCGGGCCCGTGAACTTGCCGTTGGCGGGGAAGGTGCGGGTGATGTCGCTGGCGTAGCTGTCCAGCTCGCAGCCTGCGTCGATCAGCACCAGCTCGCCATCGCGCACGGGCGCTGCATCGGCGCGGTAGTGCAGCACGCAGGCGTTGGCCCCAGCGGCCACGATGGAGCTGTAGGCCGGGTACTGCGAGCCCGCATCGCGGAACGCGTGCAGCAGCTCGGCATCCAGATGGTATTCGCGCACATCCT
This sequence comes from Acidovorax sp. Root70, assembly GCF_001428225.1. Taxonomy (NCBI): domain Bacteria; kingdom Pseudomonadati; phylum Pseudomonadota; class Betaproteobacteria; order Burkholderiales; family Comamonadaceae; genus Acidovorax; species Acidovorax sp. Root70. The sequence continues at coordinate 62,025 of NZ_LMHQ01000027.1, forward strand.
CCCCGGCGCGCAGCATGCGGGCCGAGCGCTGCATGGCGCGGATATGGGCCTGCGCACTGATGGCGCTGGCGCGGCGCATGATGTCCTGCTCGTGCGCGTCCTTGAACAGGCGCATCTCGTCGAGCAAGGTGCACAGATCGTTCTGCTCGGCAGGGCAGATGGCGCCGTAGCGCACCCGCCCGCGCACCACGTTGAGCCAACCCTCCACGCGCGCAGCCAGACCGCTGTGCGTGGCAAACGGGTACCAGACGCAGGCCGTGTTTTCGAGCAGGCGCGGCAGCTTGCTGTCCAGCTCGGCCATCGAATGCGCGGCGTCCACGCCCAAGGCTGCGGGCGCAGCGGCCGGGCCCAGGCGGTAGCCGTCCCAGATCTCGCGCTCCAGGTCTTTGGGCTGGCAGAACAGCGTACTACGGCCATCCGCCGCCACAACCAGACAGGCGCCGGGCTCGGTGAAGCCGGTCAGGTAATAGAAGTAGCTGTCGTGGCGGAACAGAAAGTCGCTGTCCCGGTTGCGTGGACGCTCCAGCGCCGTGGGGATGATGGCAATGCCCCCGGGTCCCAGCTGGGCAGCCAGGTGCGCACGGCGCTGGGCATAGACGGAGGCAGGCACGGTGGTGTTCATGGCGCGTCGAGAGAAAAGGTGTTGAGTTCGGCCAGCCGCTCGGGCGTGCCCACATCGGTCCAGCGGCCGGTGTAGAGCTGCGCACTGACGCGGCCATTGTCCATGGCCCGGCGAAGCAGCGGCGCCAGCGGGGCTTTGATGCCGCCCGGATTGCCCGGCGGAATGTCGCACCAGGGCAGCGCAAACAGCTCGGCGCGCAGCAGCGCGATGGTGCTGTAGGTGTAGCGTGGTGCGGGGTCGGCAGCGGGCAGGTTCAGCGCCAGGCCGTCGGCCGACAGGCCGAAGTCGCCACGCGGGTTGTGGGCGGGGTTGGGCACCAGCCACAGGTGGGCCAGATGGTCACTGGCCTCGAAGGCCGCCACCGCCGCGCGGTCGAACACGAAGTCGGGTGCAAACACATCGCCCGCCGCCAGCCAGAACACCGGCCCCAGCTGGGGCAGCGCGCGCGCAATGCCCCCGGCGGTTTCCAGCGCGCCACCAAAGTCCACCCCTTCGTGGGAGTATGAAATTGATAGCTGCTCAGGCATATTTTTCCTGCACTTGGAGGCAAAAACGCTGGAAAAATACCCGCTGATCTGCCCGCCCAGCCATGCGGTGTTGATCACCGCCCTCTCGACACCCGCATCCAGCAAGGCCTGCAGGTGCCACTGCAGCAGCGGCTGGCCCTGCACCTGCAGCAGGGGCTTGGGCGTGGTGTCGGTCAGCGGTCGCATGCGTTCGCCCCGGCCGGCGGCCAGCAGCAATGCGGGCACCTGGTGGTGAACAGGACTCATGCCGCCACCCCGCTCACCACACCCCGGTGCAGCGCGTGGCGATCCACGGCCGTGGGCTGGAACAAGGCCAGCAGCGCGTCCATCAGCGCGTGCGCCTTGGCCGAATGGTCGGCGCCGAAGTTGCACACATACACATCCAGCGTCACCGCGCGCTGCTCGGGCCAGGTGTGTACACACAGGTGTGACTCCGCTATCAAAACAGTAGCTGTCACCCCACCAGGGCCGTGCGCCGTGGCCGGAAACTCATGAAACAACTGCCCTACGGCCTGCAGCCCGGCGGCGCGCACCGCATCGGTACAGGCCCGGCCCAGGGCGGTGGCGTCCAGCAGCCAGGCACTGGCGCAGCGGCAGCCCTGGAGATCGGCAGTGAGGTGCAGTCCTTGCATGGCCCGCACTGTAGTGCATTGCCGCCCTGCGCCCAGCCTGCGGCTGGCCGATTCAGGCGGGTGAAAGCCGCGCCGGTAAAATGCCGGGTTTCCCCTGAACCTCCCACCCTGAACCACTCCCCCATGGCCAACACCCAGCAATCCCAACAGATGGCAAATGCGATCCGCGCATTGGCCATGGACGCCGTTCAACAAGCCAACTCCGGCCACCCCGGTGCCCCCATGGGCATGGCCGACATGGCCGTGGGCCTGTGGGCTCGCCACCTCGAGCACAACCCCACCAACCCCCAGTGGTTTGACCGCGACCGTTTTGTGCTGAGTAACGGCCACGGTTCGATGCTGATCTATTCGCTGCTGCACCTCACGGGCTACGACCTGCCCATGAGCGAGCTGAAGAACTTCCGCCAGCTGCACAGCAAGACCGCCGGCCACCCCGAAGTGGGCATCACCCCCGGCGTCGAAACCACCACCGGCCCGCTGGGCCAGGGCATCACCAACGCCGTGGGCTTTGCGCTGGCCGAGAAGCTGCTGGCCGCCGAGTTCAACCGCGAAGGCCATGCGGTGGTGGACCACAACACCTACGTGTTCCTGGGCGACGGCTGCCTGATGGAAGGCATCAGCCAAGAAGCGATTTCGCTGGCAGGTGCCTGGAAGCTGAACAAGCTGATCGCCCTGTACGACGACAACGGCATCTCCATTGACGGCCAGGTGACGCCCTGGTTTGCCGACAACACCGCCCTGCGCTTCGTCTCCGCCGGCTGGAACGTGATCGGCCCCATCGACGGCCACGACGCCGACAAGGTGGCCGATGCGATTGCCGAAGCCAAGAAGCAGACCGAGCGCCCCACGCTGGTCATCTGCAAGACGCACATCGGCAAGGGCAGCCCCAACCGCGCCAACACCTCCAAGGCCCACGGCGAGCCCCTGGGCGCCGAAGAAATCAAGCTCACCCGCGAAGCCCTGGGCTGGACGGCAGAGCCCTTCGCCATCCCCGAAGACGTGTACGCCGGTTGGGACGCCAAGGCCGCAGGCGCTGCCGCCGAAGCCACCTGGAACAAACGTTTTGCCGCCTACACCGCAGCCTTCCCCGAACTGGCTGCCGAGCTGACCCGCCGCATGAACGGCGACCTGCCCGCCAACTTTGCGCAAGTGGCCGTAGACACCGTGGTCGCCGCCCACACCAAGGGCGAAACCGTGGCCAGCCGCAAGGCCAGCCAGCTGGCGCTGGAAGCCTTCACCGCCGCCCTGCCCGAGCTGCTGGGCGGCAGCGCCGACCTGACCGGCTCCAACCTCACCAACACCAAGAGCACGCCCAACCTGCGCTTCGACATGCAGGGCAACGTGGTCAAGACCGAAGTGGCCGAAGGCCAGAAGATCGGTGGCCGCCACATCAACTACGGTGTGCGCGAGTTCGGCATGGCCGCCATCATGAACGGCGTGGCGCTGCACGGCGGCTTCATCCCCTACGGCGGCACCTTCCTGACCTTCAGCGACTACAGCCGCAACGCCATTCGCATGGCCGCGCTGATGAAGCAGCGCGTGATCCACGTGTTCACGCACGACTCGATCGGCCTGGGCGAAGACGGCCCCACGCACCAATCCATCGAGCACGTGGCCAGCCTGCGCCTGATCCCGAACCTCGATGTCTGGCGCCCGGGTGACACGGCAGAGACCGCCGTGGCCTGGAGCGTGGCCCTGTCCAACCGCAACAAGCCCACGGTGCTGGCCCTGTCGCGCCAGAACCTGCCCTACGCACCCAAGCGCGACCTGGGCGACATCTCGCGCGGCGCCTACGTGCTGAGCGAACCTGCCGACGTGGGCATCAAGAAGAAGCCCCAGGCCGTGATCATCGCCACCGGCTCTGAAGTGCAGCTGGCCTTGAAGGCCCAGCGCCTGCTGGCCGACAAAAAGATCGCCGTGCGTGTGGTCTCCATGCCCAGCACCACCACGTTCGACCGCGAAGACGCCAAGTACAAGAGCAGCGTGCTGCCCGCTGGCGTACCCCGCGTAGCGGTGGAAATGGGTGTGACCGACGGCTGGTGGAAGTACGGCTGCGCCGCCGTGGTGGGCATCGACACCTACGGCGAATCGGCCCCGGCCCCCGTGCTGTTCAAGCACTTCGGCTTCACCGAAGAGAACGTGGCCGACGCGGTGCTGGTGGCCATTGGCGCCGCGCGCCTCAAACCCGCCAAAAAGGCCCGGTAAGACTCCCTTTGCCCGCTGCGCACCGCTGCCAGCGGGCGCGCGGCGGCAAATTCCTGATTTCGATTTTGCAACCTTGGAGAGACACCCTATGACGATCAAGATTGGTATCAACGGCTTCGGCCGCATCGGCCGCAACGTGCTGCGCTCGGCCATCCAGAACTTCAGCGACATCGAAGTCGTGGGCATCAACGACCTGCTGGAGCCCGACTACCTGGCCTACATGCTGCAGTACGACTCGGTGCACGGCCGCTTTGACGGCACCGTGGCCGTGGAAGGCAACACCCTGATCGTCAACGGCAAGAAGATTCGCCTGACGCAAGAGCGCGACCCAGCCAACCTGAAGTGGAACGAAGTCGGCGCCGACGTGGTGATCGAATCCACCGGCCTGTTCCTGGACAAGGTCTCTGCGCAGAAGCACATCGATGCGGGCGCCAAGAAGGTGCTGCTGTCGGCTCCCTCGAAGGACGACACCCCCATGTTCGTGTTCGGCGTGAACCACACCACCTACGCAGGCCAGGCCATCATCTCCAACGCCTCGTGCACCACCAACTGCCTGGCCCCCGTGGCCATGGTGCTGAACAACAAGTGGGGCATCAAGCGCGGCCTGATGACCACCGTGCACGCTGCCACCGCCACACAAAAGACCGTGGACGGCCCTTCGAACAAGGACTGGCGCGGCGGCCGCGGCATTCTGGAAAACATCATCCCTTCGAGCACTGGCGCTGCCAAGGCCGTGGGTGTGGTGATCCCGGCGCTGAACAAGAAACTGACCGGCATGTCCTTCCGCGTGCCGACCTCCGACGTGTCGGTGGTGGACCTGACGGTGGAGCTGGATAAGGCTGCCACCTACGAAGAAATCAAGGCCGAGATGAAGGCCCAGTCCGAAGGCGCCCTGAAGGGCGTGCTGGGCTACACCGAAGACAAGGTGGTGGCCACCGACTTCCGTGGCGACACCCGCACTTCGATCTTTGACGCGGACGCCGGCATCGCGCTGGACGGCACCTTCGTGAAGGTCGTTAGCTGGTACGACAACGAATGGGGCTACTCGAACAAGTGCCTGGAAATGGTGCGCGTGGTCGCCAAGTAAGCTTTCTTTGAGAAGTTGAAAAAGCGCTAGAAGCAACTACCCTGTTCAAGCCGGTCGCCTGCAAAGGCCACCGGCTTTTTTTCCGCCTGCGCGGTACTGGCCCACGGAATCAGGTCGCCGCCACGGCAGGTGCCTGCGGCGGCGTGCTGGCAATGTGCACCGTGCGGGTGGGGAATGCAAACTCCACCCCCATGGCCTTGAACTCGCGCAGCAGCCCCAGGTTGATGGACTGCTGCAGGTCCATGTACAGGTTGTAGGCCGGGTCTTCGACGATGTAGACCACTTCGTAGTCCAGCGAGTTGGTGCCCAGTGCCTTGAAATGTGCACGGTCAAAGCGCAGCTCTGGGTGCGCCTCGATGAGCTTGCGCACGACGCCTGGAATCGCCTCGGCCTGCTCGGGGGTGGTGCCATAAGCCACGCCAAAGGTGAACACGATGCGCCGCCGCTCCAGCATGCGGAAGTTGCTGATGGTCTGCTTGAGCAGGTCGGTGTTGGACATCACGATCTGCTCGCCCTGCAGGCTGCGGATGCGCGTGGTCTTGAGGCCGATCACCTGCACCGTGCCCGACACGTTGCTCACCACGATGAAGTCGCCCACCTCGAAGGGCTTGTCGACAGCGATGGCCAGCGACGCGAACAGGTCGCCCAGGATGTTCTGCACCGCCAGCGCCACCGCAATACCGCCCACCCCCAGGCTGGCGATGAAGGCCGTGATGTTCACCCCCACGTTGGACAAGATGGCCAGCAGCACCACGCTCCACAGCAGCGTGCGCAGCCCCCACGACATGAGCGTGGCCGAGGCGCTGACCTGCGTCATGCCGCTGGACGAGTGCCGCTCCACATAGCGACGCACGCCGATGCCAATCGCGCGCATGCCCCACAGCCCCATCTGCAGCGCTACGGCCACAAACCACAGCTGGCTCAGGCGGCTCTCCCAGCGGCCGGGCAGGTCCAGCAGGCTTGCGCCCACCAGCAGCGCCACCACCAGCACCAGCGTGCGGCTCGTGCCCTCCAGCACATCCACCAGGGTCAGCGCCATGCCGCTGTGTGACTGCGTGGCCCATCCCTTGGCGCGGCGGGTCAGCAAGTGCAGCACCACAAGGATGGCGGCGTAGGTAGCGACAGCAGCCGCTAGCGCCACACACAGGCTCCATAGCGGCACGCCCGCAAAAGTGGTCTCCTGGACCCAGGTGAAAAACGTGGATGGCGGCATGCAGTAACTCTCCTCTTCGTTGTGCAAGGGGGATAGGTGGAAGGCGGGCGTACGGCGTGCGCGCACAGCCCGCGCAAAGGCATCGGCAGCAGACGGCGCAGCCCGAGATCAACGCGGTGCGCACGCGTATTGCCCATGATCGAGACCCCTACGAAGTGAGAGTTCCCCGACGTGCCTTCACATCCGTCGCACTCACAGTGTCAGCGCCCGGCGTGCAAATGTTCGTAAGACATGCCCGACAGCGATACAGAGGCAGGACCTACGCCCGCTCGCCGAGCGGGCCCCAACAATGCATCAACACCAGAACCCCCTGGTTGCCCACCCCACACACGGGTGCGGCGTCTCCAACAACCTCCAGAGGAGTCCCACACACCATGCATTCATCTGCACTGATCCGCACTGCCACAGCGGCACTCGCACTGGGCGCACTGGCCGCCTGCTCGTCCACCCCCGCCCCCACCGAACAGATGGCGGTCACCCGCACCACCGTGAACCGCGTAGCGGCGGCACCGGCGGTGGCCACCAGCGCCCCCGTGCAGTTGCAGCAGGCCCGCGAGAAGCTCATTCAGGCCGAGAAGGCCATGGCTGAAAAGGACTATGTGGCCGCGCGCCGCCTGGCCGCAGAGGCCGAGGTTGATGCCCGCGTGGCCGAGACCCGCGCCGACGCCGCAGGCAATGCCGCCACCCTGGCCCAGGTGCAGGACAGCATCCGCGCACTGCAGGAAGAAATCAACCGCCGATCGCCCCGCTAATCCAGCGCCCTGCGCGGTGCCCAGTGCGCCCCGCTTGGCGGCTGCGCCTCTCGCGCACCAGCGCCAAGGCCCGCGATGGCCCCGCGATTGAATTCACTACAACACCCAAGGAACACCCGACCATGCCACGCTTTTTTCACCGCACCACCGCCCTGTGCACCAGCCTGATTGCTGTGGGCCTGCTGGCCGCCTGCGCCAGTACCACCCCGTCGCCCGCCCTCGAAGAAGCCCGCACTGCCGTGAGCACTGCGGCAGGCGACCCCGCCGTCAACCAGTACGCCCAGCTGGAACTCAAGCAGGCCACCGATGCACTGGCCCAGGCCGACCGCGTGTGGGCCGATGACAAGGACACGTCTGAGACCAACCACCTGGCGTACATCGCCCGCCAGCGTGCCGAGATCGCCACCAACACGGCCCGCGCACGCCTGCTCGATGCCAACATCAAGCAGGCCGGCAGCGAAGCGGATCGCATCCGCCTGCAAGCCCGCACCCAGGAGGCCGATGCCGCCCGCCTGCGCGCGCAGCAGGCCCAGCAGCAGGCCATGAGCGCCGAGCAGCGCGCCGCACAACAGCAGGCACAGGCCACCGCTGCCATGGCCCAGGCCAACGCCGCGCAAGACCGTGTGCGCGCACTCGAAGCCCAACTGCGCGACATGGAAGCCCAGCAAACCGAGCGCGGCCTGCTGGTGACCTTGGGCGATGTGCTGTTTGCCTTCAACAAGGCCGAGCTGTCGGTCCAGGCGGCACCGCGCCTGGACAAGCTGGCCAACTTCCTCAAGCAGTTCCCCGACCGCAAGCTGCTGATCGAGGGCTACACCGACAGCGTGGGTGGCGACAGCTACAACCAGGACCTGTCAGACCGCCGCGCGCAGGCCGTGCGCGATGCGCTGGTGCAGCGCGGCGTGGACAGCAGCCGCATCACTGCACGCGGCTACGGCAAGGCCCACCCGGTGGCCGACAACGCATCGCCCGAAGGCCGCGCCATGAACCGCCGCGTGGAGATCGTGATTGCGGATGACAAGGGGAACCTGCGCGGGCGTTGATGCCTCGCCCCCCTCTCAGGCCGCAGTGAAGCTGCGGTGCTGAGGTCCCACCAGACCGCGCCGCTCAAGCTGCGCGGTCTTCAAACGTCTCGGTATCCACTTCGCTCGCGGCTTGCGCGTTGTAGCGGTTGCCCACCACCGTGCGCTCGTTGATCAGCGTGTCCAGCCGCACCATGGTGGCAGCATTCAGCCGCACATTGGCGGCACCCAAGTCGTCCTGCAAATGCACCACGCTGGTGGTGCCCGGGATGGGGATGATGTGCTCGGCCTTGTGCAGCAGCCATGCCAGCGCCAGCTGGGCGGGCGTGCAGCCCACATCGCGCGCAATGGCCTGGTAGCCTTCGAGCAGCGCCAGGTTGGCCGCATAGGCGTCGGGCGCAAAACGGGGCATGGCGCGGCGAATATCCTTGGCGTCGAGCGCGCTCACATCGCGCAGCTCGCCACAGAGAAAGCCCCGCGCCACGGGGCTAAAGGCCACAAAGGCGACACCCAGTTCGCGGCAGGCGTCCAGCACGGCGAGCTCAGGGTTGCGCGTCCACAGCGAATACTCGGTCTGCACCGCCGCAATGGGGTGCACCGCGTGGGCCTTGCGCAGGGTGGCGGCCGACACCTCCGACAGGCCAATGCTGCGGATCTTGCCCGCGCGCACCAGGTCAGCCAGTGCACCCACGCTGTCTTCGATGGGCACCTTCTTGTCCCAGCGGTGCAGGTAATACAGGTCAATCACATCGGTCTGCAGGCGGCGCAGGCTGTCTTCGCAGGTCTGGCGCAGCGTGGCGGGGCGGCCATCAATCACGCGCACCAGCTTGCCGTCGCCGTTCACATCCACACCCTGCATGCCGCATTTGCTGGCCAGGGTGAAACGGCTGCGGTGCTGCTTCAGCACCCGCCCCACCAGGGTTTCGTTGGCGCCAAAGCCATAGAGCGTGGCGGTGTCGAACAGCGTGACGCCCGCATCCAGCGCGGCCAGCAGCACGCGCTCGCCCTGCTCGGCAGACACCGGCGCGCCGTAGGCGTGCGAAAGGTTCATGCAGCCCAGGCCGATGGCCGAGACGGAGAAAGGTCCAAGGTTTCTTTGTTGCATGCCGCGAGCTTACGGCAAGCGCGGCAACCTACAGGGGGGCTCGGGCTTGGGGCCGGACTAAGCCTTGGTACTGGGCGGCCGCTTCGCCCACAACTCGATGCGCTCACCCGCTGCGCAGGCGGCCACCAGCTGCGCAAACCGGGCCTCCCGGGTCGCATCACGTTTGGCGGATGTGACCCAGTGCAGCATCACCTTGCGGTAGCTGGGCGGTGTGGATTCCTGAAAGTACCGCCACGCGGCTTTGTTGCGCTGGAATGCACGCTGCAGCGCCACCGGCAGCTCGGCCACCCCCGCCTGCTCGTGAGAGTAGATGGCCGACTTGTCGGCCTTGCGGTGCGCGAAGGCGGCCAGCCCCGCAGACGTCATGCGGCCCGCCGCCTGCAACTGCTCCACCTTGGCGATGTTGACCGCACTCTAGATCGACGACGGCTTGCGCGGCGTGAAGCGGATCGAATACGTGTGCTCGTCAATGCGCCGCCGGATGCCATCGATCCAGCCAAAGCACAGGGCTTCGTCCACCGACTCCGACCAGCCCATACTGGGCCGGCCCGAGCCCACTTTGTGAAAACCCACCAGCAACTCCGGCGCGCTGGCCGCATGGCGCTCCAGCCACTGGCGGAATGCCTGGGGGGTGGCGAAGAAGGTGGGGGTGGTCTGGGAAGCCATGGTGCTGCGAACGTCCTTCCTGCGTGCTGCCGGGCGGGCTGGCTATTGCTGCTGTGCCGGTGGGTCGGCTAGGCCACCACGACGTCTTGCGCCAGCTCGGCGCAGGGCCCCAAGGGCAACACGCACAAGGTCACGCCGTCGAGCGTGAGCACCAAACCCAGTTGCCCGCCCATCTGCACCACCCCACCCACCGTGGCCGGTGCGCGCGAGGCACGCGGTGGTACGGATTGCACGGAGCGCCGCGTCGCCATCGCACTCACGGGCGGCTGGCGCAGCAGGGCCCACAGGGCCTGCGGGTCCCGCAATTGCAGCGACTGCAGATAAAGGCGCAACACCGCCGGGTCGCCGTCACTGCGTTCATCACCGTGGCGGACCTGCGATTCGGCCTGCCGCAAGCGCTGCAATGCGCGGCGCAATTGCTGGCGGCTGGCAGCTTCCGTCCGGCCGGTGGCCTGTGCCAGCTCGGCATGGCTGACATCGAACACCGCATGCAGCAGCACTGCGGCGCCCTCCATGGGCGTGACGCACGCCGCCAGCCGCCGCAATGCGAGCGTGGCTTGCTGCGCCAGCGCTGCATCGGCCTCTGCCGAGGGCGCGACCGAAACGGCAACAGCGCCATGCGCAGTCTGCGTGGCTTCGGTCAGCCATTGGGCCATCCACTGGCGCCGCCGCAGGCGGTCGATGGCCAGGTTGCGCACCACCGTCAACAGCCACGCCTGGGCCGCATTGAGCGCCGGGGCCTGGGCCTCCAGCGCACGCACATAGGCGTCCTGCACAGCATCCTCAGCCTCGGCCGGGCCCAGCAGGCGCGTGGCGGCGCGCAGCAGGGTGCTGCGGCTGGCGTTCACCAGCGCCAACAGGTGTTCATCGTTCTGCATCGGAGCATGGTGCCACAGGCTGCGGCAAGCCGCACATCGGCAGACCATGGCTCGGATGGGTAGGCGGCATTCAGTTCAATCGCCCCCTTTGCGAGCGGTCCCGTCAACTTTCCCTGCGCCTTGCCGATAACCAGGGATGCAAGTTGCCAGCACCACCTCCTCCCCCGTCAAACCTTCTTCCTCCAGCGGCAGCAGCGACATCGCCAAGCTGCAAAAGCAGCTGCGCGAGCTGACGGAGGAACTCAAGGGCGTGGTCAGTTCCGACATGGACGCCAAGGCCAAACAAGAGAAGGCCAAGCTGCTGCAGGCGCAGATCCAGATGGTGCAAGCCCAGATTACGGCGATACAGCGCGCGCAACAGCAAGAGCAACAACTGTCCCAGGTGGCGAAGGCCGAAGAGGCGGCGGCCAATGCCGCGCAGCAAAAGAAGACCCAGGCGGCAAAGACTCCATCTTCTGGGCTGGGCAATAACGTCGATACCTACGCCTGACCAGTAAGAACGTGTTTACGATCTAAGGCTCTCTGAGAAGGCTGGCAACCTGCAGCACACCGCCCCCAGCATGCGTCCGGAGCCGCATGGGCCTGCGGCGTCCGCGACAAGCTCCACCTGCCATTGCATGGACAATCTCGGCATGTCTGGCACCCCCACTACTTCACACCCTTCTTCCGCCCGCCCCGTGCTGATCGCCGGGGGTGGCATTGGTGGCATGGCCACCGCCCTCACCCTGCACCAGATCGGCGTGCCCTGCATCGTCTTTGAGACGGTGCCCGAACTGCAGCCGCTCGGTGTGGGCATCAACCTGCAGCCCAATGCCGTTCGCGAATTGCATGACCTGGGGTTTGGCAACGAGGTGCTGGACACGATTGGCCTGCAGGCGCGCGAATGGGCGCTGGTGGGCCGCAATGGCAACGAGGTGTATGCCGAGCCGCGCGGCCTGGAGGCGGGCTACCACTGGCCGCAGTATTCGGTGCACCGGGGGCAGCTACAGATGATGCTGTTCAACGCCGTGAAAGAGCGCCTGGGCAACGACGCCGTGCAGCTGGGCCAGCGTGTGGTGGGCTACCGGCAGGACGCGGATGGCGTGACCGCACTCATCGAAACGCGCGATGGCGAGCGGCGCGAAGTGGCGGGCTCGCTGCTGATAGCGGCCGATGGCCTGCACTCGGCTGTGCGTGCACAGATGCACCCCACGCAGCCGCCCATCCAATGGGGCGGCGCCATCATGTGGCGGGGCACCACGCCGGGGGTGCCGGTGCGCACGGGCGCTTCGTTTGTGGGCGTGGGCTCGCTGCGGCACCGCGTGGTGTTCTACCCCATCACGCCACCCGACCCGGTCACGGGCCTGGCCACCATCAACTGGATTGCCGAGATCACGGTGGACAACCAGGGCGGCTGGCAGCAGGGCGACTGGAACCGGCGCGTGGCGCTGGAAGAGTTCATCCACCACTTTGACGGCTGGAACTACAGCTGGCTCGACGTGCCCGCCATGCTGCGCGGCGCCAAGGACATTTTTGAGTACCCCATGATCGACCGCGACCCCGTGCCCACCTGGGTGGATGGCCGCGTGGCGCTGCTGGGCGATGCGGCGCATGTGATGTACCCCGTGGGCTCCAACGGGGCCAGCCAGGCCATTGTGGATGCACGCGTGCTGGGCGCGCAGCTCATCGCGCAGGGCGTGGGCCCGCAGGCGCTGCGCGCCTACGACGACAAGCTGTGCAAGGACATCTCGGCGCTGGTGCTGCGCAACCGGGGTTCTGGGCCCTTTGGCCTGCTGGGGCTGGTGGACGAGCGCTGCGGCGGGGTGTTCGACCACATCGACGACGTGCTGCCGCGCGAGGAGCGCGAGGGTTTCATGGCCCGGTACAAGGCGGCGGCGGGCTTTGCGATCGAGACGCTGAATGCGGCACCGCCCACCATCGCGCCGGGGCAGCGCGTGGCAGTGGGCTGAACTCTCCAAAGGGGCACCTGACGGACCAGCCGGTGCTTCTGCCCCTTGCAGCGCATTTCTGAATGCGCTGCATGAGGACATGTCACGCCCGGCGCGTCTCGTTCGTCATGGCAGTCCTATCACTCTTTTCAAGGACTTGGCCCCGTGGACACGCCAGACACCCACACCCCACCCGCCACCCCAGGCGCCGAGCCACGCACGTCGTACCTGGAGGAGAAAGCCTTCAAGGCCCGCACCCTGCTCGTCTTCGGCACCATCACCGACACCCTGGCCGCCGATGTGGCGCGGCGGCTGATTGCGCTGGACGCTGACAGCACCCAGCCCATCGACATTCTGGTGAGTTCGCCCGGCGGGCACCTGGAGTCGGGTGACACGATCCACGACCTGGTGCGCTTCATTTCTGCGCCGGTGAACATGATTGGCACCGGCTGGGTGGGCAGCGCGGCCACGCACCTGTACCTGGCGGCACCCCGCGAGCGGCGGTTCTGCCTGCCCAACACGCGATTTCTGATCCACCAGCCCAGCGGGGGTGCCGGTGGCCCGGCCAGCGACATCGCCATCCAGGCGCGCGAGATGGTGAAAGCGCGTGAGCGAATTGCGGGCACCATTGCCCGGCAGACGGGCAAGCCACTGGAGGTGGTGCTGGCCGACATTGAGCGGGACCGCTGGATGTCGGCCGAGGAGGCGGTGGACTACGGCCTGGTCTCGCGCATCATCGAGCACAAGACGGCATTGAAAGGGTGAGGCCGCACACCTCAATCACTATCCAATGAATAGCTGCTAGCGCTTGATGGATAAGCGCCAGCAGCCAATTTGGCTTGCAATCAGCCTGCGTTGAGCTGCTGCTCTAGGTTGTGCAGCACCTGGTAGCAAGGCAGCACCTGCGCCACGCTGGCGTTGGGCTCACGGCCCTCCTTGATGGCGGCGAAGAACTCGCGGTCCTGCAGCTCGATGCCGTTCATCGACACATCCACCTTGCTCACGTCGATCTTCTCTTCCTTGCCGTTCACCAGGTCGTCGTAGCGGGCGATGTAGGTGGCGGTGTCGCCGATGTAGCGGAAGAACGTGCCCAGCGGGCCGTCGTTGTTGAAGCTCAGCGACAGCGTGCAGATGGCGCCGTTGGCGGCCTGCAGCTGAATGCTCATGTCCATGGCAATGCCCAGGTCCTTGTGGATGGGGCCCTGGATGGCGTTGGCCTTCACGATAGGGCTACCCGCCTGGTAGGCGAACAGGTCCACCGTGTGGGCAGCGTGGTGCCACAGCAGGTGGTCCGTCCAGCTGCGGGGCTGGCCCAGGGCGTTCATGTTGGTGCGGCGGAAGAAGTAGGTCTGCACGTCCATCTGCTGGATGTTGAACTCGCCGGCCGTGATCTTCTGGTGCACGTACTGGTGGCTGGGGTTGAAGCGGCGGGTGTGGCCGCACATGGCCACCAGGCCGGACTGCTTTTGCAGGGCAACAACCTTTTCGCCATCGGCCAACACGTCGCACAGCGGGATCTCGACCTGCACATGCTTGCCCGCTTCCAGGCAGGCAATGGTCTGGCTGGCGTGCATCTGCGTGGGCGTGCACAGGATCACGGCGTCCACTTCCTTGATGGCCAGGCTGTCGGCCAGATCGGTGGTGACGTGCTTGATGCCGTACTTGTCGGCCACTTCCTGGGTCTTGGCCAGGTCGCGGCTGATGAGGGAGACGACTTCGACGCCGTCAATGTTCTTGATGCCGTCCAGGTGCTTGATGCCGAAGGCGCCAGCGCCTGCGAGTGCGACTTTGATGGTCATGGTGAATGGTCCTTTTACGTGTTCTCAAGAATCAGGTGGCCCACGGCGGTGTTGGACGCGGGCACATGGTAGAAGCGGTGCGCCAGCTTGGGCGGCTTGCCGCCGGCCACATCGTCCATGGCACCACGGGCGATGAGCCACATCACCAGCTCGATGCCCTCGCTGCCCGCTTCGCGCACGTAGTCGATGTGCGGAATGCTGGCGGCAGCCTCGGGGTCGTTGATGAGCTTGTCGAGGAAGGCGTTGTCGAACTCCTGGTTGATGAGGCCTGCGCGCGGGCCTTGCAGCTGGTGGCTCATGCCGCCCGTGCCCCAGATGTGCACGTTCAGGTCTTCGTCATAGCTCTCTACGGCCTTGCGGATCGCCTGGCCCAGGTTGTAGCAGCGCCGGCCGCTGGGCACGGGGTACTGCACCACATTGACGGCAAACGGAATCACCGGGCAGGGCCAGGCCTGGGGTTGGCCGCACATCAGCGACAGCGGCACGGTGAGGCCGTGGTCCACATCCATCTTGTTGACGATGGTGAGGTCAAAGTCCTGCTGGATGACCGACTGCGCGATGTGCGCAGCCAAGTCCGGGTGGCCCTGCACCACAGGCACGGGGCGGGGGCCCCAGCCCTCGTCGGCGGGCTGGAACTGCGCAGCCGTGCCGATGGCGAACGTGGGGATCATCTCCAGGCTGAAAGCCGTGGCGTGGTCGTTGTAGACCAGGAAGATCACGTCGGGCTTGTTGTCCTTCATCCACTGCTTGGAGAAGTCGTAGCCCGCGAACAGTGGCTTCCAGTAGTCTTCCTGCGTCTTGCCCAGGTCCAGCGCGGCGCCAATGGCGGGCACGTGCGACGTGAACACGGAGGCGGTGATCTTGGCCATGGTCAGTTTCCTTTCTTGCCGGCCGCACCTTGCGGCTGGCGGTGCGCCTGTGCGTCGCCGTCTTCGCCGATCACGCGGTTGCCGTTGGCCGAGCGGCCGCCGCTGACCATCATGTTGCGGTATTCCTCTTCGGTCATGCCAGTCATGCTGCCCGCCATCTGCTGGAAGCTCTTGCCGTCGGTGGCACCGATCTTGGCCAGAAAGTAGATGTTGCCGCCCAGCGCAATGCAGCGGTTCAGGTCGCGCGCCAGCACGGCCAGCTTCTGCTCTTCGGTCATCGCCCATTCATCGAGGTAGGCGCGTTCGTTGGCCTTGAAGCGCTCGCGGTTGCCGGCCTTCATCAGGCTCATGCAGAACTGGTTGAGCCAGTAGCCCTTGCGGCTTTGCTCCGCGTCGAAGATGGTCGTGCCGGGCACGTCCAGATAAGGTTTGTCGAGTGCCATGGCGTCAGCCTTTCTTTGTCACTTCTTCGGGCCAGTACAGGCGCATGGGGTTGTCCACCAGCAACTTGTGCTGCAGCTCTGCCGTGGGCGCGATGTGCGGGATGAAGTCCACCAGCAGGCCGTCGTCAGGCATGTGGTCCTTGAGGTTGGGGTGCGGCCAGTCGGTGCCCCAGAGCACGCGGTCAGGGAACTCATCCACCACCTTGCGGGCAAACGGCACCACGTCCTGATAGGCATTTTGCTCGCCGCCCAAAGCCTTGGGGCCGGTGACGGACAGGCGCTCGGGGCAGCTCACCTTGCTC
Organism: Acidovorax sp. Root70; assembly: GCF_001428225.1. Classification (NCBI taxonomy): domain Bacteria; kingdom Pseudomonadati; phylum Pseudomonadota; class Betaproteobacteria; order Burkholderiales; family Comamonadaceae; genus Acidovorax; species Acidovorax sp. Root70. The sequence continues at coordinate 78,075 of NZ_LMHQ01000027.1, forward strand.
CACACATTGGTGTGTTCGCGCATGAATTTCAAGAACAACGCGAACTCCGCACTGTCCACGCCCTTGGCTATGTCGGGACGGCCCATGTGGTCCACCACGACGGTGGTGGGCAAGCTGGTAAAGAAATCCCACAGTTCGGGCAGGTCCACCGCCTCGAAGTAGATCACCACATGCCAGCCCAGCTTGGCGATGCGCGCGGCAATCTCCATCAGCTCGTCCTTGGGCGTGAAGTCCACCAGGCGCTTGACGAAGTTGAAGCGCACACCGCGCACACCAGCAGCGTGCAGGCGCGCCAGCTCCTCGTCAGAAATGCTGCGCTTGACGGTGGCCACGCCACGTGCCTTGCCGCCGCTGGCCAGGCAGGCATCCACCATGGCGCGGTTGTCGGCACCGTGGCAAGTGGCCTGCACGATCACGTTGCGCGCAAAGCCCAGGTGGTCGCGCAGCGCAAACAGCTCGTGCTTGCTGGCGTCGCACGGGGTGTACTTGCGCTCGGGCGCGTACGGAAATTCAGCACCAGGGCCAAACACGTGGCAGTGCGCGTCCACGGCGCCCGCAGGCAGCTGGAGTTGGGGCTTGGCAGGGCCGGCATACCAGTCAAGCCAGCCGGAGGTTTTGGTGAAATCACCGGAAGTCGGTTTGGACATCTTGGTTCTCGCAGGGTTCGGGTCAATCGGGTTTGATGTTGGCTTCACGCACCAGTTTTTCGTAGCGTTGGCGATCGGAACGAATCAATGCCGCAAACTGGTCGGCCCCGCCCGGCAGCACCTCGCCACCGACAGCCGCCATGCGGTCGCGCACTTCCTTGGTCTGGAGCGCCTTTTGCACTTCAGCGTGCAGCTTGGCGACGATGGGCTTGGGGGTGGCCGCTGGTGCGACCAGGCCGTACCAGACCGAGGCCTCAAAGCCCGGGAAGCCAGACTCGGCAATGGTCGGTGCGTCAGGGAACACAGCGGTGCGTTTGGCGCTCAGCACGGCCAGCACTTTCAGGCGGCCACTCTTCACGTGGGGCTGGGCCTCGAGGGCGTTCACGGCCACCAAGGGCAACTGGCCGCCGATCACGTCGGTCAGCGCCTGAGATCCGCCCCGGTAGGGGATGTGCAGCAACGAGACGCCGGCAGCGCGCTTGAAGAACTCGATCGCCATGTGGGGGGTGGACCCATTGCCGGGGCTCGCAAAGGAAATGCTGCCGGGCTTGGCCTTGGCAGCGGCAATCAGCGACTTGATGTCGTTGTAGGGTGCGTTGATATTGGCGGCAATCACCACCGGCACGCGGCCGACCAGCGCCACCGGGACCAGGTCCTTTTCCGCATCGAACGGCATCGGTTGGTAGAGCGCCATGTTGGCCGCCAGCGCGTTGGCCGCCATCAGCATGGTGTACCCATCGGGTGGCGACTCAATGACGTATTTGACGGCAATGTTGGTGCCCGCGCCGGGCTTGTTGTCCACCACAAACGGCTGCCCCAGGCTGGCCTGCAATGCCTGTCCTACCGACCGCGCCACAGCGTCCACGGCGCCGCCCGCCGAGTAGCCGACGACGATCTTGACCGGTTTGGAAGGGAAGTCTTGCGCGCGGGCCGCCAGGGGCACCGCCCCAGCCGCCACCAGGGACGAGACAGCCAGCGTGCCCAGCAAGCGACGCGAGATCAGAGCGAATGGAGCGAGCATGGAAGTGGGCCTGTGCAATGGAAGGGATGGAGCAAACAGACGACAAGGACCAACGAGAACCTCAAGGGACGAGGCGACTGGAACCTGGGAGGCATCTGAGCGCTTCATTTTTGATAGCTGCTAGCGCTTTAAGAATAAGCACCAGAAGCCAAAAATACTTGAAAGTCTTGTCAATCGATGTACTTGAGGCCTGCCTTCTCCAGGCCGGGGCGCATGTTGTACATATCGAGGCCCAGCACGCCGCTGGCGAGCTTGGCGCGCTTTTCGCCTTCAAAGCTCTCGCGCTTTTGCGCGGCGGCCAGCGTCTCGGCCGCGCGGGCGGCGGGCACACACACCACGCCATCGTCGTCGGCCACGATCACGTCGCCCGGCGTGACCAACGCACCGGCGCACACCACGGGGATGTTGACCGAGCCCAGCGTGGCCTTGATGGTGCCCTTGCTGCTGATCGCTTTGCTCCACACGGGGAAGTTCATCTCCTGCAGCGTCTTCACGTCGCGCACACCGGCGTCGATGATGAGAGAGCGCGCGCCACGGGCCTGGAAGCTGGTGGCCAGCAGGTCGCCAAAGTAGCCGTCGGTGCACTCCGAGGTGACGGCCGCCACCACGATGTCGCCGGGCTGGATCTGCTCGGCCGCCACATGCATCATCCAGTTGTCGCCGGGCTGTAGCAGCACGGTGACGGCCGTACCGCTGACCTGCTGGCCGCTGTAAATGGGGCGCATGTAGGGCTTGAGCAGGCCCACGCGGCCCATGGCCTCGTGCACGGTGGCCGAGCCGAGGGCCGCCAGGCCGTCGGCAGCTGCGCGGTCGGCGCGGGTGATGTTGCGATAGACAACGCCAAGTTCAAACATGTCAGAGCCCCTTTGCCTTCAGGCGTGAATCGAGTCGGGAGAACACGCGGCGCGTGTTGGCTTCGTAGATCTGGTGCTTGTCGTCGGCACTCAGGATGGTGGAGGCCTCGATGTAGCGCTTGGTGTCGTCGTAGTAGTTGCCGGTGGTGGGGTCGATGCCGCGCACCGCGCCGATCATCTCGCTGGCAAACAGCACGTTCTTCACCGGGATCACGGTGTTCAGCAGATCAATGCCGGGCTGGTGGTACACGCAGGTGTCGAAGAACACGTTGTTCAGCAGGTGCGTGTCGAGCAGGGGCTTCTTCATCTCTTGCGCCAGGCCCCGGAAGCGGCCCCAGTGGTAAGGCACCGCGCCGCCGCCGTGCGGGATCAGGAACTTGAGCGTGGGGAAGTCCTTGAACAGATCGCCCTGGATGAGCTGCATGAAGGCCGTGGTGTCGGCATTCAGGTAATGCGCACCGGTGGTGTGGAAGCACGCGTTGCAGCTGGTGCTCACGTGGATCATGGCGGGCAGGTCGTACTCCACCATCTTTTCGTAGATGGGGTACCAGTGCTTGTCGGTCAGCGGGGGGCTGGTCCAGTGGCCGCCCGACGGGTCAGGGTTCAGATTGATGCCCACCGCGCCGTATTCCTTCACGCACTTTTCCAGCTCGGGGATGCAGGTGGCCGGGTCCACGCCGGGGCTTTGCGGCAGCATGGCCACGGGCACAAAGTGGTCGGGGAACAGCGTGGAGACGCGGTAGCAGAGTTCGTTGCAGATGGCCGCCCAGGTGCTCGACACATTGAAGTCGCCAATGTGGTGGGCCATGAAGCTGGCGCGCGGGCTGAACAGCGTGATGTCGCTGCCGCGCTCTTTCATCAGCTTGAGCTGGTTGGTCTCGATGGACTCGCGCAGCTCGTCGTCGCTGATGTGCAGATCCGCCACTTTGGGCATGGCCGCCGGGTCTTTGATGCCGGCGATCTGCGCATTGCGCCAGTTCTCCAGCGCCTTGGGGGCCGTGGTGTAGTGGCCGTGGCAGTCGATGATGAGGCTCATGGTGGGGTGCTCCTGGAAGGTGTTCTGGTGATCGGTCAGGCGGGGGTCATACCCTGTTTCTGCTTGGCTTCAGCCGCAGCAGGAGAGGCCAGGTAAGCCAGCAGCGAACGCGCGGCATCCACCTGTTGCGAATGCACGCCGACGCCTGCTGAAAACGTGGTGGTGATCTGGATGACAGGTGGCAGCGGGCCCACGATCTGGATGCCCTGCACGTGCAGCAGCTCGCTCAGTTGTTGAAAGCCCAGCGCCACTTCGCCCTTGGCCACCAGCGAGCCCACGGGCACGCCAGGGGGCGCCTGCACCATGCGTGGCGCAATCTGCTCGGCAATACCCCAGCGCTCGAACAGTTTGCTCAGCGCCACGCCGCTGGGGCCGGTGGACAGGCTGATGCTGGGCGCGGCCAGCACGGCAGCGCGCACGGCGTCTTCGCTCGACAGGTCGGGCAGCGGCGCGCCCGCAGGCACAGCCACGGCCACGCCGGAGTGCACCCAGTCCACCTTGCTGCCGGGCACCAGGTGGCCCGCAGCCATGAGCTTGTCGATGGCATCGGAGGCGAGGATGACGACATCGAATGCCTCACCGGCAGCTACGCGCTTGGCGGCGTCCACACCGCCCACCGATTCGATGGCGGCCTGCGTGCCCGACTGCTGCGCAAAACCGGCCACCAGGTCGGCCAGCACCTGGCGCGTGGCCATGGAAGAAATGCCTCGGATCACTGGCTGCTTCATGCGTTGTCTCCTGCCGGGCTGCGGGTGGCCCAGGCGATGCGTGCCGTTGTATACATACCGCCGATTGTGGGCAGCGGCGGCCCAAACATGAAGGCGGCACCGGCACTACCAGATATATCATTCCGTGATCGTTGACCTACAGCTATAGCAGAGAGCCTTGCCCATGGACCTGAAGCAGATCGAATACTTTGTGCGGGTGGCCGAGCTGGGCAGCTTTACCCGTGCCTCGGTGGTGCTGGACATCGCCCAGCCTGCGCTGAGCCGCCAGGTGCGCCTGCTGGAGGTGGAGTTGCGCCAGAACCTGCTGGTGCGCAACGGCCGGGGCGCCACGCCCACCGAGGCGGGCAAGCTGCTGCTGGAGCACGGGCGCGGCATCCTGCACCAGGTGGAGCGTGCGCGGGAAGAGCTGGGTCGCGTGCGCGGTGCGCTGGCCGGGCGCGTGGCGATTGGCCTGCCGCCCAGCATTGCCAAGGTGCTGACGGTGCCGCTGACGCGCGCCTTCCGCGTGAAGATGCCGGACGCGGCGCTGGCCATCAGCGAGGGCCTGTCGGTGGCCATGCGCGAGTCGCTGACCACCGGGCTGCTCGACATTGCACTGCTCTACAACACCACGCCCGCGCCGGGCATCGAGACCACCGCGCTGCTGGAGGAAGACCTGTTTCTGGTGCAGCGCCGCTCCGGGGGCCAGAGCGAGGCGGAGGCCGATGCCCTGGCCCGCACGCCCCTGCCGCTGGACGAGCTGCCGCGCTTTCCGCTGATCATCCCCACTCGCCCCAACTCCATCCGTATGCTGGTCGAATCCGAACTGGCCGCACGCGGTAAACGCCCGCAGATCAGCCTGGAGATCGACGGCGTGGCCGCTATCCTCGACCTGGTGGCCGATGGCGCGGGCTGCGCCGTGTTGCCCATGAATGCAGTCACCACCTCGGGCAAGGCCGAAGTGTTCAGCACCCGGCCCATCCACGGCGCGGGCAGCGATGGGGAGAGCGAGGGCGAAGACGGCACCACCCGTCTGCGTAGCAAGCTGTTCATGGCCGTGAGCTCGCAGCGCCCCGCCACGCTCACGCAGCAGGCGATGGCGGAGCTGATTCGGACGACGCTGCAGGCACTTTATAGAAGCCCCCCCTGAGGCGCTGCGCGCCTTCCCCCCAGGGGGACGACGCCCTCGCTGCGGGGCGGCCCTTGCTTGGCGTCCCTGGTATTCGGCCGCGCCAGTCGCCTGGAGCAAAGACGAATCAAAGTGGCCGAGGCATTAGTCCCCAGCAGCTGGGGGTGACAAGCTTTCCAGCACCCGGTCCGCATAGTCCTGCCAGCGCGCGTCCTTGGGCAGGCCTTGAAAGACGCCGCCCCGCGCCAGGTCGGCCACCCACTGCTGCTTGGCGGCGATGGCGGAGGCCATCAGGGGTTCCATGCCGGCCTCGTGCACCGTCTGGGCGGACTCGCGCATTTCCTCGGCGCGGCGCTGGCCGTGTTGCACCACGCGGCTGAAAAAGTAACGGCCTTGTTCGTGCCAGTCGATGGACGGGAAGGTTTCGGCCAGCGTGGGCAGCACATGCTCTTCCACGCCGTATCGGCGGGCTGTGGCGTAGCTCTCGATGACCAACGCCTCCAGCCCTTTGATCATGATGCTGCGGCACATCTTGATGGCGCTGGCCACGCCCAGTTGCTCGCTCACGGGTTTCGCATCCATGCCCCAGCCGGTCAGCACCGCGGCCAGTGCGGCAGCTTGCGCGCCACCCAGCAGCATGGGCACGCGGATGCCATAGGGCGGTACCGAGGTCATCACGCCCGCCTCGACATAGTGCGCGCCACGCGCCTCGATGAGCGCCGCCGCCTGCTGCTTGGTGCCGGGCGATGCGGAGTTGAGGTCCAGGAACACCGTGCCGGGGCGGATGTGCTGCGCAGCCTCCTGCGCCACGGCCAGCGTGTTCGACGCGGTGACCGCCGACATGATGCAGTCGCAGCGCGCACACAGCGCCTGCATCGCATCCACCGCCACCACACCCGCCTGCGCGGCGTGTTTCTGCAGGGCGTCGCGGTGCGCGGGGTCGGCCAGCTTCAGGTCCCACGCGGCGACAGAAGCCACGCCGGGCTGGACGCGCAAGCCCGCACTGAAGATCTTGCCCACCTCGCCATAGCCCACGAGGCCGATGTGTGTGATGTTCATTCGATGTTCCTTTCCGCCTTCCGCCACCGCAAGCGATCAGCAGCGGCACCGCTCACTGCCGCGCAATCTTGGCCTTGGCGATCACGTCGCTCCAGCGGCGCACATCGGCCGCCAGGTGCTCACCCAGCTGCGCGGGGGTGCTGCCCTGGGCATTGAGGTTCAGCTCCAGCAGGCGCTTTTTCACATCGGGCTGGGCCAGTGCCGCCTGCACTTCGCGCGAGAGGCGCTCCACCACCGCCGGGGGCGTCTTGGCAGGAACGGCCAGGCCGTTCCACGACGTGACGTTGAAGCCCGCGAGCGGTCCGCCACTCTCGCGCACCGTGGGCACATCGGGCAGCTGCGGCGCCCGCTGCGCGCCCATCACGGCCAGCGGCCGCAGGGCCTTGGCGCCGATCTGCGGCATGAGTCCGCCCAGGATGTCGATCATCACGTCGATCTCGCCACCCCGCAGCGCCGTGATGATCGGCGGCGTGCCGTTGAAGGGCACCACCTGCGCGTCGATGCCCGCCGTCACCTTGAACAGCTCGGCCGCCAGGTTCTGTGTGGTGCCGATCTGCGGGGTGCCGATGTTGAGCTGGCCGGGGTGGGCGCGCGCATACGTGAGCAAGTCGGCCAGCGTGCGAAAGCGCCCACCTTCCTTCACCACCACGGCCAGATCGAACGTGGCCAGCAGGGAAACGGGCGCAAAGTCCTTGAGCGTGTCAAAAGGCAGCGACTGGAACAGCGCCGCACTCACCGCTGTGCCGCTGCTCACCAGCAGCAGCGTGTGCCCATCAGGCTCGGCCCGCGCCACCACATCGCCTGCCACCACGCCACCGGCGCTGGGCTTGTTTTCGATGACCACGCTTTGCCCTAGCGGGCCAGCAATCTTTTGGCCCACCGTGCGCGCCGTGATGTCGGCCGCGCCGCCCGCCGCATTGGGCACGACGATGCGCAGCGGGCGTGAGGGAAAAGCGGCCTGCGCGCTGGACGCACCGCCGAACGACGCTACCAGCCATGCCAGGAGGGTTCTGCGGTGCACGGCGCTGCCCATGGTGCGCGCTACCGTGCCACGCCCAGCAGGCGGTCCAGCAGCTCGGGCTGGGCGCTCAGCTCGGCGGCGCTGCCGGTGTGCACCACGGTGCCCCGGTCCAGCACGGCGGCGTGGTCCGAGATGGCCAGGATGGCCTGCGGGTGCTGCTCCACGATGATGGCCGACAGCCCCTCTTCGCGCGTGATGCGGCGGATGGCGCGCAGCAGCTCTTCCACGATGATGGGTGCCAGGCCTTCCAGCGGCTCGTCGAGCAGCAGCAGGCGCGGGTTGAGCACCAACGCGCGGCCCACGGCCAGCATCTGCTGCTCGCCGCCGGAGAGCTGCGTGCCCAGGTTGGTCTTGCGCTCGGCCAGGCGCGGGAACATTTCGTACACGCGCTCGGGCGTCCACTGCCGTGCGGTGGAGCCTTTGCGGCCCGGGCGGGCCACGGCCGTGAGGTTTTCATGCACGGTCAGCGACTTGAAGATGTTGCGCTCCTGCGGCACCCAGCCGATGCCGGCCGCCGCGCGCTCGTGCGGGGGCAGCTTGTGCAGGGCCACGCCGCCCAGGCTCACCGTGCCCGCGTGTTGGCGGGTGGCGCCCGCCAGGGTGTTGATGAGCGTGGTCTTACCCGTGCCGTTGCGGCCCAACAAGGCCAGCGTATCCCCCTCGGGCAGGGCCAGCGAAATGCCCTGCAGCACCACGGCTTCGCCGTAGCCTGCGCTCAAGCCTTCAATGCGCAGCAGCTCGGTCTTAGACATGGGCGTCCTCCCCATGGCCGAGGTACACAGCCTTGACCTGCGCATCGTTGGCAATGGTGTCGGGGTCGCCCTCGGTGAGCACGGTGCCATTGACCAGCACCGTCATGCGGTTGGCAAAGCTGAAAACCAGGTCCATATCGTGTTCGATCAAAAGCACTGACACATCAGCGGGCAGGGCCGCCACGGTCTGCAGCAGCTCTTCGCGCTCACCCGCTGGCACGCCGGCCACGGGCTCGTCGAGGAGCAGCACACGCGGCTCGCAGGCCAGCGCAATCGCAATCTCCAGCAGGCGGCGCTTGCCATAGGCCAGCACGCGGGTTTCCTCGCCCATCACGGACGTGAGGTGAAACTGCTCCAGCAGCTGCTCGCAGCGCTCGGTGACGGCGCGGCGCGCACCCAGCGGCTGCCACCATTTGCTGCCCAGGCCCTGCTGCTGGGACACGGTCAGGGCCAGCGTCTCCAGCGGCGTGAGGGTGTCGAACAACTGGTTGATCTGGAAGGTGCGCACCATGCCGCGCTGCACGCGCTGGTGCGGCGCCAGGCGCGTGATGTCCTGGCCTTCGAGCGTGATGGCGCCCTCGGTGGGCTCCAGCACGCCGGTCAGCAGGTTGATGAGCGTGGTCTTGCCGGCGCCGTTGGGGCCGATGAGCGCATGGCGTGCGCCCTTTTGCAGGTTGATCGTGACGTTGTTGGTGGCCGTGATGCCGCCAAAACGCTTGACCAGGCCTTGCGCCGACAGCACGGTGTTGGAGGTGGTGTTGTTCATGTCAGTGACCTCCCGCTTTGGAGGCAGCACCGGCCTTGCGGCCAGCGCCAAACCAGGTCCAGGGGCGGAACAGGCGGTCACGCCCGACCAGCACCAGCACCACCAGGAACAGGCCGACCCAGAAGGTCCAGTACTGCGGTGTGATGGACGAAATCACGTCCTGCAGCAGCTTGAAACCGATGGCGCCCAGGATCCCGCCATACAGCCAGCCCACGCCGCCGATCACAAGAATCAGCATCACGTCGGCCGAGCGGTGAAACTCGAACAGGTCGAGCGAGGCAAAGCCCGTGGTCTGCGTCAGCAGCGCACCCGCAGCACCGGCCAGCGCAGCGGCCAGCGTGTACACCTGCGCCAGCTTGGCCGTCACCGGGATACCGATGGCCATGGCACGCAGCCGGTTGTCGCGAATGGCCTTGAGCGTGGCGCCAAACGGCGACTGCACGATGCGGCGAGCGATCAGAAAGAACACCAGCAGCACCGTGAGCGAATACCACGCGGCCGTGCGGCCATAGAGGTCAAATTCAAACTTGCCGAGCACCGGGCCCATCATCACGCCCTGCAGACCGTCGGCACCGCCGGTCAGCCAGTCGAGCTTGTTGGCCAGCTCCAGCATCACCAGGCCCACGCCCAGCGTGACCATGAGGCGCGTGAGATCGGTGCCGCGCATGATGGTGAGCGACGCTACAGCGCCCAGCACCGTGGCCGCAGCAATGCCCACGGCCAGGCCCACCAGCGGGTCGGGCATCACATGCTTGGCAAACAGCGCGGCCGCATAGCCGCCCAGGCCAAAGAAGGCTGCGTGGCCCAGCGAGACGATGCCGGTGTAGCCCAGGATCAGGTCCAGCGAGAGGGCGAACAGCGCCACGATGGCGATCTCGTTGATGATGAGCGCGTGGCTGGGCAGCGCGAGCGGCGCAGCGAAGGCCAGCAGCCACAGCACGGGCTCCCACCAGCGAAAGCGCCGGGCCTGCAGCAGGGGGTTGTGCGGGTTCGCCATCACTTGCCCCCCTTGCGCACAAAGAGACCCTGGGGGCGCCAGATGAGGATCAAGATCATGAGGCTGTACACGATGAAGGCGCCCAGCTTGGGGATGTAGTACTTGCCCGCCACGTCGGCAATGCCGAGCAGCAAGGCGGCCAGCAGCGGGCCGGTGATGGACGAGGTGCCACCCACGGCCACCACGATCAAAAAGTAGATCATGAACTTGAGCGGGAAGCTCGGGTCGAGCCCCAGCACTTCAGCACCCAGCGCGCCACCCAGGCCCGCGAGGCCCGAGCCGAACGCGAAGGTGGACAAGAACACGATGTTCACGTTGATGCCCATGCCTGCGGCCACGCGCTGGTCGTCCACGCTGGCGCGCAGGCGGCTGCCGAAGCGGGTTTTGGTGAGCACGTACTGCAGGCCCACGGTGAGCGCAGCGCACACCGCGATGATGAACAACCGGTAGTGGCCCATGCCCAGCATGAGGGCGCCGCTGCCGACCTCGGTGCGGCCCTTGAGCCACTCGGGCAGCTGCATGATCTGCTGCGTCGAGCCCACGAAATAGTCCACACTGGCTACGGCCATGAACACCAGCCCGATAGAAAACAGCACCTGGTCCAGATGGGCCTTGTGGTACAGCGGCCGGTACAGCGTGCGCTCCAGCACGCCCCCCAGCACGGCGGTGCCCACAAACGCGAGCGGCAGGCAGACCAGGAAGGGCACGTCCAGCCTCTGCATGAGCAGCACCGTGATGTACCCCCCCGCCATGGCAAAGGCCCCGTGCGCCAGGTTGATGAAGTTCATCAACCCCATGGTCACGGCCAACCCTACCGCCAGGATGAACAGCAGCATGCCGTAGGCAACGCCGTCGAAAAGAATGGTCAGCATGAAATCACTTCATTGAAGACAAAAAAGGCCGCCGCACTGAGGCTGTGGCTGGGTATCTAACTGAAAGACTGTCGGCTCAAGGGGCTTGCCCCGGCTTCGACAGGCTCAGCCCGAACGGTAAGAGTGCCCGGCACGAACGCACCATACAGGCAGCACCCCACATGAGAACTCCACTCGCGACTACTGGCGCGCCCTGGGCCAGTGCCGCCGTGCAAGGGCCGCCCCGCCGCAGGGGCGGCGTCCCCCTGGGGGGAAGCCGCGAAGCGGCTCAGGGGGGCTTCCTGCTTAGGGGGTTACTTCGTCTTGCCGGGGTCCTTGACGTCCTTGATCACGTCGAATTCCACGTTGTACAGCTGGCCGTTCACGCGCTCCACCTTGCGCAGGTACACGTCCTGCACGATGTCGCGGGTCTGCGCATCGATGAACACCTTGCCGCGTGGGCTCTCGAAGATCTGGCCCTTCATGGCGGCCAGCAGGGCGTCGCCGCCGCCGGCACCCTTGGTGGTCTTGAGCGCTTCGTAGATCACGCGCATGCCGTCATAGCCACCCACGGCCATGAAGTTGGGGCGCAGGCCCTTGTTGGCCTTCTCAAAGGCTTCCACAAACTTCTTGTTCATGGGCGAGGGGTGCGCCGCCGAGTAGTGGTGCGAGGTGACCACGCCCAGGGCGCCGTCGCCCATGTCGTTCAGTTGATCGTCATCCGTCACGTCGCCGGTGCCGATGAGCTTGATGCCGGCCTTGTCCATGCCGCGCTCCAGGAACTGCTTCATCACCGCGGCGCCCGCACCCGAAGGCACGAAGACGAACAGCGCATCGGGCTTGGCGTCGCGCACCTTCTGCAGGAAGGGGGCGAAGTCTGGGTTGCGCAGCGGCACGCGCAGGGCTTCGGTCACCTGGCCGCCGTTGAACGTGAGACGCTGGTTGAAGTACTTTTCTGCATCAATGCCAGGGCCGTAGTCGCTCACCAGCGTGACCACCTTCTTGATGCCGTTCTTGGGCGCCCAGTCGGCCAGCGCCACCGACACCTGCGGCAGCGTGAAGCTGGTGCGCACCACATAGGGCGAGGCCTCGGTGATGCTGGAGGTGGCAGCGGCCATCACGACCAGGGGGGTCTTGGACTGTGTGGCCAGCGGGGCGGTGGCCATGGCCGAGGGCGTGATGCCCATGCCGGCCAGCACGTTGACCTTTTCGTTGACGACCAGCTCCTGGGCCATACGGCGGGTCACGTCGGGCAGGCTGGTGTCGTCCTTGACGATGAGCTGCACCTTCTTGCCACCCACCATGTCGCCGTTCTGCGCCATGTAGAGCCGTGCGGCGGCCTCGATCTGGCGGCCCGTGGTGGCCTGTTGGCCAGTCATGGGCAGGACCAGGCCAATCTTGAACACGTTGTCCTGGGCAGCGGCGGGCACGGCGGCCAGGCCGGTGGACAGCACGATGGCTGCCGCAGCCGAAGCACGAAGAAGGTGGCGTTTTTGCATCGTTGTCTCCTGTGGAAAGTCGTTGTATACAGAAAAAACTGCGGCGAGTTTGGCGTGCGTTGGGTTATTTCACAAGCGCAAATTCAAGCATTCAGGTATCACCAAATGACATAACAGCCGAGCCCCGCCCAAGCCTCGGTCGCCTGTTTATGCCCGCTCCCGGATCAGCTGTACACCGGGCAAGCCCTGCACCTGCGACGCCTGCACTGCCGCGAGCAGGTTGCGCCGGGTGATGCGCGAGTGCTCCCGCAGGATGGCCTCGGCCCGTGCGCCCTCGCGCCGCTCGATGGCGTCCAGTGCTTGCCGGTGCTGGTCCTGCGCCACCACCAGCATGTCACGCGCCTGGGCCGAATGCGTCTGCACCACCACAAACGCCGAGGGCGATGCAAAGGGCAGGCCCTTGACACGGTCCAGCTCCCGGGCGACCACGTCACTGCCCACCATGCGGCTCAGCAGCAGGTGAAACCGCGCATTGAGGTCCACGTAGCGCGAAAAGCCCTCATCGTCCAGCATGGGCGGGGCCAGCGTGGCATCGATGGCATCGAGGCAGGCATGTGCCTCCGCCAGCAAGGCAGGCGCCACGCCACGCTCTGCGGCCAGCCGGGCGGCCAGGCCCTCCATGGTGCCGCGCAGCTCGATGGCGTCGGCCACATCGGTTTCAGAGAACGTGCGCACGGCGTAGCCCCCACCAGGCAGCCGGTGCAGCAGGCCCTCTTGCTCCAGCCGCATCAGCGCGGCGCGGATGGGCGTGCGCGACACCCCCAGCTTCTCGACGAGGGTCAGCTCCGCAATGCGGGCGCCGCCGGGCAGCTCGCCCGCCAGGATCATCTCGCGCAGACGCAGTTGCGCCTTAACGGCCTGCGAGGTCCCCGCCTCGGCGGGGTCGGACGGCGGGGCAAGGGTCAGGGGGTCGGGAGGGTTCATGGCGGCAGTGGGCGCTGTGGCAAGTGGTGGGATTGAAGCCAGCGCTTCGAATGTATACAGAAACCAAGATCACATCCACTCGTACACAAGTAGATCTATTACAAAACAACAACTTATGAGATATACAAAAGTGCAATAGCTGTTTTATGTCTTTTTTATGTATACAGAAAACCGGGTTTTTCGCACAATTGCGGCACCTCAGCTGCGATCTGCGCGCGGGCTGTATACCAAGCTCGCAACAACACCATCCACCCACGGAGAGAGACAACCATGTATCCCAAGAACGCCTGGTACGTAGCCTGCACCCCCGACGAGATCGCGGACAAGCCCCTGGGCCGCACCATCTGCGGCGAGAAGATCGTGTTCTACCGCCCTGCACCCGACCAGGTCGCCGCGCTGGATGATTTCTGCCCCCACCGCGGCGCACCGCTGTCGCTGGGCAGCGTGTGCGAAGGCCAGCTGCAGTGCGGCTACCACGGCCTGCGCGTGGAATGCACCGGCAAGTCGGTGTCCATGCCCGGCCAGCGCGTGCAGGGTTTTCCCAAGGCGCGCAGCTTTCCGGTGGTGGAGCGCTATGGCTTCATCTGGGTGTGGCCCGGTGATGCCGCGCTGGCCGACCCCGCCACCATTCACCACCTGCCCTGGGCCAACAACCCCGAGTGGGCCTACGGCGGCGGGCTGTACCACATTGCCTGCGACTACCGCCTGATGATCGACAACCTGATGGACCTCACGCACGAGACCTATGTGCACTCCACCAGCATCGGCCAGAAGGAAATCGATGAGGTGCCCTGCAAGACCCGCGTGGAGGGCGACGAGGTCATCACCAGCCGCTTCATGGAAGGCATTGAAGCCCCTCCGTTCTGGAAGATGGCGCTGCGCATGAACGGCCTGCCCGACGACCAGATGGTGGACCGCTGGCAGATCTGCCACTTCAACCCGCCCAGCCATGTGCTGATCGAAGTGGGCGTAGCGCTGGCGGGCCATGGCGGCTACGACGCGCCGGCCGACAAGAAGGCGTCGAGCATCGTGGTGGACTTCATCACGCCCGAGACCGAGACCTCGATCCACTACTTCTGGGGCATGGCGCGCAACTTCAAGCCGCAGGACCCGTCGCTCACCACCCAGATCCGCGACGGCCAGGGCAAGATCTTTGCCGAGGACCAGCAGATGCTGGAGCTGCAGCAAGAGAACCTGACGCGCTATCCAGACCGCAAGCTGCTCATGCTCAACATTGATGCCGGTGGCGTGCAGTCGCGCAAGATTCTGGATCGCCTGCTGGCCGCCGAGCGCGCGCCTGCCGCACCCCAGGCGGTGACCGCATGACCGCGCAGGAGACCCTGCAGGTCCGCGTCGTCAGGAAGCGGGTCGAGGCCGAAGGCATCGCCAGCTTTGAGCTGGCGCGTTTGGACGGCGCAGCCCTGCCGCCGTTCAGCGCGGGCTCGCATATCGACGTGCACCTGCCGGGTGGACTGGTGCGCCAGTATTCACTGTGCAATGCCTCGCACGAGTCGCACCGCTACCGCATCGCCGTGCTGCGCGACGCGGCATCGCGCGGCGGCTCCGTCGCCATGCACGACAGCGTGCATGAAGGCGACGTCGTCACCATCAGCACGCCGCGCAACCACTTTGCCCTGCACCCGGCACAGCGCACCGTGCTGCTGGCGGGTGGCATTGGCGTGACGCCACTGCTGTGCATGGCCGACCGGCTGGCGCGCACAGGCGCCGACTTTGCACTGCACTACTGCACGCGCTCGGTAGAGCGCACCGCGTTTGCCGCCGAGATTGCCGCTTCGCCCCTCGCGCCACACACCCACTTCCACTTTGATGCGGGAGCCCCCGAGCAGAAGCTGGACACCGCCGCCGTGCTGGCCGCTCCCGGACCCGACAAGCGCCTGTATGTGTGCGGCCCGGCCGGCTTCATCGACCATGTTGTGGCCACCGCCAAGGCCCAGGGCTGGGCGCAGGACCACATCCACCTCGAATACTTTGGCGCCCCTGCACAGGACACCTCGGGAGACCAGGGCTTTGAAGTGCGCATTGCCAGCACTGGCAAGGTCTACCCCATTGCGCCCGATGTGTCGGTGGTGGAAGCGCTGCGCAAGGAGGGCATCGACATCCTCACCTCCTGCGAGCAAGGCGTGTGCGGCACCTGCCTCACGCGCGTGCTGGAGGGCGAGGTGGACCACCGCGACATGTACCTGACGGACGAGGAAAAGGCCGCCAACGAGCAGTTCATGCCCTGCTGCTCGCGCGCGCGCAGCAAGCTGCTCGTGCTCGACCTGTAGGCGACCCCAAACAAAAGGCGCTGCCAGCTTTTGGCTGCAGCGCCTTTTTCATTCACTCCTGAATTGATAGCTGCTAGTGCATATGAATCATGCACTAGCGGCCTATTTCACCTGAACTACTCTTCTGCGGCCGCCGCGCGGATGGTGTCGCGGCCGTTGCGGTCCTTCACCCGGCCCAGGTCGGCGTCGAGGGCGCGGGCCAGCTTGTCGGCCGCGCCGATGAAGGCGTTGGCCATCTTGTCGGCGTCGTCAGTCACGGTGATGGGCTGACGGCCCGTGACACGCGCCTCGATGCGGCAGCGCTTGTCATTGGCGCCGGACTTGCCCGCATCCACATCGGACAGAAACACCTCCAGCCGTGTCACATGGTCCTGAAAGCGCGACAGCCGGCTCTTGCACTCGTCCGTGATCCAGCGGGCCAGAGAATCGCCGCCTTGGATGTGGTCGTCCGTATTGACTTGTACTTGCATGGAGAGGGTCCTTCCTGATGAAGTTGCGAAGTCCCCATCATGGCACCAGCCTCCATACCCCCGGTAAATACATGTCAAAGGATGTTGGATGGGCTCGCACTACAACTTGTCGAGGGCCACGGCGGGTTGCCAGGGCGCCCCGGGGGGCAGCGCCCGCGCTTCGTCCACGCGCGCCATGAGGCGGGTGGCGCCCAGGTCGCCGGGCAGCCGCTTCAGCACCCGCGCCAGCTGCGCCTCGGCACCGTGCCAGTCGCGCGCATGGAAGGCCGCCAGCGCCGCGCTGCTGGCCTCGCGCACCAGGGCGTCGTCACAGGGTGTGAACACCCGCACGGGCTCGGTCTTGCCTTTGACGATCACATCGTCCAGCGCGCGCAGCGCCACCGTGGGCGGCAGCTGCGCCGCCGTGGCTTCCGACAGCAGGATGCCCGTGGCAAACGCCTTGTTGGCGCCCTCCAGCCGCGCGGCCAAGTTCACCGCGTCGCCAATCGCCGTGTACGAAAAGCGCTGGTCCGAACCCACGTTGCCCACCACCACGCGGCCCGTGTGCAGCCCGATGCGCATGTGGATGGGCGGCAGGCCGCGCGCCTGCAGATCGGCCACCAGCGCGGCCATGGCCTGCTGCATGGCGATGGCCGCAGCCACGGCGTGTTCGGCATGCCGCGGGTCATCCAGGGGCGCCCCCCAGAAGGCCATCACCGCGTCGCCGATGAACTTGTCCACCGTGCCGCCCGTGGCATGCACGATGGGCGTCATGGCGTTGAAGTAGCCGGTGAGCACCTCCACCGTCTGCTCGGCGCTTAACTGCTCGGACAGCGTGGTGAAGTTGGCCAGGTCGGTGAACATGAGCGTGACCTCGCGCGCCTCGCCGCCCAGGCGCATCAGCTCGGGCTGCGCGATGAGGCGCGAGACCACGGCGGGTGGCACGTACTGTGCAAACATGGCCCGCGTCTGGCGTGCGCGCTGGCGCACGATGGCATAGCCCACCAGCGCAGCAGCACCATAGACAGCCACGGCACCGACCGCTGGCAACAGCGGCGGCCACCACAGGCGCAGGCTGACAAACAGCCACCACGACACCGCGCCCATCGCCACCACCAGCGCCGCCGTCAGCGCCCCCGCGCCCGCCGGGTGCAGCCGTCGGTTGGCCCACAGCAGCACCGGCAGTAGCAGCATGGTGATGGCCAGGGTCCATACGTCTGACACGCTGCGCAGCCCCCCGCCAGTGAGGTGGTTGTCCAGCAGCGTGGCCTGCAGCTCCACACCCGGGAAAAGCCGCTCACCACCCACCGTGCCAAACGGCGAGTTGAACAAGTCGGCCTGCGAATGCGACAGCTCGGTGGCGGTGCGCGCCGATCGCCCCACGAGCACGATCTTGCCCTTGAAGAAACCTGCAGGCAGCAGCCCCGGCTCCAGCGCCTGGTAGTACGAGCGCGTGTCGAACGTGCCGCGCGGGCCACGGTAGCCGATCCAGTCGAAGGGGTGCAGCGCCGGGGCTTGGCCCCGCGCCTCGGCCGCACGCTGGGCCAGCCGCAGCGCAAAGCCTTCGCGTGCGGCGGGCGCACGGCGCACCACGAAGTCGTCGTCGGGCTCCACCCCGGCATCGCCCGCATCGGCGCCCGCATCCAGAAACCGCTGCAGCGGCTGAATCTCCGTCCACAGCGCGGCATTGGCGCTGTCGATCTTCTCGCGCGCGGAGGCCAACACCACCGGCAACCCCCGCCCCGCTTGCGCAATGGCGCGGTCCAGGGCTGCGTCCTCGGCCTCGGTGGACGGGTCGGCAAACACAACATCCAGCCCCACGGCAAGCGCACCTTCGGTGCGCAGCCGCTCCAGCAGCGCCGCGTGCATGCTGCGCGGAAAGGGCCAGGTCTGCTGCAGCTCCTGAAAAGTCGGCTCGTCGATAGCGAGGATCACCACGGGGACCGCCGTGTGGTGCGGCGCAGCCAGCGCCGTCAGCACATCAAAGGTCTTGAACTCCAGCGCGTGCCAGGGGCGGCTCACACTGGCCGCGAGCACCAACAGCAACGCGAGCGCCCCCGCCGCCAGCGAGAGCCACCGCTGCCGCTGCCGGGCGTGCGGCACTGCCGCCGAATCAGAAGCGGTAGCGCGCATCCAGGACATAGCGGGCCTTTTGCCGGTCCGACTTCGGAGCCCACAGGTTCATGGCCGCAAAGCCCACCACCCAACGCTTGTCCTGCGTTTCCCAGAAGCCCATCAGGTCCACACCCCAGCCTGGCGCGCGGCGCGTGAGGTTCTCCTTGTCCTCAAACCGCTCGGACCGGTACACCGCGCGAGCGCTCAGGTACAGGCGCTGCGCACTGGCCCAGGTGGCGCCCAGCGCCACGGTGTGGCGGGGGATGTAGGGAATGCGTCCCACCACCTCGGCACCACCGTCCAGCGTGCGGCTTTCGCTGTGCTGGTACAGGTACTTGGCGTAGGCCGACCAGCGACGGCTGAACATGTGGTTGACCGTGCCACCCAGGGTCTGCAGCGTGCCGCGCTCAAAGCTTGGCGTGTCTTCCAGCAGGTCGCTGGTGGACAGGTTGACCAGCTGCGCGTTGCGCATCTCTTCGAGGAACGGCAGGCTGGGTGTGCGCAGGTCTACGCCGACGGTGCCAGGGTTGTTCACCCGCAGATGGTCGGCGCGCAGGCCCACGAAAGTGCTGGCGCCCACCTCCATGCCCAGCTGCGCCACCGTGCGCTTGTGGCGGCCCCCGGCTTCGACCAGCCGGTCTTCAACGGGGATGCCCGCAGTCTCCACGCTCGCAAGGGTGGAGACGCTCAGGGGACGCATCCAGTCCTGGTAGGCCACGCGCAGCGTGGTGCCCGCTGCAGGCTGCCACACCGCCCCCAGGCGTGGCGTGACCACACGCTCGGTGTCCGCGCGGCGGGCTTGCTCTTCGCTGAACTGGTCCAGCCCCACCAGATAGCTCTGCGTGAGGCCGTCCACACGGTGGCGGATCTGCTGCAGGCCCAAGGCAGCGTCCAGGCTCAGCGCCGGGTCCACCCGCTGCGTGGTGGCCAGCGTGAGGCCGGTGTAGCGGCGGTCAATGCGGTTGTAGCCCGCCAGCACCAGATAGTCGCGGTACAGCCCCACGCCGGGAATGTCGGCCACCACAGCGGCCTCGCCTGCCAGCAGGTTGTTCTGGCGCTCGTGCACATGCTCCAGGGTCACACTCCAGCGGCTGCCAGGGGTGGTGTCCACCGTGTGGCGCAGCTGGATGTCGCTGAAGTCCTTGCGCGGAGCACTGCTCACGCCCATGACGCTCAGGAACGGCGGGTCGATATAGGCCGTGGGGTAGCGCAGCAGTTGCAGGTTGTCCACACTGCGGCCCAGCTTGATCCAGGTCTGCTCGGTCGGCCCCCACCGGTAGGCCATGCCCAGGGCCCCTTGGGTGACGGTGTCGTCCAGCGCCGTCTCCTGCGCGTTCTGGCCCCGCAGGCGCATGCTGAACTGGTTGGCATAGGCAAACAGGTTGATGCGCTCGGTGGGCTGCATGCCCACCCCGGCGGTGATGGCGCGGGCCCGCAGGTCGCCCTCGCCCGCCCGCATGGCGGGAAGGCGGTTGACCTGCAGGTCGAACGGATAGGCACTCACATCCGCCGTCTGTGCTTTGAAGAACCACGACACCGGCACATGGCTGTTGTCCAGGCCATTGAGCGTGACCGCAGGCGCGCGCATGCGGTAGAACTCGTGGTCCAGCGTCACGCCCACCGACCCGTGGCTGCCGGGCTGCTGCAGCAGCGGCGAAAAACGCTGGCTGCCGCCAAACGCCATGGGGTCGGTCAGGAAGCCCTGGAACAGCGCCGAGTTCTTGTTGAACTCACCCGCATAGCGGTCCGCCATGAACAGGTGGCTGCCGCCCCAGTAGGGGTAGAAGCTCTGCTGCGCCATCTCCAGCGCCCAGTCTTCCATGCCAAAGAACGCCAGCGATGCGCCCAGGTTGGCACTGCCCTTCTGGTCGTTGGCCACCTGGTTGAGCGACTTGAGGTACGGCATGCGCGCCACGGCGGCGCGCGCAGCCTCCACCGCTTCGCCAGGCTGGAACAGATCGGTGTGGATCTGCGCCAGCAACATGTAGGGCACCGGGTCCTTGTCGTCCAGCACGGTGGCCTGCTGCAAGGTGGTCAGCGCATCCTGGTGGCGGCCCAACTGGTAGTAGGCCACGGCGGTCCAGGTCTTGGCGCGGGCATAGCGTGGCTCCATCACGCCCGCCCGCAAGAACGCATCCAGCGCGGCGTCTGGCTGCCCTTGCTTGAGGTGCAGCAGCCCCTGGCCGGTGAGCGCGACGTAGTCCGCGGGGTTGTCTCCCAGCGCGGTGGCAAAGGCCTGGCCCGCCTCGGTGAACTGGTTCACAAAGGTCTCCAGCGTGCCCAGCTCGCCCCAGGCGCCGGGCGATTGCGGCGACAGCTGTAGCGCGCGCCGCAGGTTCTCGCGGGCGGGGCGTGGGTCTTCGCGCTCGGCATGTGCGCTGCCCAGGCCTTGCCAGGCGCGAGCATCGCCAGGTGCCAGCGTCTGCGCCTCGGCATACGCAGCCAGCGTGCCGGGCGCATCGCCCCGGCGCCGTGCCAGCTCGGCGCGCACCAGCGCCAGGTCGGCATGGGCCGTGCCCTGCGCCGGGGCCAGGGTGGCCGCCGCTTCGTCCACACGGTCGCTCAGGATCTGCACCCGCGCCAGTTGTGCCACGAGCGCCGGGTGGGCGGGCCAGCGCTGGAGCGCAGTGCGCAGCGTGTCGGCTGCCGCAACCCCTTCGCCCTCCATCAGCTGCACGTCGGACTGCATGAGCCACGCGGGCAACGGCGCCGCGTCGGCGGCAGCCACCTGCCGCGCCAGCAGGCCGCGCGCGGCCAGCAGGTCGCCCGCCTGGAGGGCCACGGCCGCATCGAACACATCCACCCATGCCGGCGCTGCGGAGGTGCGCGCCTGCGCCAGCGCGGCACGGGCCGCCGCCAGGTCGCGGGCCGCCAGAGCATCCCGCACGGGCACCAGTGCTGCAGGCACGGGCCCGGCCGACAGGTGGGGCACCGGGTCGGCCCGCAGTGCATTGACCCACTGGATGCGGTCGCGCGGCTGGCTCAGCACCAGCTTGACCGGGGCCTTGCCCACTTCGGCCAACGCCGCTTCGTTGGCACCCACGGACACCGAACCCTGCGCGTTGGAAAACTCCACCGTGCCCGAGAGCACGGTGATCAGCGTGCGGCCGTCGTCCTCCACACTGATGTCCCAGTCGGTGCCGCGGATGGCCGCCGTCGCAGCCGGCGTCTCCAGGTTCAGGCGACTGCCGTCGGCGCGTTTGGTCTGCGTCCACGCACGGCCGGCATTGAGCAGCAAGGTGGTCACGGGCTGCGCCGGGGTGGCCACGCCCTTGACCTGCAGCACCGTATTCTGGTGCAGGCGCAGCTGGGTGTCGTCGGCAAACAGCAGCGCCATCCTGGCGGCCTGCCGCGTGCGCACGAAGTCGCCCTGGGCCAAGGCCTGGGCAAGGCGGGCAGGCGCCCAGTCCGCCGCCACTGCAGCGCGCTGGTCGCCCGCCCCTTGCAGGCTGACGATCTCAGCCGCAGCCCCCGCAGGGACAGTGGCCCGCGCAGCCTGCGGCCAGCAGGCTACGGCGGTCGCGGCGGCCAGCACGGCGAGAGCGGACAAACGGAATGTTGGATGGGACATGTTGTGGCTTTCCGGGAAGGCGGGCATCGCGCCACCCAGTGCCCCTCCCTGGCACCGGGTGAACCGAAATTATGGCGAGCACCCCCGCAAAATCCGCCTCCAGCCGCCGGATGTGCAGACACATTTCATGAAGAAAGCCACATTTCGTAGCATGTTGTGGCAGATCGAAGGAGCCTCCTCCAGACCAAAACACCGGGGCACAGCTGCTGCACGGCACTTTCCTACAGACGCCGCAAAGGCACGGTGCTACAACCGCAAAAGTCTCTCCCTCAACGACCACAATGATCGACCACGCGCGCCACGCGCTGCCCGGAGCCCTTCCCCCATGCCCGCTGCTGCCCCCCGCCTCAAGATTGGTCTGTCCGCCTGCTTCCAGCACGCCGACCCCACCCGCCCCCTGTTCACCAACAAGACGTTGCAGTACGTGGAGCAGTCCATCGCGCACTGGATCATGTCGTCGGGCGCCATCGTCGTGATGGTGCCCTGCCCCACGGGCGAGACCGCGCGCGGCGACGTCACGCTGCGGCACTATGCCGAGTGGCTCGATGGCGTGGTGATGCACGGCGGCGCCGACGTGTGGCCCGGCAACTATGGCGAGGAGCCCCTGCGCGAGGAGTGGCTGGGCGACCGCGTGCGCGACATCTACGACCTGGCCCTGGTCAAGGCCTTTGCCGAAGTGGGCAAGCCCATCTTCGGCGTGTGCCGGGGCCTGCAGCTCATCAACGTGGCCTTTGGCGGCGCGCTGTACCAGGACATCGAGACCCAGCACCCCGGCGCGCTGCAACACCGCAACGCCACCACCTACGACCAGCATTTCCACGACATCCAGATCGTTCCCGACTCGCATCTGGCCAAGCTGTACCCCGCCATGCCCCGAGCGCGCGTCAACAGCATCCACCACCAGGGCATCAAGCGCGTGGCGCCCGAGTTCGTGGTCGAGGCCCTGAGCGAACCCGACGGCGTGCCCGAGGCCATCCGGCTCAAGCCCGCTCCAGGCCGTGGCTACATCGCCGCCACGCAGTGGCACCCGGAGTTCCACAAACAAGGCTCGAACACGCTGGACGACACGGCCATCCTCAACGACTTTCTGGCAGCCTGCGTGCAGGCCCGCGAACACCCGGTGCGGCCCGGCAAGCCGGCGGGGCTGAGAGACCGGGCCACGCGATTGCTGCGCGGTGCCTTGCGACGCCAACACAAGGCCGCCACCAAGGTTGCTGAACAATGACGCAGCCCTCCTGCGCCCTCGCCGCGCTGGTAAAGCGCCCCTGCCGCGCTGGGAGCGTGGCATGAGGCCTTTTCATTGCGCGGCGCTTCTCTGCGTGATTGCCGCTGTGGTGCTGGCTGTCGCAGGATTAGGGGGTGCGGCAGGTTTCACCCTGGTGCTCGGCACCGTGATCGAAATCATTGGCGCAATGGCCACCGGCAAGCAAGGGAATGACACCCCGCACTGAGTGGTGCCAGGCGACACCCGACGACTTCACGTACCCCCGCTGGCCAGCGCCGGCCTGACCACGGCTTCCACCTCCCCACGCAGCCACCGGTTCGCTGCATCTTGCTGGTAGCGCGCATGCCAGATCAAATACATCGGCATGGCCGGGCACACCACCGGCAAGGGTGCGCTGGCCAAGCCTGCCAGCGCCGTGCGGGCCAGCAGCGAGGGCGCAGTGGTGAGCAGCGCCGTGCCGCGCACAAACGCCGGTAGCGCCGCAAAGCCCGGCACGCGCACGGCAAAGCGTCGGCGCACGCCGCGCGCCAGCAGCTGGCGGTCCAGATCGAGCCCTCGGTGGGCTTCATAAGCCACGGTGGCATGGTCGGCCGCCAGGTAGTCGGCTTCGGTGGCGGGCGCGCTGCGCACGCTGGCGTCGTAGAACACGCGGTACTGGTCTTCGAAAAGGCGCTTTTGCACGATGTCGGTGCCATCGGGCGGGCGGGGGCTGATGACGAGCTGGCACGCGTCGGAGCGCAGCAGCTCGGCGCTGGGCGCGCCGCTGGGCACGATGCGCAGCGTGACGCCCGGTGCGGCACTGCGCAGGCGGGACGCCAGCGCGGGCAGCAGCAAATCACGCTGAAAGTCGTTGGCTGCAATGGTCAGCTCGGCATGCCAATGCATCGGGTCGAACTCGGCCCCTCGGGCAAACCGCTGCATCTGGTGCAGCATGTCCCGCGCAGGCTGGGCCAGCGCCTCGGCGCGGGCGGTAGGCACGATGCCGCGCCCGCGCTTCACGAACAGCGGGTCGCCCGTGATGGCGCGCAGCTTGTCCAGCAGGTGGCTCACGGCCGACTGGGTGACGCCCAGGCGTTCGGCCGCTGCCGTGATGCTGCCGGTTTCCAGCACGGCCAGCAGCAGTTTCAGCAGGTGGCCGTCCAGCTGCGATCCATCGAAATTGCTCATGCATTCGATGATGTTTTCAGGCTTCATCTTTGGCAATGGCGCGCCGACACTGCGCTCTGACTTACATCAAGCCCCGGAGACTTCCATGCCTTCCCCACTGCCCCCGATCCCCGGCACCACGCCGTTCGATGGCGACCAGGCCCGCAAGGGCTATGCGCTGAACAAGATGTGCTTTTCGTTCAACGACGAGGCCAACCGCAAGGCCTTTCTGGCCGACGAAGAGGCGTACATGCGCAAGTACGGCCTGAACGAACAGCAGGCCGCCGCCATCCGCGCCAAGAACGTGCTGCAGCTGATTGCCGCGGGCGGCAACGCCTATTACCTGGCCAAGTTCGCGGGCATCTTCAAGCTGGACATGCAGGATATCGGCGCACAGCAGACGGGCATGACCAAAGACGAATTCAAGGCCAAGCTGGTGGCGGCGGGCCGGGACTGATCCGCGCGGCGCTGCGCCTTTTCCCCCTTCCCCACCCCCACCCGTTCACGCTGAGCCTGTCGAAGCGCCGCACCAACGACGCGCCCGGGCTTCGACAGGCTCAGCCCGAACGGTTGGGGGGCGGCAACCCCGTCCTCTCAAACACTGCATCTGGAGACATCCCATGGCACAACTCATCGGCGGCCTCGGCACCTCGCACATCCCGGCCATTGGCAACGCCATCCACAAGGGCCTGCAAAGCGATCCGTACTGGAAGCCCTTCTTCGACGGCTTTCCGCCCATCCGCCAGTGGCTGGGCGAGAAGAAGCCCGACGTGGTCGTGATGTTCTACAACGACCACGGCCTGAACTTCTTCCTCGACAAGATGCCCACCTTTGCCGTGGGCGCGGCGGCGCAGTACCACAACGCCGACGAAGGCTGGGGCATCCCCACCCTGGCGCCGCTGCAGGGCGAGGTGGACCTGTCCTGGCACCTCATCAACACGCTGATCGACCAGGAGTTTGACGTGACCACCTGCCAGGAGATGCTGGTGGACCACGCCTGCACACTGCCGCTCAAGCTCTTCTGGCCCGAGGGCGAGTGCCCCGTGGCGGTGGTGCCGGTGTGCATCAACACCGTGCAGTTTCCGCTGCCCTCGGCCAAGCGCTGCTACGCACTGGGCAAGGCCGTGGGCCAGGCGATCCAGAGTTGGGACAGCGACAAGAAGGTGGCGGTGATGGCCTCGGGCGGCCTCAGCCACCAGCTCGACGGCGAACGCGCGGGCTTCATCAACAAGGCATTTGACCTGCAGTTCATCGAGAGCCTCACCACCAACCCCGAGTGGGCCACGCAGTTCAGCGTGCACGAGCTGGTGGAAAAGACCGGCACCCAGGGCGTGGAACTGCTGATGTGGCTGGCCATGCGCGGGGCCCTCGCCACCGCCCGCGCGGGGGTGCGGCGAGTGCACAGCAACTACCACATCCCCATTTCGAACACGGCCACGGCGGTGATGGCGCTGGAAACGGTCTGACCGCGTTGATTTCAAGCATTTTTGGCTGCTAGCGCTTATCCATCAAGCGCTAGCAGCTATCAATTCAGGATCACACAACCCCTGCGCATTCTCCCCAGGCTGGCATCAGGCATTGAATTCACTGTAAATTCATCCAGTGAATTTACAGTCCAAACTCGCCATCCTGGCCGATGCGGCCAAGTACGACGCCTCGTGTGCATCGAGCGGCGCTGCGCCGCGCGATTCGGTGGGCGGGCGCGGCATGGGCTCGACCGAGGGCATGGGCATCTGCCACAGCTACGCGCCAGACGGGCGCTGCATCTCGCTGCTCAAGATTCTGCTCACCAACTTCTGCCAGTACGACTGTCTGTACTGCGTGAACCGCGTGACGAGCAACGTGCCCCGGGCGCGCTTCACGGTCGATGAGGTGGTGCAGCTCACGCTGGACTTCTACCGCCGCAATTGCATCGAGGGGCTGTTCCTCTCCGGCGGCATCATCCAGAGCCCCGACTACACCATGGAGCAGGTGGTGGAGGTGGCCCGCGTGCTGCGCGAGGAGCACGACTTTCGCGGCTACATCCACTTGAAGACCATTCCCGACGCATCGCCCGAGCTGATGCAGCGCGCCGGCCGGTATGCCGACCGCCTCTCCATCAACATCGAGCTGCCCACGGCCGAGAGCCTCACGGCCCTGGCGCCCGAGAAAAACAGCGCCGCCATCGACCGGTCCATGGCCCGCATGGCGGTGCACATTGGCGAATCGCGCGCGGCCCGCAAGGAGCAAGCCGCGCAGGCCATCGTGTCGATGCCGCAGTCGCGCACCACGCGCCGGGCCAGTGCGCCGCTGTTTGCGCCCGGCGGGCAAAGCACGCAGATGATTGTGGGCGCCGACGCCACGGACGACCGCACCATCCTCGCCACCAGCGCGCGCCTGTACGGCGTGCACCGGCTGCGGCGCGTGTACTACTCGGCCTTCAGCCCCATTCCCGATGCCGCGCGCGCCCTGCCGCTGGCCGCACCGCCCACCGTGCGCGAGCACCGGCTGTACCAGGCCGACTGGCTGATGCGCTTTTATGGCTTTACGCACGACGAGATCGTGCCGCCCAGCCAAGGCAATCAGGTCGGCATGCTGGCGCTGGATGTGGACCCCAAGCTGGCCTGGGCGCTGGCGCACCGCGAGCGTTTTCCGGTCAACCTCAACACCGCCCCGCGCGAACTGCTGCTGCGCGTACCCGGCTTTGGCGTGCAGACGGTAGACCGCCTGCTGGCCGCCCGCCGCGTGCGCCGCCTGCGGCACGCCGACCTGGCGCGGCTGCATGTGCCGCTCAAGAAGGTGCTGCCGTTTGTGGAGGCGGCCGACTACCGCCCCGGCCGTGCGCTGGAGGCTGCTGACCTGGCTGCACAGCTGGCGCCGCCGCCGCTGCAGCGCAGCCTGTTTTGAGCGCACAGTTCCGTTAGGCACGAATGCAGCGCCACACCCTCACGCTGGACCACCCCACCGACTGGCAGGGGTTCCGCGCCGCCGCTCGCTCCCTGGTGCAAGCCAACGTGCCCCCGCAGGCGGTGGACTGGCGCTGCGGGGCCGATGCGGCTGAAGACCTGTTTGCACCTGAACCTCACAGCCCATACGCCCTGCCGCCGCCAGCCACCGATGCGCCCACGCTGCGCGTACCGCCCGACTTTGTGCGCCTGTGCGAGCAGCTCATCCTGCATCGCGATCCGGCCCGCTTTGCGCTGATGTACCGCCTGCTGTGGCGCATGGCGCAAGGCGGCGCGGAAGCCGACGCCGCGCGACAAGACCCGCTGGACGCCGACCGCATGTTGGCCCACCACATGGTCCGCGCCGTGCAGCGCGACATGCACAAGATGCACGCCTTCGTTCGCTTTCGGCCTGTGGTGGAGCCCGATGGCAACACCCTGCACATGGCCTGGTTCGAGCCCGACCACTACATCACCGTGGCCAACGCGGGCTTCTTCATCCGCCGGTTCACGCAGATGCGCTGGGCCATCCTCACGCCCGACGCCAGCGTGCGCTGGGACGGCCAGCAGCTGCACACCGGCCCCGGCGCGCAGCGCAGCGACGCGCCTCCACCCGACGCGGGCGAGGCGCTGTGGCTCACCTACTACCGCCACATCTTCAACCCCGCGCGGCTCAAGCTCACCATGATGAAAAAGGAAATGCCCACGCGCTACTGGCACAACCTGCCCGAGGCCGCGCTCATCACCGAACTGGCGCAGACAGCGCACGAGCGCAGCGCGAAGATGGTGGAGGCCAAGGCCACCGTGCCGCGCAGGCGCATCGCAGCGCCATCGCCGCGTTCGCAGCCCGCCGCAGGGGCGCCACTCATCCCAGCGCCGCCTCGCGCATCACCCGGAACTGAGGGGCCGATACCGGCGACGTCCAGCGCCACGGCAACACCTGCGGCCGCCACAGGGCGCGCAGCACCGTGAGGCGCAAAACGCGTTGTGCGCCAGGCCAGGTAGCACGCGCTGCACGCTCCCACAGCACCTCGGCCTGCGCTGCAATGTGCAGCAAGCCGCCCTCTTCATAGTCCACCACCAGCAAGCCTGCCAGCGGGTGCAATGCGAGGTTGCCCAGGGTGTTGAAGAACTGATTGCCCGGGTAGTCCGGCAAGCTCAGCACCACACCACCCGGTGTATGCGCCACCTGCACAAAGCCCGGCTCGCCACCCCGGTGCGACACGTCCACGCCTTCACTGTGCCCGGCACCGGGGCGCGGCGCCGAGGCACTGGCAATGAACAGCGTGTCGGCACGCTGCACACGCGCGATGGCGGCTTCGTCCAGCTCGGCGCCCAGCCACTGCGTCGGGCCCGGGGCAACCAGCGCTGCGCGCAGGCCGGGCTCGCGAGCCTGGATGTATTTGGGGCAGTTGCCAAAGCTCTGCACCACCTGCACGCCCAGGCCATCGTCGCCAAACGCCGTCACCCGCCCGTTCATGCGGTTGCGTCGCCGGGTGTGCGGCTCCAGCCCCAGCACGCCCACAGCAGCGCCGGGCGCCAGGTGTGCAAGCACCGGGTCCTTGGAGTCCGGCGCGGTCGCGATCTGCATGCGCAGCGCATCGGGGGTGTGCACAAAACCGGGCGGGCCGGCAAGCATGGTGGCCCACGGCTGGCCTTGGTCATCCAGCGCCCCCAGCAGCAAGGTGGGCAGCTTTTCAAACAGCTCGCGGTGCTGGTCGGGCATGTGGTCGCGCAGCACCATGGCACCCACGGCCGCCATGCGCTCGCGCACACCCACGCGCGCCTGCAGGGCCTGCTCGCCAGGGTGGAATGCCTCGGGCGGCACCGGCACCGCAACCGATGCAGCGGGTTCGGTGGCTGTCATGCCGCCACCTGCTCGGCCGTGGGCAGCTGGTCGGCCAGCGACGGATAGCCCGGCAACGCCTGCATGCGCGCCACCCAGGCCGCAATGCGCGGGTAGGCCTCCAGCGGCAGCCCCGCCAGATACGCCTGCGAGGTGTAGCTGACCATGGCCACATCCGCCAGGCTGGGCGCTGCGCCCCCGAGCAACCAGGCCCGCCCCTGCAGTTCGTCCTCCATGAAGGCCAGCAGGCGCTTGCCGGTGGCCTGCGCGACCTCGTTCATGGCACGGCCCGTCAGCGTCGCAAAACGCGGCCCACCGATGCCCGGCGCCAGAAAGCCCGCCGCCAGGCTGAACCAGCGCTGCAGCTGCGCCTGCCCCACGGCGTCTTGCGGCAGCCAGGCACTGCCGGGGGCGTAGCGCAGCACCAGGTACACCAGGATGCCATTGCTGTCGCTCAGCACCTGGCCCGCGTCCACCAGCACGGGCACCTGGCCCAGCGGGTTGAGCGCCAGAAACTCCGCGCGCTGGTGTTCGCCGCGCAGCAGGTTCACGTCGATCAGTTCATAGGGCAGCCCGAGCAGGGACAGCATCAGCTCCACGCGATGGCAATGGCCCGAGATGGGCATGCGGTACAGCTGGAGCGGGGTGGTGGGGAACATGGTGAATCCTCGTCGGTGGGTGAGTGAAAAGATGGCTCGACGATATCTATTGCAATCTGCGATGTGAATAACCAATCACCGCTTTTCATAATTGCGGCATGCGCAATAATGGGCCGCATGGACTATCTCGACACCCTGCGCTGTTTTGTGACCGTGGCCGATGCGGGCGGCTTTGCCGTGGCGGGCCGGCGGCTGGGCTGCTCGGCCACGGCCGTCACGCGCGCCATCGCAGCGCTGGAGGCACGGCTGGGTGTGCTGCTGTTCCAGCGCAGCACGCGCATGGTGAGGCTGACCGAGGCGGGCGAGCGCTTCTTGCAAGACTGCCGCCCCATCCTGAACGACCTGCACGAGGCCGAGCAGGCCGCCAGCGGTGCACAGGCCGAGGCCCAGGGCCTGCTGTCCGTCACCGCCCCGCAAATGTTCGGCATCCAGCATGTGGCGCCCATCGTGCAGGGCTTCTTGCAGGCCCAGCCGCGCGTGCAAGTGCGCACGCTGTTCGTCAACCGGCTGGTGCATTTGCTCGATGAAGGCATGGACGTGGCCATCCGCATCGCGCCCCTGCCCGACTCGGGCCTCACTGCAGTGCAGGTGGGCGCGCTGCGCCGCCTGGTGGTGGCATCACCCGCGTACCTGGCGCAACACGGCAGGCCACGCCACCCTGCAGACCTGAGCAACCACCGCGCCATCGGCTTTGCCTTTGATGCACGCACGCCAGCGCCCTGGAAGTTTCGCGATGGCGCCACCGGCCAGCCGCAGTTCACCTGGATCAGCAACAGCAACGAGGTGGACATTGCCGCCGCAGAGGCGGGCATTGGCCTGACCCGTTGCCTGGCCTACCAGGCCGCAGCGAGCCTGCGCGCGGGGCGGCTGCGCATCGTGCTGGCCGAGCACGAACTGCCCCCCGTGCCCGTGCACATCGTGTACCCCGCAGGGCGGCGGGCCCCGGCCAAGGTGCGCGCGTTTGTGGAATGGGCGCGCGAGCGCCTGACCAAGGAGCCGGTGCTGAACGGGCGCGGCCTGGGGCGCGGTAACGCCTTGTTGCCAATGACTTCGTAACCTGTCATCGCGCCGCCGGCGAGGGCCGTTGCATAGCTAAGTCCGACGCTGTGTCGGGCGGTTATCCGATCTGAAAGGATTTCTCATGAACAAGCTCCTCGCTGCCCTGCTCGCTGGTTTCTTTGTGACCGCCTCGTTTGCCCAAGCCCCTGCGGCCCCCGCAACGCCAGCAACTCCCGCGAAGGCCGCGGCGCCTGCGACCCCTGCCACATCGGCCATGCCCGCCACCCCAGCCACTCCCGCAATGCCCGCCACTCCGGCGGCCAAAGCCGAAGCCAAGCCCGCAGTGATGCCCGCCGCTGCCCCCGCGTCGGCCCCTGCCGAAAAGAAGGCAGAGAAGAAGGCGAAGGCCAAGAAGACCAAGGCAGCGGCAGAGAAAAAAGCCGACGCCGCCAAGCCTGAAGCAGCCAAGTAATTCACGACGCTGTACCCCACAAAAAAGCCCGCAATGCGGGCTTTTTTGTGCCAGGGCATCCACCGCTGCACGCGGGGCAGCAACCTGAACTTCCAAGGTCTGCATGCGTCGCCAGCCTCAGGCT
Organism: Acidovorax sp. Root70; assembly: GCF_001428225.1. Classification (NCBI taxonomy): domain Bacteria; kingdom Pseudomonadati; phylum Pseudomonadota; class Betaproteobacteria; order Burkholderiales; family Comamonadaceae; genus Acidovorax; species Acidovorax sp. Root70. Next base: position 109,156 of record NZ_LMHQ01000027.1, read on the forward strand.
GGCGAGCAGCCATCAATGGTGGTGGCCGTGCGCACCGTGCACATGGCGGTGCGCAATTTCTTCGGCGCTGGCGGCGCGCACTTCGGTCACCTTGCAGCTGAAGGTCAGCGCCTGGCCTGCCAGCGGGTGGTTGCCGTCCAGGTGCACTTCGGGGCCCTTGATCTTGACCACGTTGAACACGGCGGGCTGGCCGTCGTCGCCCACGCCTTGCAGCTGACCGCCGACCTTCACGCCGGGCGGGAACTCGCTTTTGGGGATGGTGCGCACCAGGCTTTCATCGCGCGCGCCAAAGGCGTCTTCCACCGCCAGCTGCAGCGTGGTGCTGAAGCCCACGGCCTGGCCGTCGAGTGCAGCCTCGACCTTGGGGAAGATGTTCTCGTAGCCGCCGTGCAGGTACGACAGGTGGCCCGCATCCAGCGGCTTGCCCTGGGGCGTGGTGACCTTGTAGATGATGGTGACGGCGGAGTCTTTGGTGATGGTGGTGGCCATAGGGGTCTTGCACTTTCTGCGCGGTGAAGAATCAGCGCGAGACGGATAGGGCTGGGCCGCCAGCCGCCGCGCGGGTCAAAACGAAACCCCGGATTGTCCACGAGGCGCCCGGTGGCATGCCGTGCGCCCCGTTCCGGGCTGGGTGAGCAGCCCTATGCGCCCACCGGGGCATCAGCCGGGCGCTCTTCCTCCGTCTGGCCGGGGTAGCGCGCAAAACGCCGCGCCTCGGTGCCGTGCACCGGGTCCTGGTCGGGCCAGGGCCAGCCGCCAAACTGGGTGCGGCGGTAGTCGTTCATGGCCTGCATGATCTCGGCCTGCGTGTTCATCACAAACGGGCCGTACTGCGCCACGGGCTCGGCGATGGGCTGGCCCTGCAGCAGCAGGCATTCCAGCGGCGTGGCGCCGGTGTTGGTCAGCAACCAGTCCTGGCCGGCCACCAGCTCCAGCGCGGCGTGCTGGCCCACGTCCTGCGGACCCACGCGCAGGCTGTCGCCCACAAAGAAGTACAGCATGCGGCGCGTGCCCTGGCCGCGTGCGGCGGGCAGCGTCCACTGCGCGCCGGGGTCCATGCGCAGCGTCCAGATGGCCACATCGCCTTCGGGCTGCGAAGCCCAGGACTCCGGTGGCGGCGACAGGGGCGCGGGCGCGCCGGGCAGGGCGCCCGCCACCACCGTCACCGTGGTGGCACGGCCCGCGTCGTCGTTGTGCACCAAGCGCGGAATGCGCTCGTTCCACAGCATGGTGAAGTGGGGCTCCACCATCTTGTTCTTCGCGGGCAGGTTCAGCCAGATCTGGAACAGCTCCAGCGGGTTGGGCTCGGTGGCGTTGAGCAGCGGGAACATCTCCGAATGCACGATGCCCTTGCCCGCCGTGACCCACTGCACATCGCCCCCGCCAAAGCGCGCGGCGGCGCCCAGCGAGTCGGAATGGTCGATGAGGCCCTTGCGCACCAGGGTGACGGTTTCAAAGCCCCGGTGCGGGTGGCCCGGAAAGCCGGGCACGGTGTCGCCGTGGTACATGCTCCAGCCGTCCTTGCGGCTGAAGTCGCTGCCGATCTGGCGGCCCTCCAGCGACACGGCGGGCGCAAACGCGCCGTTGCCTGCGGGGTAGGCGTCGTCATGGTGGGCGCAGAACAGGAACGGGTCCATCGTGGGCCACAGCGGACCCAGCGCCTGGGCCTGCACAACGGGCAGGCTGGCGGCCGACGAAGACACGGTGGGGGAGGACGACATCAAAGGCTCCTTGGGTTTGCGCCGCCGGCTATCGGGCAGCACGCCTGCCAAAGATAAGGCCAGAGGCCGCTTTCAGAAGTGCGGCGGGTGGAACAGTGCGGTGCGCTGGGCAGGACGGTGGTGGGAGTCCGGCCAGCGGGCGGCGCGCCCCATTTTTGATTAAAACCGCCTCTTGCGCCGGTATTCATTGCCAATTTTGCTACAACAAATATAGCAAACCAGTCCGCCAGGCTCATCGCGACAGGGACCGAGCGGCCGAGCGGCCCCGGTATCCCCGCTCGCGCATCACTGCGCTTGCTCGAAATCGATGAACCCGCGTTCCACATTGGTACTGACCAGCTTCACGCGGATCTTGGTCCCGACGTCAAGGTTGAACTCGCCGGACACCAGCAGCCCCTCGGCCGGTGGCGAGAAGATGCGCACCCAGGTCGCGTTGGCGTTGCGGCCAGTGACGATGGCGTCAAACCTCTGGCCGATCAGCCCCTGCATGAACAACGCTGCCTCGGACTTTCGCACGCTGCGTTCCACCTTTTGCGCCGCGTCTTCCTGGCGCGTGCAGTGCTCGGCCAGCAGGGCCAGTTCGGACACCCCGTAGGGCGGGCGCTCGCCCGCCAGCAGCGCCTTGACCATGCGCAGGCTGACCAGGTCGGGGTAACGCCGGTTGGGCGCGGTGGAATGGGTGTAGTCGCGCACCGCCAGGCCGAAGTGCCCGATGGGCTCGCCCCGCGTGTGCTCCACCACGTACTCGCCTGACCCCATCAGCTTCACGATGACCAGCGACAGGTCCGGAAACCGCACCGGATCGGCCTGGCGCTGGCGTGCCAGAAAGCCCTCCAGCGCGCGCGAGTCGGGTTGCTTGGGCAGTGCCTCGCCGTATTTGCTGGCCACTTCGACGATGCGCAGCCAGCGCTCGGGCGACCGCACCACCCGCCGCAGTGCACGGCTGCCGTGCTGCGCCAGAAACTGTGCGGTGCAGGTGTTCGTGGCGATCATGAACTCTTCGATGAGCTGGCGCGCCCGGTTCTGCACCTGCTGGCGAATGTCCACCACGCGGTCCCCGTCAAACACGGCGCGCGGCTGAAAGGTCTCCAGGTCCAGCGAGCCCTGCTGGCGTCGCCGCGCGCGCATGCGCTGCGCCACGGTGTCCTGGATGCGCAGCTGCTCGTCCATGCCGGGCACCGCGCGCGCGGCTGCGGGCAGGTCGCCTTCGCCGTCGATCCATGCGGCCACTGCATCGTAGGCGAGCTTGGCGTGGTTGCGCACCCGCGCACGGTGCACGGTGGAATGGGTGACGGCGCCTTCGGCATCCACCACCATTTCCGTCACGATGGCCAGGCGCTCCTGGCCCGGGTTCAGCGAGGTGAGGTCGGTGGAAAGCTGTTCGGGCAGCATCGCAAACACCCGCGCCGAGGTGTAGACCGATGTGGTGTTGGTGTGCGCGTGCTGGTCGATGGCGGAGTTCTTCTTGACCAGGGCGTCCACATCGGCCACGGCCACAAAAATCTTCACGACGCCATTGCTCAGCGGGCCACACGCAGTGAGCTGGTCCAGGTCGAGCGAGTCGTCATTGTCGATCGAACACCAGGGCAGCGCCGTCAGGTCGCGAATGCGCGGGTCATCGTCGTGGCTGGCGGCGCCGATGGTCTGCAGCTGCTGCAGGGCGCGCTGCGGAAACTCGGGCTCCAGGCCGCGCTCCTTCATGGCATCGGTGGCAATGCGCACCAGATCGCTGCGGTGAAAGTAGTGTTCTTTGTTCATGGCTCCAATGTACGTCTGCGATGCCACTAGCGCCGCCCGGCTGCGGCGGGCTGCAGCACTGCAAACACCACCATGGCGGCCAGGGACAGCAGGGCGGCCAACCCGAAAGCCAGCCTTGGTGCAACCGCCCACAGGGCACCCGCCACCAGGGACGCGGGCAGGTACAGGCCGCCCGTCACAAAGTTGTAGACGCCCACGGCGGTGGCGCGGCGCTCGGGCTCCAGGTCGGCGATGAAGGCCTTGCTCTGCGACTCCTCAATGGCATAGAACACACCATAAAGGCAAAAAATGCCCACCATCTCGGGGCGACTGCCCGCCAGCACCAGCCACACATTGAGGGCCGCATACAACGCATAACCCAGCACCACGATGCGGCTGCGCCCGACGTGGTCGCCAAGTCGGCCTACCAGCGGTGCAGCCACCACACAGGTGGCATTGAACAGTGCGTACAGCAGCACGACCTCGGTCAGCCCGAACCCCACGTCGTGCGCCTTGACCATGAGAAAGCCAAGGCTGAAATACGCCAGCGCAAATACCCCGGCCGGCAGCAGGAACCGCTTGAACCCCGGGCTGAGCTGTTGCCAGTTCTCGCGAACACTCTCGCGCGCATGGGGCGCAGCGCGCTGGTCTGGAATGCGCGAGAGCACCATCACGCTGGCCACGGCCGGCACAAAGGCCACCAGGAAGAGCGTGCTGTAGGTGCTGGCCGATTCGCCCAGCCACTTGAGCAGCCCATAAGCCACCAGCGGACCCAGCACGGCACCCGATTTGTCCAGCGCCTTGTGCACGCCAAAGGCATAGCCCCGCGACTCCTTGGCGGCGATGGATGACAGCCAGGCATCGCGCGGCGGGCCCCGAAAGCCCTTGCCCAGCCGCTCAATCACGCGAAAGACCGAGAGCCCCACGATGGACGATGACACCAGCAGGATCAGCTTGGCCAGTGTCGAGAATGCGTAGCCCGCGGTGGCAAACCCTTTGCGCCGGCCGCTGCGGTCGGACAGCCACCCCGCCAGGTAGTTGAGGGACGACGCCGAAAAATCCGCCAGCCCCTCGATCAGCCCCAGCAGCGCGGCGGATGCGCCGGCCACGGTGGTGAAGAACACCGCAAACACCGAGAAGATCATCTCGGAGCTCAGGTCCGTGAGAAAACTCACCAGCCCGAGCTTGAGCACATCCGGGTGGAGCCTGGAACCGGGGACATCCGCGCTGGCCGGTGATGCAGGGATGTCGTCAGGGGTCAAGCTCATGGCGTGCTTTCTGGGTCCGGTACGGCCTGATTGTGGGGCACACGCCGCCCGCGTCGGCCCTGGAGACCTGGCCCGATGGGCGCGGGCTCCGTCCTACGGATGGGAGCCCTGGCCTTGTGCTGCTGGCGGCAGCGGCGCCGGGCGCAACACCAGACCTCCCAGCAACGCCGCCACCAGCGCGCACAGGGCCGACACCCAGAACGCGAGTTGGTAGCCCGCATTGAGGGCCTCTCGCACACCGGCGCCCGCACCGCGCAGCTGTTCGGTGCGGGCGTCTGCCAGGCTGGCCAGAATGGCCAAGCCCAGCGCACCGCCCATCATGAACGCGGTGTTGACCACCCCCGACGCCAGCCCCGAGTCTTCGGGTTTCACATCGCCCATGGCGGCCAGCAGCAGCGGGTTGAGCGCAATGCCGGCGCCCACGCCCAGCAGCAGCATGCCGGGCAGCACATGGATGACAAAGCGGCCTTCGGTGGGTGCCAGCGCAAACAGGGCCAGGCCCACCGCCGCCAGCAGCAGCCCCCAGCCCAACGTGCGGCAAATGCCAAAGCGCATTACCACCCAGGCCGACAGCCCCAGCGAGCAGCCCGCCATGATGAGGTTGGACGGCAAAAACGCCAGGCCCACCTGCATCGCGTCGTAGCCCAGCACCAGCTGCATGTACAGCGCCGACAGAAAGAACCACGCAAACATCGACGCCGCCCACAGCACGCCCACCACGTTGGAGATGGCCAGGTTGCGCAGCCGCAGCAGCGGCAGCGGCACCAGCGGTGCGGTCACATGCGACTCGATGAACAAAAAGGCAGCCAGCAACGCCGCCGCAGCGCCCAGCAGCCCCAGCGACTGCAGCGAGGTCCAGCCCGCTGCGTTGCCGTTGACGATGGCGTACACCGCCAGCATCAGTGACGCGGTGATGGTGACGGCGCCCGCCACGTCCAGCCGCTGCCCGTGCGCCTGCCCCTTGCCGCCCGGCAGCAGCGCCAGGCAGGCCAGGTAGATGGCCACGCCCACGGGGATGTTGACCAGAAAGATCCAGTGCCAGCTCAACGCGCTGGTAAGCACGCCACCCAGCAGCACGCCAATGCTGCCGCCCCCGGCGCACACAAAGCCATAGACGCCCATGGCGCGCGCACGCTCACCCGGCTCGGTGAACAGATTCATGATGAGCGACAGCGCCACGGCCGACACCACGGCGCCGCCCACGCCCTGCACCGCACGTGCCGCCACCAGCAGCCCCTGCGTATTCGCCAGCCCGCAGGCCAGCGATGCGATGGTGAACAGCGTGATGCCCGCCAGGAACAGCCGCCGGTGGCCATACAGGTCGCCCAGCCGCCCGCCCAGCAACAGGCAGCCGCCAAAGGTGAGCATGTAGGCGTTGACCACCCACACCAGCGAGGTTTCGGTGAAGCCCAGGTCGGCCTTGATGCTGGGCAGCGCGACGTTCACGATGGTGGTGTCGAGCACGATCATCAGCTCGCCCAGGCACAGCAGGATGAGTGCGGGCCAGCGCGCGCGGCCTTCGATGCGGAGGGTCATGGGACGGTGGAAATCAAAAGAGATTGGCAGCGCAGTGTGTCATGCGCGTTGCGCTGGCGACTGGCGGGGCGCAAGGCCAGTGCACCCGTGAGGCTGGCTTTGCCAGTCCACCGGGTGCGTCCCCCTTCAGGCGGAGGCCGCGCAGCGAGTCAGGGAGTCCTCGTGTACTTGGCTTGCATGAACTGCTTCCAGCTGCCGTCCGGCTGCTGTCCGAATGAGGTGAGCGTGCGCTCGTTGGCGCTGACGACGGTGATCACGTCCCGGTAGCGCATGGTGGCGCCGTCGGCCTTGAAGCTGGGCCTTCGGTCTCCAGCGTCAGCACTTTCTGGTCCGCATCCAGCGTGCCACGGTACACCCACATATGCGTCATCATCGAGCCCACCCAGGTGCCGGCAAACGCCTGCTGGTCCGGGTCGTAGCCCAGCGTCATCAGCATGCGGGCCTCGCCACCCCCGCCGGGCATGGAGCCCGCCCCTTCGCACAGCACCCACAGGCTGCCCAGTGCGCGCACATGCTCGGTGCCCCGGCTTTGCGCGGGGGGTTCGCCCGGGCCCATGTCGGCCAGCGACTCGCAGGTCCAGTCGCCCAGCAGTTGCTGCAGCCAGCGGTGCATGGCGTGGGGTTCGGGGTTCATCATGGGGAGTCTCCTGGTGACGTGGTGGGCGCGCGCTCAGTCGCGGTCGGGTGCCCCGAGCGGAAAGTAGTGGCGGTAGGGGCGACCGCCTTCCACCGCGCGTGCAAACGAGGGGCGTGCGAGCAACCGGGCGCGGTAGGCGCGTAGCTGCGGGTAGGTGGCTGTGATGGGGTGCGTCCAGTCGGCATAGAACAGCGAGGGCGCCGCAGCGCAGTCCGCCAGCGAGAACGAGTCGCCCGCCGCCCAGGTGCGCCCTGCCCACATGCCCTCCAGCCAGGCGTAGGCTTTCTCCAGCTTCTCGGTGGCCCAGGCCACGCCTTCTGCCTTGCGCTCGGCGTTGCCGTTCAGCGCGGCGTTGACCGCGTGCTGCACCGGGGCCATCACGTGCAGGTCAAAGAAGCGGTCCATGAACCGCACGTCCAGCGCCGCCCGGGGGTCGGCAGGAATCAGCAGCACCGGCCCCGGGTGCGCGAGCTGCAGGTGCTCGATCACGATGCTGCTTTCCACCACCGTGTGGTCGCCGTCCACCAGCACTGGAAACTTGGCCAGCGGCCAATGGCGCAGCCAGTCGGCGGAATGGCTGACGGGCTCAGCGGGGTCGAGACTGAGCAGCTCAAACGGCGTGCCGTTCTCGTACAGCGCGATCAGCACCTTCTGGGTGTAGGACGAAAAGGGGTGGCCGTAGAGGGCGAGCATGCGGGTTCCTGCGTGTGGGTTGGTGTGGTTGGCGGGGGGCGCACTCATTCGGGGGCCACCACCATCCAGGGCACGCCAAAGCGGTCGGCCACCATGCCAAACGCCTGCGAGAAAAAGGTCTTGGTGAGCGGCATCTGCACCTTGCCGCCATCGGCCAGCGCGTCGAAATAGCGCTTGGCATCGGCCGCATTGGCCGGGCTCAGCGCCAGCGAGATGCCCTGGAAGCTGGCATGACCCGAGCCCATGCCGTCCGACGCCATGATCTGCGTGTCGCCCACGGTGAACGAGGCGTGCATGACCATCTCGGGCGTGGGGCCCGGGCCGCTGCCGTCGGCGCAGCCCTCACCAGCGGCGGGCTCGGGGTTGTCCTTGTAGCGCATGAGCATGGTGACCTCGGCGCCAAGGGCGCGGCGGTAGAACTCCAGCGCTTCATCGCAGCGGCCTTCAAACATCAGGTAGGGCTCGACTTTCATGGGGGTCTCCTGGGAGAGGGTTGACGGGTCAGGAATGATTTCGGTGCACAATTGTGAACACCGTCCACAAACCATAGCAAAGATAATGGACAGTGTCCACATCCAAGCTCCCCATGACCGTAACCACCCGCAACAAAGCTGCCGCCAACCCGCCCACTGCGCGCACCACCTACCGCCACGGGGATTTGCACCGCGCGCTGCTGGACGCGGGCATTGAACTGGCGCGCCAGGGCGGGCCCGATGCCGTGGTGCTGCGCGAGGCCACGCGCCGCGCGGGTGTGGCACCCAATGCGGCCTACCGCCATTTCGCCAACCGCGACGACCTGCTGGGCGCTGTGCGCGCCGCCGCCGTGGCGGCCGCCGCGCGGTCGATGGAGGCCGAGTTGGCCATGGTGCCCACCACCGGCAGCCCGACCGCGCAGGCCCATGCCAAGGTACGCGCCGTGGGCGCCGGCTACCTGCGGTTTGCGCACGCCGAAACGGGGCTCTTTCGCACCGCGTTCGGCGGCCGCTTCACGGTGCAGCAAACCCCCGACCCCGCCATGGGCGGCGCCACGGGGCTCAACCCCTTCCAGCACCTGAGCGCCGCACTGGACGACCTGGTCACCGCTGGCGCCCTGCCACCCGCGCGCCGCCCGGGCGCCGAATACCTGGCCTGGTCCACCGTGCACGGCATGGCTCTGCTCGCCATCGACGGGCCGCTGCGCGGCACGCCCCAGCAGATGCTGGATCTGCTGGGCCAGCGCCTGCTGGACATGGTGGAACGGGGGCTGTGAGCGCCCGGCGCACGGGCCAGTCTTGCCAAAAATCCTGTGCACGGGTGCTTGTGGACTTACGGGCCGGTAGTGCCCACCAATCATGCCTTTATTGCTATTAAATTAGCAGCAATTTCACCGCTACCTCATTCGGCAACCAGCCCATACAGCCGCGCCGTGGCCTGCACCCGCGCCACCAGCGCGCGGCGCAATGCCATGGGCCGCAGCACCTCCACCTGCGGCGACAGCCGCATCAGTTGCCCGCAGGCATGCTCCACCGATTCAATGGGGATCGTCACGGCCGTGCGGCCATCCTTGCGGCGGGACGGCGGGGCGGCGGCCACCGCACGGGCCACAGCGCTGCTGAGCGTGCGCAGGCCGCGCAGCCCTTCGGGCGTGGCCAGCAGTGCGGCCTCGCCCGTGTACAGGCCTGACTCAAAACGCCGGATCGACGCAGCCCAATAGCCGGGCAGGTCAAAGCCTGCGGGGCGTTTGGCCGGTTGGTCCAGCGCCGTGGCCGCGAGGATGTTCGACACCCGGTAGGTGCGTGGCCCGCGCGCGTCCACCCCCGCGGGCAGCGCGACCAGGTACCACACGCCCGCTTTCAGCACCAGGCCGAGCGGACTCACGGTGCGCTCTGCCGTGCGCGCCCAGCCCTCGTAGCGCAGGGTGATCTGGTGGCCGCTCCACACGGCGGCCGCCACCGTGGGCAGGTGCGGTGTGGGGTCGCTCTCGCGGTACCAGTCCACCGGGTCCAGGTGCAGGCGGGTGCTGACACGCTGCGCGTCGTCGCGCCAGGCGGCGGGGAGTGCGGCCAGCAGCTTCAGGCGCGCGCCCGCGACATCGCCGCCCAGACCCAGGTCCTGCGCAGGGCCGGGCAGGCCACTCAAGAACACGGCCTGCGCCTCGGACGGCGTGAGGCCTGTGAGCGCGGTCTTCCAGCCCGGCAGCAGTGCAAAACCACCATGGCGCCCGCGCTCGGCATAGATGGGCACGCCCGCAGCGCTGAGTTGGTCCACATCGCGGTACAGCGTGCGCACCGACACCTCCAGCGCCTCGGCCAGCGCCTGTGCGCTCATGCGGCCGCGCGTTTCCAGCAGCATCTGGAGGGACAACAAACGGCTGGCGCGCATAGGGCTTGGCAGGGGTGGTGCAAAAAGACAGAAGGCCAAAGATAGCGCAAATACCTGCCATGGGTTGGCAGGTATAGCGACACACACTGCAGCCCTGTCTTTGCCTTCTTGCCCCCATACCCTCTCAGGAGCCCCCATGCCCACCACCGATCCCCACGCCATCGTCGAACTGCGCCAATACACCTTGCACCCCCAGCAGCGCGAAGTGCTCATCGACCTGTTCGACCGGGAGTTTGTGGAAACCCAGGAGGCGCTCGGCATGCGCGTCCTGGGCCAGTTTCGCGACCTGGACCGGCCCGACCAGTTCGTCTGGCTGCGTGGCTTTGCCGACATGCCGGCGCGCCACCGCGCGCTGGAGGGCTTTTATGGCGGCCCCGTGTGGGCAGCGCACCGCAATGCCGCCAATGCAACCATGATCGATTCGGACAACGTGCACCTGCTCTGCCCGGCCTGGCCCGGTGCCACGGCCGCCCTGCCGCAGCATGCTCGGCCGCAGCCCGGCGCGCAAGGCGCCGCCGCCGGCATCCTGCAGGTCACCGTGTTCCCGTTGCGGGAGCCCGCCACACCACCGCTGCTGGACTTCTGCCGCCACCGCATGGCGCCCACCCTGCTGCGTGGCGGCGCGCGCCAGCTCGCTTGGTATTGCACCGAGCACAGTCCCAACACCTTTGCCCGCCTGCCGGTGCGCGAAGGCGAGCCCGTGCTGGTGGGCCTGGCCCTGTTTGGCGACGAGGCTGCGTTGCAGTCGTTTGCCGACAGCGGGGCCTGGGCACGCGACGTGGCGCCCGGTCTTGCCTCCTGGCTGGCGGCAGCGCCCGAGGTGCTGCGCCTGCAGCCCACCGCGCGCTCAGCTCTGCACGCCTGATGCACCTGCAAACATCCTCCCCCATTCACGCACCCACCCCGGAGCCCCCCATGTCCACCCCAGCCCACCTCATTCCCATCCCGTCGCCCACCGTGGCGCCCAGCGCCGCGCGCGACTTCGACTTCCTCATGGGCCCCTGGCGCATTCGCAACACGCGGCTGGTGCGCAGGCTCGCGGGCTGCAACGACTGGGAGGTGTTCGACGCCACAGGCACCGCGCATCCCTTGCCCGGCGGCATCGGCAACTTCGACACCTTCACACCGCTGGCCTGGAAGCCCGGTTACGTGGGCATGGCACTGCGGGTGTTCAACCCCGTCACGCAGCGCTGGAGCATCTACTGGCTGGACAACCTCACGGGCGGCCTGGACCCGGCCACGGGCCTGCTGCTACCGCCCGTGGTGGGGGGCTTCCACGACGGAGTGGGCCTGTTTGAAGGCGAGGACCTGTTCGAGGGCCGCCCGGTGCGCGTGCGCTTCGAGTGGTCGCAGATGCACACCGGCGCACCGCGCTGGCAGCAGGCGTTTTCGGACGACGGCGGCGCGACCTGGGAGGTGAACTGGGTGATGGAGTTTGCGTGGCCGGTGTGAGCGTAGGTAGCACCTCAGCACCCAGGCTAAACAATTGGAGCCAAAATAGCCCCTGGCGCTTGATGGCTGAGCGCTGTCAGCTACCAAAACAGGAGCATTTACTCACGCCATCTGGGGCGCTTTTTCCTGCACCGGGAAGTCCGTGGACGCCGCCACCGCACGCCACTGGGCCGTCTCTTTCGCCACGAAGGCATGTTTGTCGGCAATGGTTTGCAGCGTGTCCGTGCCCAGCGGCAGGCGCAGCGGGGGCGTGGGGCTGGCCACCAGCTGCATCACGGCCTGGGCCAGGCGCACGGGGTCGCCGGGCTGGTTCAGGTTGATGCGGCGCGCGGCTTCGCGCACGGCCCCAGCGCTCTCGGCGTAGTCCTCCAGCACCCGGGGTGATACGGCCAATGAGGCGCTGTCCAGAAACTCGGTGCGGAAGTACCCCGGCTCCACCACCGTGGCGTGGATGCCCAGCGGCGCCAGCTCGGCATGCAGCGCTTCGGTGATGCCCTCGACCGCGAACTTGGTGGAGCAGTACAGGCCAAACCCGGCGGCCGACTGCACGCCGCCCAGCGACGAAATGTTGATCACATGCCCGGCGCGGCGCGCGCGCATGGCGGGCAGCACGGCGCGGGTCACATGCAGCAGGCCGAACACATTGGTGTCGTACAGGCGCAGCACCTCGTCGGCGGTGGCTTCTTCGACCGCGCCCAGCAGGCCATAGCCCGCGTTGTTGACCAGCACGTCGATGCGGCCGAAGCGGTCGAGCGCCGCGCCCACGGCATGGCGGGCCTGTGCCTCGTCGGTCACGTCCAACGCCAGGGGCAGCAGGGCATCATGTACGCCCAAGCGCTTTTCGACCGAGGCGGCATCGCGCGACGTGGCGACCACGGCATCGCCCTGGGCCAGCGCGGCCTCGGCAATGCGCGCGCCGATGCCGCGCGAGGCGCCGGTGATCATCCAGACGCGGGAATACGAGGAATGGGTGGTGGTGGCTGTGGTGGGAGTCATGACAGGTCCTTGAGGTGGTGTGGAGCAATGGGCAGTGCCCATGGCGGTGGACTTTAGGCAAGCCATTGCCATGCAACTAGCCCATAATCTCTGGATTCATTCGCAAGCAACGCTTGCCAATCCACCACACAGCCGCCCGGCACAATGCCTGCTCACCATGGCCATCAATGAACTGCGCGCCATCGCCAACTTTGCCAAGGCCGCCGAGCTGGGCAGCCTGCGCCAAGCGGCGGCCGCGCAGGGCATCACGCCACAGGCGTCCAGCCAGTTGCTGGTGCAGCTCGAATCGCACCTGGGCGTGCGGCTGTTCCACCGCACCACGCGCAGCCTGAGCCTCACCGAAGAAGGGCGGCAGTTCCTGGCCTCCGCACAGCCGGGCCTGGCCACACTGCAGCACGCGGTGCAAGGCGCGCGGCGCGGGCGTGAGGCCATGGCGGGGCCACTGCGCATCGTGGCGCCGCGCTCCATCCTGCTGGAGGTGATCTGGCCGGTGCTGCACGAGTTCTGCCGCCGCCACCCCCTGGTGGAACCCGATGTGCAGCTGGACGACCGCATCGGCAACTGGGTGGAAGACCGCGTGGATGTGGGCTTCCGCTCGGGCTACCCGCCCGAGGGCGGCGTGGTGGCGCGGCGGCTGCTCACGCTGCAGCTCATCGTGTGCGCAGCGCCTGCGTACATCGCGCGCCACGGGGCGCCGGCCAGCATCGACGACCTGGCGCAGCACCGCTGCAGCGGCTTTCGCCATGCGTCCACCGGCAAGCCCATGCCCTGGGAGTTCCAGGTGGGCGACGACATCGTGGCGCGCACCATCCACCCCACGTTCTGCACCAACGACATCGAGGTGGAGGCCCGTGCGGTGCTGGGAGGCCACGCGGTGGGCCAGCTGGTGGGCCCCACGACCGCGCCGCTGGTGCGCAGCGGCCAGCTGGTGCCGCTGCTGCCCCAGCATGTGGCGCAGCACCTGGCGCTCTACGTGTACTACGGCAGCCGCACGGCGCTGCCTGCGCGCGTGCGGGCCTTCATCGACCTGGCAGTGGAGATGGTGGCCAACAACCCCGCTTACCTGCTCACGCCCAAAGAGCTGGCGACCCACAGCCCTGCGGTGCAGAAAAAGCCCCGCGCGCGAAAGCCCACACAGTAAGCGCCGAGCAGACCGTTCAGGCGGCAAAGCCGCCGTCGATCAGCAAGCTTGCGCCCGTCACCATGCCCGACTCCGGCCCCGCCAGATAAGCCACCATGCCCGCGATCTCATCGGGGTGGGCATGGCGGTTCAGGGCCATCAGGCTGTGCATGTCGCCCGCCATGGGGCCATCAGCCGGGTTCATGTCGGTGTTGACCGGGCCGGGCTGCACGTTGTTCACCGTGATGCCACGCGGACCCAGGTCGCGCGCCAGGCCCTTGGTCAGGCCCACGATGGCGGCCTTGCTCATGCCGTACACGCTGAATCCGGCCCATGGCACGCGGTCGGAGTTGGTGCTGCCGATGGTGATGACCCGGCCATAGGCGCCGCCCTGGCCCATGTGGCGCACAGCGGCCTGGGTGGCCACGAACACAGCGCGCACGTTGACGTTGAGCGTGTGGTCAAAGTCGGCCAGCGCAAAGCCGCTGAGCTCACCCGCGACGGCGACGCCCGCGTTGTTGACGAGGATGTCCAGGCGGCCCAGCTCGCGCGCAGCGCGGTCCACCGCCTGTGTGAGGGCGACGGCATCGGCGCTGTCGGCCTGCAGGGCCAGGGCCTTGCCGCCGCTCGCCGCAATATCCGCCACCAGCGCCTCGGCAGGTGCTGCGGAGCTGCTGTAGGTGAAGGCCACGGCCGCACCGTCGCGCGCCAGGCGCCACACGATCGCCGCGCCAATGCCGCGCGCGCCGCCGGTGACGAACGCGACCTTGCCCGCCAGCGGGCGGCCCGGTGATGAAGGAGCAGAGACCGGGAATATTTCAGACACAGAAGACATGGTGTTGTTTCTCCAACGAGGTGCATGCAAAAAATGGTTCGCCACCGAACCGGGAAGACCTGCAGTTTCAGAAAAACACTCATGCTCCGGTAGCCATGAATGGGCTGTATATCTTTCAACCCTTGGTTGAAAATACCGTCCATGCAACCCCTCAGCCACCTCGAATCGTTTGTGCAGTCCGCCCAGTCGGGCAGCTTTTCGGCCGCCGCGCGGCTCATGGGCCTGACGCCCGCCGCCGTGAGCAAGAACGTGGCGCGGCTGGAGGCCAGCCTGGGCGTGCGGCTGTTCCAGCGCAGCACGCGCAGCCTCACGCTCACCGAGGGCGGGCAGCGCCTGCTGGCACAAGTGGGCCCGCCTCTCACCGCCCTGGCCGATGCGGTGGACCATGCGGCCGAGGCCGAGCAACAACCGGCGGGCACGCTCAAGGTCAGCATGGGCCAGGCCTTTGGGCGTGCTTATCTGGTGCCGCTGCTCACCGAGTTCTTGCAACGCTACCCGGCCATCCAGCCCGACTGGCGCTTTGAGAACCGGCAGGTGGATTTGATCGGCGAGGGCTTTGACGCCGGCATTGGCGGCGGCCTGAACCTGAACCCCGACATGGTGGCGCGCACGCTGGGCCCCATCCACCTGGTGGTCGTGGCCGCGCCTGCGCTGCTGCAGGGCCGCAAGCGGGCGCCGCGCCACCCGGCGGACCTGGCGCAGTGGGATGGCATTGCACGGCGCAACATCCGCACCGGGCGCATCAACGTCACCACGCTGCGCAACAAGGCCGGCGATGCGGCTCCCGTGGAGCTGCGCCCGCGCGTGGTGTTCGACGACCCCGAGGCCATGTGCCAGGCCGCGCTGATGGGCCTGGGCCTGGCCGTGCTGCCCATGCCGTTTGCGCAGCCCTGGTTGGCGCGGGGCGACCTGGTGCGGGTGCTGCCCGGCTGGTGGGCCGATGCAGGGCCGACCTCGCTGTACTACCCCAGCAAGAAGCTGCTGCCCGCACGCACCCGGGTGTTTGTGGACTTTGTGGTGGAGCAGTTCAGCACGCGCGGCTTTGCGCAAAGGGTGCGCGGGGACTGACTGGCACAGCGGTGGGGCTAGGCCACGGCAGCGCGGTGGCAATAATGGGCCTTTGCAACCGCTCTGGACCACATCCATGCCCCAACACATCGGCATCGTGGGCTGCTCCGCCGAAGGGGCTGCTTTGTGTTACCGCACCCTGTGCGCCGAAGGCGCTGCGCTGCTGGGCCGCCCGCATGCGCACCCCGAGGTGACGCTGCACACACCGTCGCTGGCCGACTATGTGGACTGCCTGGACCGGAATGACCTGCAAGGCGTGGCCGACCTGATGCTGGCCTCCGCCCACAAGCTGGCCCGTGCAGGCGCCGATTTTCTGATCTGCCCCGACAACACCATCCACCAGGCGATGGACCGCGTGCTGCCCCACTCGCCGCTGCCCTGGCTGCACATTGCCGAGGTGGTGGCGGCCGAGGCGGCAGCGCGCGGCCACCGGCGTCTGGCCCTGACCGGCACGCGCTGGCTGGTGGACAGCAGCGTGTACCCCGATGCGCTGCAGGCCCAGGGCCTGCAATGGGTGCGCCCCACCGAAGCTGAACGCAGCGAGATCAACCGCACCATCATGGACGAGCTGGTGCCCGGCCTCATTCGCCCTGAGGGCGTGGCCCTGTTCCAGCAGATCATCGCCCGCATGCAGCGCGAGGAAGGCTGTGATGCCGTGGTGCTGGGCTGCACCGAGATCCCGCTGATCCTGAGCGATGCCAACTCCCCGCTGCCCACGCTGGACTCCACCCGCCTGCTGGCCCGTGCTGCGCTGCGGCGGGCCGTGCAGGCTGACTGAACGAACTACTTGAGCCGCTGCGCCACCACGGCGTCCAGCGAGGCCATGAAGGTCTCCACGGCCCGCGTGTAGGCGCTCTCCAGGCCCAGCTGCGCGTTGATCTCGCCATGGGTCAGCTCTTGCGGCAGCACCTCGGCACGGCCGCCCAGGTCGCGCACGCGGCGGGCCATGCCCTGCGCCTGCAGGCAGGGGTGGTCGGGGCGCTCGGTGGAGCAGACAAACTGGAACGGCGGCACCGGCCCTGACAGCGCGTGGTAAGGCGACACCGCCGCCCAGAACAACGGGTTGGCACCCATCACCTCGTCATAGAACGGGTAGTGCGGCGCGGTCATCACCACCGGCACATTGAGCGCCGCGCTGTCCAGCGACACGGTGCCCAGCCAGGGCCAGGCCCCCTCACGCTGGGCCAGGGTGGGCGATGCATTGATGAGCGACACCAGGTGCGCGCCCGCTGAGTGCCCCATCAGGATGAACCGCGATGCGTCGGCGCCCCAGCTGGCAGCACGGCTTTGCGCGGCGGCCAGCGCCATGGCCACGTCCTGCGCCTCCTGCAGCACGTTCACGGTGGGGTACAGGCGGTAGTTCACCGAGATGAACACAAAGCCCTTGGGCACCCAGCGCGCCACCTTCTCCTGCACCACGCGGGACATGGCCTTGTCGCCCGTGCGCCAGGCGCCGCCATGCACCATGAAGATCACCGGCGCGCGCGTACCGCTGGCCACCGCAGCGCTGCTGACGGCACTGCCAGCAGCGGGCAGGTAGACATCCATGCGCTGCAGCGGGTCCGCACCATAGGGCACATCGGCCAGGCGCTGCACACCGGCGGGCAAGGCCGCGGCGGTGTCGCGCAACTGGGCAAAGGGCCCCAGCCCGCGCAGCTGGGCGTGGGCGGGCGGGGTCAGCACAGCGGCCAGCGCACACAGCGCTGCGCCCAGGCCTGTGCGCAGGGAGGCGAACGCGGAGAGTGGGGTGGAAGGACGGGACATGCGGGATCTCCTGGCTCAATGAATGGACGGTGATGGATCAGGGCCGCGCGGGGCAGGCCATGGGGGCGCCGCTGGCGTCAAAGCAGCTGGCGCTGCGGGAACGGCCGGTGTCCGCGTTGTACGAGCTGCTGGTCTGCACGCTGTTGCCGGTGGTGGCGCTGGTGGCCGTGGTGGTGCGGCCCTGCGTCACGCTGCCGTCAGCGCTGCGCGTGGCGGCGCCCGTGCTCTGCAGCGTGCCCCGGTCGCCCTGGGCGGTAATGGCGCTGCTGTGGCTGGCCGTGCCATCGGCATTCCTTGCGCTCTGGCCCTGGCGCACCGCCGTGGCGCCGTTGGGGCCCACCGCGGCGGCGCCGCTGCGCACGCTGCCGTGGCCCTGGCCGTCGGTGGTCACGCTGCGGCCGCGCAGCACGCCCCCACCGCCCGGCGCTGCGCGGACCACGCCGGTGCGTGCGGTGGTGCTGCCATCGGCGTTGTGCTCCACCGTGTGGCGGCTGCGTGCGCTGGCATCGCTGGCCGCCAGGAGCAGCAGTGCGCCCACGGCGAGGGCGGCCAGCAGCATGGCGCGGTAGGTGGCAACGGGGGCGGTTGGTGTTGGGGCGAAAGAGAACATGGCGGTGGGCTCCTTGCAACAGATCAAAGGGTGCGAAGCAGCAGGGTGCTGCGATGGGCTGAACTATGGCCGCGAGGTATGAGCCAGTTGTGGCGCCCGCTGCACGATGTATGACAAAGCATGACAAACCACCGGCACGCGTCATGCGTTGTCATGCACCGGATCACATGCCCGCGCTGGCGCCCGGTGTTTTCGGCCCTACCATTGGCACGCAGCCTTGGCTGCACTCACCCGACGCTGCCACACCCACACACCGCCCCATGACGGAAGCCCTGGCCAAGATCCTGGTCGCCGATGACGAACCCGACCTGCGTGCGCTGCTGCAGCGCTACCTGAGCGACCAGGGCTACAGCGTGCGCACGGTCGATGGCGCGGGCCCGCTCGATGTGCTGCTACAGCGCGAGCGCTTTGACGTGCTGGTGCTCGACGTGATGATGCCGGGCGAGGATGGCCTGTCGATCTGCCGCCGCTTGCGCGCGCAGGGCGAGACCATTCCCATCCTGATGCTCACCGCGCGCGGAGACCCGGTGGACCGTATCGTGGGCTTGGAGATGGGCGCCGACGACTACCTGCCCAAGCCCTTCAACCCGCGCGAGCTGCTGGCCCGCATCCAGGCCATGGTGCGCCGCCAGCGCCTGCTGGGTGCGCACACCGGGCCGCGCCAGACGGGCGGACGCATCGATTTTGGCGCGTTCACGCTGTGGCTGGATGAGCGCCGGCTGGAACGCCACGGGGGCGCCGACGGCGACGGCGCCCAGGACGTGCCCCTGACCACCGGCGAATTCGCGCTGCTGCAAGCGCTGGCACAGCAACCGCACCGGCCCCTGGGCCGTGACCGGCTCATCGCGCTGGCCCATGGCCCCGACCACACCGCCACCGACCGCAGCATCGATGTGCAGGTGATGCGCCTGCGCAAGCTCATCGAGGCCGACCCTGCCCAGCCGCGCCACATCCGCACCGTGTGGGGCGTGGGCTATGTGTTCGTGCCCGATGGCGCAGCGCCGGGCGGCGGAGGCAAGCCATGACGCCCTCCACCACACCCCAGCCCACCCGGGGCTGGTGGCCGCGCAGCCTGCTGGGCCGCAACCTGCTGCTGATGGCGGTGCTGATCGTGCTGGGTCAGCTGGTGGCGGCTGTGCTGGTGCGGCAGATGATCTTTCAGCCCCGCGTGGCGCAGGTGGCTGATGGCGTGGCACGCAACGTGGGGGCGCTGCGCGCGGGGCTGCAGGCGCTGCCCCCGGCAGAGCGCGCCGCATTTGTCGAGGCGTTCAACCAGCAGGCCGTGCGGTCGGCCCCACCGGTGGCAGCGGAGAACGCTGCGCGGCGTGC
This sequence comes from Acidovorax sp. Root70, assembly GCF_001428225.1. Lineage (NCBI taxonomy): Bacteria > Pseudomonadati > Pseudomonadota > Betaproteobacteria > Burkholderiales > Comamonadaceae > Acidovorax > Acidovorax sp. Root70. The sequence continues at coordinate 128,283 of NZ_LMHQ01000027.1, forward strand.
GCTGCTGTCGCCCATGGAGCGGCAGTTTGTGCAGGCGGTGTCGCGCCGCCTGGGGGCGGACGATACGCCAACAAATACTTCGCAACCCGTATGGCGCCGCGACAGCACGGGCGTGCTGGCCCTGCGTGTGGTGCACCAGGGGCCGGAGGGGGCGGAGACCTATTGGCTGAACCTGCCCAGCGTGTTCCCCACGCGCGAGTTCACCGGCGCCTGGCTGGCCGCGACGCTGGCCAGCATGCTGCTGGCGCTGCTGGGGGCCTGGTGGCTGCAGCGGCACATCAACCGCCCGCTGGCGCAGGTGGTGGCAGCGGCCCGGCAGCTGGCGCAAGGCCAACCGCCCGCGCCGCTGCCCGAGGACGGCCCCGAAGAAATCGCCACCGTGGGCCGCAGCTTCAACCACATGGCGCACAGCCTGGCCGCGGCCGAGCAGGAGCGTGCGCTGATGCTGGCCGGGGTGTCGCACGACCTGCGCACCCCGCTGACCAAGCTGCGCCTGGGCGTGGAGATTGCCGGTGCACAGGTGGATGCACCCCTGGCCGCGAGCATGGCCCGCAGCATCGACGAGATGGACGGCATCGTGGGCCAGTTTCTGCAGTTTGCGCGGGTGGGTTCCAACGCAGGCGAGACCGAGGCGCCCACCCCGGCGTCGCTCAACGACCTGGCCCAGGCCGTGGCCGAGGCGCAGGCCGACCATGGGCGCACCGTGCGGCTCGCGCTGGGCACGCTGCCCAATGTGCCGGTGCGCCCCCAGCCCCTGCGCCGCGCGCTGGACAACCTGGTGGAAAACGCCTGGCGCCATGGCACGCCACCGGTGCTGCTGCGCACGGGGGTCGATGCCGACGGCGTGTGGCTGGAAGTGCAGGACCAGGGCCCGGGCATCGCCCCGGCAGAGCTGGACCGCATTCGCCAGCCCTTTGCGCGCGGCGATGGCGCGGCACGTTCGGGCGCATCGGGCGCGGGGCTGGGCCTGGCCATTGTGGAGCGCGTGGCGCGCAGCCACGGCGGGCGGCTGGAGCTGCACAGCGCGCCGGGCGCGGGGCTGCGCGCGCGGCTGGTATTGCCACGGAGCGAGCGGGGCTGATGCCGCCGGGCGCGCCCTGCGAACGCCCAGGACATGCCGCACCCTGAAAATTCAGCCAAAAGTGCCGCAAGCGCTAGTGCAATATACGACAACAGCTCTCAAATCAATAGCAAATCAATGAACCTGACAGGCCCTCAGGCCACCGGCATCTTCAGCTTGCGGTACAGCGTCTGGCGGCTGATGCCCAGCTGGCGCGCGGCCTGCGACATGTTGCCGCGCGCAGCCTGCAGCGCCTGATCGATGGCGGCTTGGGACAGCTGCTGCAGGCTCAGGCTGGCTGGCAGGCCGTCCACACCAGCGCCCACTGCGGCATCGCTGCGCGGGCTGGCGGGCACCGCCGTCAGCGCCTGCACCAAGTCGTCCGGCATGTGCTCCCAGCCCAGGGTGTCTTCGCCCTCGGCCAGCATGGCGCAGGCGGTGCGCAGCACATTGGCCAGCTGGCGCAGGTTGCCGGGCCAGGGGTAGGCGGCCAGGCGGGCCAGCAGGTCGGGCGCCACCTGCACTTCAAAACCCAGACCCTGTTCGGTGGCCAGGTCGGCCAGCAGACGCTGCAGCAGCGCCACAAAGTCGCTGCGCTCGCGCAGTGCGGGCAGCTGCACCGTGAGGCCGTTGATGCGGTAGTACAGGTCTTGCCGAAAGCGCCCTTGCTCCGCCGCCTGCATGAGCTGGTTGTGCGTGGCGCAGACCAGTGCAAAGTCCACCGGTACGGCCTTGCTGGCGCCCACGGGCGTCACGCTGCGCTCCTGCAGCACGCGCAGCAGGCGGGTCTGCAGGGCCAGTGGCATGTCGCCGATTTCGTCAAGGAACAGCGTGCCGCCATGGGCCTCACGCAGGCGGCCCAGGTGGCCCTCCTTGCGCGCACCGGTGAAGGCACCGGCCACATGGCCGAAGAGTTCGGATTCGATCAGGTGCTCAGGGATGGCTGCGCAGTTGATGGCCACAAACGGCGCATCGCGGCGCGGGCCGCTGCCGTGCAGCGCACGCGCAAACACCTCCTTGCCCACGCCCGACTCGCCCTGCACCAGCACCGCAATCGGCTTGCCCACCACGCGGCGGGCCTTGTCGGCGGCGGCGCGCCAGCGGGCGTCGCCGGTGTCCAGCTGGGCCAGTGCATCTTGCGTGGGCGCGCTGGCCGCAGCGGCGGGCCGTGTAGGGGTGGCGACCCAGGCGGCGTCCATCTGCACCTGGGCAAACAGCAAGGCACCTTGCAGCGTGCGCAAGGCCTGCGGTTGCTGGGGGCGGCGCTTGTGGTGCGAGAGCAGGTCATCCGTCCGCACGTCCAGCACCCGCTCCAGCAAGGTGGCGCCCACATCGCCCGCGTGCAGGCCCAGTTGGGCCAGGGCCACGCGGTTGGCGCCCACGATCCAGCCGTCCGCCGACACGGCCACGATGCCCTCGGCCACGCTGCCAATGCCCTCGGGCGCGCTGTGCAGGTGCAGGCGGATGTTGCGTTTGCAGGTGGCGGCCAGCAGGCGGTTTTCGATCATGCGGGCGGCCGTGCTGACCAGGCCCAGCGTGTGGGCGTGGCCGTGGCGGTAGTCGCCCGAGATGTCGAGGATGCCCAGCAGCTCGCCGGTGGCCGACAAGATGGGCGAGGCCGCGCAGGTGAGAAAGTTGTTGCGCTCCAGAAAATGCTCGCCGCCGTGCACCTCCACCGCGCAGGCCTCGGCCAGGGCGGTGCCGATGGCGTTGGTGCCCCGGTGCGCCTCGTGCCAGGAGGCGCCGCTGGTCAGCGCCACGCGCTCGGCCTTGTCCACAAAGTGCGGGTCGCCCAGCGTGTGCATCAGCATGCCGCGCCGGTCGGCCAGCACCACCACGCTCTGGCTGTGGCGCACTTGCTCGAACAGGTATTCCATCACCGGCCGCGAATGCGCCAGCAGCTCGGGGTTGCTGGCCAGCACCTGGCGCAGCGTGCCGCTGCTGGGATGGTCGATGGCCTGCGGCCGCCCGGTGGGCAGCAGGCCGGCCGCCATGCTGCGCGACCAGGATCGCGCCAGGCGCTCGTCCACCAGGCCGCTGGGGCACTGGCCAGAGTCCAGCAGATGCTGGCGGGCCTGTCGCAGGGCGACGGGGGAGGTGTTGGGGCGCACGCTTTGTCTCCGTGCGGGCTCAGGGCGGCCCGCTTTTGGTGTGTGGGCCAGTATGGCGGGCTCGACGGCGCGGGGCAAGGGTGTGGGCGCAAGCGGGGCGCCAACTGTTCCATTTCGTGACAGGTGTCGCGGCCCGGGACACCCGGGCGCGGGCGACTGCAACAGGTATCCGCACTGGGCGGCCCAAAAAAACCAATGAAATCAACATTTCGCGCGCCCTGGCGTGCTGGCATGTGTTTTGAGTAAGGGGTTGGCATCGGACAGGCGCTACAGAGCCCACCCGATACACACAACCATCGCAGGAGACAACACCATGACCGTTTACGCAGCCCCCGGCGCCGCTGGCGCCAAGATCACCTACAAGCCCCGCTACGACAACTTCATCGGCGGCAAATTCGTACCGCCCGTCAAGGGCCAGTACTTTGACGTCATCACGCCCGTGAGCGGCAAGGTCTACACCCAGGCCGCGCGCTCCACCGCCGAAGACATCGAACTGGCGCTGGACGCCGCGCATGCCGCCGCCGACAGCTGGGGCAAGACCGATGCCGCCACGCGCGCCAACATCCTGCTCAAGATCGCCAACCGCATCGAAGAGAACCTGGAGCGCCTGGCCTATGCCGAAACCGTGGACAACGGCAAGGCCATCCGCGAGACGCTGAACGCCGACATCCCGCTCACCGTGGACCACTTCCGCTACTTTGCGGGCTGCGTGCGGGCGCAAGAAGGCGCATTGAGCAACATCGACGAGAACACCGTGGCGTATCACATCCAGGAGCCGCTGGGCGTGGTGGGCCAGATCATTCCGTGGAACTTCCCCATCCTGATGGCCGCGTGGAAGCTGGCCCCGGCGCTGGGCGCAGGCAACTGCGTGGTGCTCAAGCCCGCAGAGTCCACGCCGATTTCCCTCCTCATCCTGGTGGAGCTGATTGCCGACCTGCTGCCGCCTGGCGTGCTGAACATCGTCAACGGCTTTGGCCGCGAGGCCGGCATGCCGCTGGCGCAGAGCAAGCGCATCGCCAAGATCGCGTTCACCGGCTCCACCAGCACCGGCCGCGTGATTGCGCAGGCCGCCGCCAACAACCTCATCCCCGCCACGCTGGAGCTGGGCGGCAAGAGCCCCAACATCTTCTTTGCCGATGTGATGGACAAGGACGACGCCTTCCTGGACAAGGCCGTGGAAGGCCTGGTGCTGTTCGCGTTCAACCAGGGCGAGGTGTGCACCTGCCCATCGCGCGCACTCATTCAGGAATCGATCTACGACAAGTTCATGGAACGTGTCTTGAAGCGCGTGGCCGCCATCAAGCACCAGAACCCGCTGGACACCGACAGCATGATGGGCGCGCAGGCCTCCAAAGAGCAGCTGACCAAGATCCTGAGCTACCTGGACCTGGGCAAGCAGGAAGGCGCGGAAGTGCTGGCTGGCGGCGGTCAGGCCCACCTGGGCGGCGACCTGGAAGGCGGCTACTACGTGCAGCCCACGCTGTTCAAAGGCCACAACAAGATGCGCATCTTCCAGGAAGAAATCTTCGGCCCCGTGCTGGCCGTGACCACCTTCAAGGACGAAGCCGAAGCGTTGGCCATTGCCAACGACACGCTGTACGGCCTGGGCGCCGGCGTGTGGAGCCGCAACGGCAACGTGGCCTACCGCATGGGCCGCGCGATCAAGGCAGGCCGTGTGTGGACCAATTGCTACCACGCGTACCCCGCGCACGCAGCGTTTGGTGGCTACAAGGAGTCGGGCATTGGGCGTGAGACGCACAAGATGATGTTGGACCACTATCAACAGACCAAGAACCTGCTGGTGTCGTACTCGGAAAACAAGCTGGGCTTCTTCTGATCTCTGGGAACAGACACGAGATCAAGACAAAGCAAGGGGAGCTGGCAACAGCTCCCCTTTTTGCCTTTGCACAACCACAAGGAGACACCCCATGGTCGACAAAGTCATCGCCACCCCTGCCGCGCTGGAGCTGGTGGCCTTTCTACAAGCCAAGCACGGCCCCGACTTGATGTTCCACCAGTCGGGCGGCTGCTGCGACAACAGCGCAGCCAACTGCTATCTGCCCGGCGAGATCACGATGGGTGCGGGCGACGTGTACCTGGGCGACATCGGCGGCTGTCCGTTCTACATCGGACGCGCGCAGTACGAGACCTGGAAACACACGCAGCTCATCATCGATGTGATCGAGGGCACAGGTGGCACCTTCTCGCTGGAGGGGCCGGAGGGCAAGGCCTTTCACACGCGCTCGCGGGTGTTCACCGACGCCGAGCTGGCCGCGCTGGGCATGGAGCGCCCTCAGGGCTAAAAGCCTGCTGACGATCTCGCGGGGGATCGTCAGCAGGCTCCAGTAGCAAGGTCCATTCAGGAACGGTGGGGTCCTTTCAAGCCAAAACGGCCTATAGCGCCTTGGGCATATGCGCCAGGCGCTATTGAAGTCGTAGCGCTCCGCTGTGGCTGCGCTCATCGCCCAGGCGGAACACTGACACCACGTGCACCAGGTCTTCGGCCTGGTTCTTGAGGCTGCTGGCGGCAGCGGCCATCTCTTCGACCAAGGCGGCATTCTGCTGGGTGACCTGGTCCATCTGCGTGACGGCCTCGCCCACCTGGGCCACGCCCAGGGACTGTTCGTGGCTGGCGGCGCTGATCTCACCCACGATGTCGGTCACGCGGCGGATGGCACCCACCACCTCGTTCATGGTGGCACCCGCGCGGTCCACCAGGGCGCTGCCCTGGGCCACGCGCTCCACGCTGGCGCTGATGAGGGACTTGATCTCGCGCGCAGCTTCGGCACTGCGCCCGGCCAGGCTGCGCACCTCGCTGGCTACCACGGCAAAGCCCCGACCCTGCTCGCCCGCACGGGCGGCTTCCACCGCAGCGTTCAGCGCGAGGATGTTGGTCTGAAACGCGATGGAGTCGATCACACCGATGATGTCGGAGATCTTCTGCGACGAGGCGTTGATGCCATGCATGGTGTCCACCACCTGGGCCACCACCTCGCCCCCCTGGATGGCCACCGTGCTGGCGCTGGCGGCCAGCTGGCTGGCCTGCTGGGCGCTGTCGGCGTTCTGGCGCACGGTGGCGTTGAGCTGCTCCATCGACGCGGCGGTTTCCTCCAGCGCGCTGGCCTGGCTCTCGGTGCGGGCCGACAGGTCGGTGTTGCCCTGGGCGATCTGCACGCTGGCGGTGGCCACGCTCTCCGAGCCGCTGCGCACGTTGCGCACCACGTCCGTGAGTTGTGTGCGCATCTGCTGCAGCGCCTGCAGCAACTGGCCTACTTCGTTGGTGCCGTGGGCCAGGGGCGCGCCCGCCAGATCACCCTGCGCCACCGCACGCGACAGCGCCACGGCCTGCGACAGCGGTCCGGTCATGGAGCGCACGAACACCAGCGCCATCGCACTGGTGGCCGACAGCGTGAGCACCAAGGCCAACGCCACCCACAGCAGACTCCGCTGCAATGCAGCCACACGAGCCTGCAGGGCTTGGTCCAGATTGGTCATGGACAGGTTGTTGAGCGCGTTCAGCGCCTCGATGGTGCGGGTGAAGGCGTCGAAATAGTCCTTGGAGGGCAGTTGCAGCTCGGTGGCGTTGATCACGTCGCGCTCCACCATCTGGAGCGACTGCTGGATCTGCCCCTGCACAGCCTGCGCGCTGCTGCCCAGCGCGCGTTGCAGTTCGGCATTGCCTTGCAAGGCACGGTCCAGCCCCCGGAACGTATCGGCCTGCAGCTCAGCCACGCGCTGCTGCAGCACCAGCAGCTGGCCCTTGCCTTGGGGCGTGAGCTCGTGCTTGCCCAGTGCACTGGCGCCCTGGGCGCGCAGCATGCCCAGTTTTTCTCCCAGCATGGGGGCCTGAGCGAGCGATGCCTGGATCAGCGCATGGGTCTCGGCTTCAGGATCGATCTGCAGGCCATAGGCATGCACCAGGGCCTCGTTGAGCTGCAGCAGCGCCGCGATGAGCTGGGTGTGCTGCGCGGTGCTCTGCGCCGGTTCGATGCTGCGCGCGGCCACGGCCTGCTCCAGCGAGCGCCAGGTCTGCTGGGCCTGGGCCCAGGCCGCCATCTGCGAATCGGGCACCTTGGCTGCGGCAAAGCGGGCGCTCACGTCGTCCAGCGCCGTGTTGACCGCATCGCGTGCAGCGGGGCGACGCGCAGCCAGCGACTCGTCGCCGCCGAGCATGCCCACCGACAGGCCCCGGTGCACCTGCATGCGCTGCACCAGCAGCGTGAGTGCCTGCGCGGGGGCCACGCCCTGCGCCTCCCGGCGCGCGTGGTCGATGGAGTGCAGCGAGTCGCGCACCACCAGGTAGGTGGGCAAGGCGCTCATCAAGAGCCCGATGGTCCCCAGGATGAGGAATTTTTCGAGCAGGTTCAACCGGTGAAGCAGTGACATGGCAGCGTGCGCAGTGGAATAGGCCCCAGGGGCGGGTGTCGGCACCGCCGACTGGGTGGTGGCCCTCTAGGGCCGAACGGAATGCTTCTCAATGTAGGGATGTGTCTGCAGTAAGGTTTTGACTCAGGTCAAGTCACGCAGAGCTTCGCCCGGTGGCGGGTGCTGGCGCGCGCACCGCTGCGGGGAGACGGCGGCGGCCGGGCGCTGGAGAATAATGACCGCTTCCCCATCCTTCGGAGCCTCCGGCATGCACTCGACCACCCTGCGCTTCCTGGCGTCTCAGACCACCCTGCCCCAGGCGGGCCGAGTGCCCGGCGGCACGGTGCTGCGCTGGGTGGATGAGGCAGGTTTTGCCTGCGCTAGCGCCTGGGCCCGGGGAGACTGCGTGACCGAGTTTGTGGGCGGCGCCCACTTCGTGCGCCCCATCCGACCGGGCCACCTGGTCGAGGTGCATGCGCGCCTGGCCTACACCACCGACACCAGCATGTGCCTGGCGGTGGAGGTGCGCAGCGGCACAGTGCACGGCGCATCACGGGAGGACGTGGTGCACTGCGTGGCGGTGTACACCGCGGTGGATGCCAGCGACCAGCCGCGCACCGTGGACAAATGGAGCCCCGAGACGCCCGGCGACATTGCGCTGGCCCAGCGCGTGAAGGCGCACATCGACGCAGCGCGCGCGGCGCAATGAGCGGCGCTGCACAGACCGCAGCCGCCACCAGCCCGCTGCGCGCGCGCGACCTGCTCGCAGCGCTGGTGGTGGTGATCCTCTGGGGCGTGAACTTTGTGGCGATGAAGTGGGGGCTGCGCAGCTTCAGCCCGTTCCAGCTGGGCGCCGCGCGCTACCTGTGCGCTGCCCTGCCGCTGGTGCTGCTGGTGCGCCCGCCGCGCATGCACTGGCGCTGGGTGCTGCTGTTCGGGCTGTTCCAGGGCGTGGGGCAGTTCGGCTTTTTGTTCATGGGGCTCCAGGTGGGCATGACAGCCGGGCTGGCCAGCGTGCTGCTGCAAACCCAGGTCTTCTTCACGGCGCTGTTCGGTTTTGCGCTGCTGCACGAGCGGCCAGGTCTGCCGCTGCGCGTGGGCATGGGGCTGGCCGCATTGGGCTTGGTGTGTTTTGCTATGAACTATGTGGGCCCGGGCTCGGGCGTGGGGGTGGCGGCGGCCACCACGCTGGCGGGCCTGCTGCTCACGCTGTGCGGCGCGGCCATGTGGGCGTCGTCCAACATCGTGGCGCGGCTGGCACAGCAGCACAGCCCGGGGTTTGACCCGTTGGCGTTTGTGATCTGGAGCAGCCTGGTGCCGGTGCTGCCGTTCATGGCGCTGTCCGCCCTGTTCGACCCCGACGCCGCGCGCTGGCTGCAGTGGCAGACGCTGGCGAGCGTGCCGCTGCTGTCGTGGGCGGCGGTGGCCTACCTGGGCTGGGCCGCCACCATCGTGGGCTATGCGCTATGGACCAACCTGCTGCAGCGCTACCCCGCCAACCGCGTGGCGCCCTTCAGCCTGGCGGTGCCGGTGGTGGGCCTCACCGCTGGCTGGCTGCTGCTGGACGAGGGCGTGGCGCCCTGGCAGTGGGCGGGCATTGCGCTGGTGGTAGCCGCGCTGGCCTGCGTGGTGCTGGGGCCCCGACTACAAGCCAAAATGGCCGGTAGCGCCGGTTGAATATACCCTAGCAGCTATCAACTAGATAGCAAACAACGACAGCACTGGCTACAGCAACCGGCGCCGCGCAAAGCGCACCACGGTCACCCCGGCACGCGCCTGGCGCACCGAGGGCATGACCAGCACGCAGTCGTCGTACGGAGTGACCACCGGCACGCCGTCGTTGTCGCCAATCACCGTGCCCGCCTTCTCGAACACTTCGAGGCCCGTGTACGGCGCCACAAACCGGAAGGCGCTGCTGGTGGCGACCACGGGGCCGGTCACCTCCAGCGCCCACTGGCGCGGTGCATCGGGCTGGCGCCAGCCGGGCAGCTGCTGTGCCAGAGCGTCGGCGCTCAGCGCACCGGACTGTTCGATAAAGCGCACGCACTGGTCCTGCGCCACGGCGCGGCTGGCCGGGTCGCCATGGAAGCCACATTCGATGAGCAGCGAGCGGGTGCCGTTGTCGTCCAGGTCGCCAAACCGGCCGTAGTCGCGCATGCGCACGCCGTCCTTGTGGCCGGCGTCCACCACGATGTGCTCGGGCGAGCGCATGGCACGCGCCAGCGCCAGGTTGCGCGGCTGGATGCCAGTGAGCAGCAGCGGCGCCGAGGGCTCGTGCATGGAGTGGATGTCAAGCAGCCAGTCGGCCTGCGCCACCCACGGGCGCAGCGCGGCGGCACGGCGGCGCTCGTTGGTGTCGGCCGCATCGATGCGCTCGTCCAGCCACTGGCGATTGAGGTCTTCGTCGGTGAAGCGCGAAGCGTCATGGTTGCCGGGGTCAAACCTGTCGAAGGCGTCGAGGTTGCAGAACGCGAGCGTGAGCGTGCCCTGCTGCGGGCGCACACCGGCGTCGAGCAGGCCTTTGAGCGCCCAGGCGCCGCACAGCTCGTTGCCATGCACCAGCGCGCTGACCATCACGTGGCGGCCGGGCTGGCCCGAGTCGAAATGCCACACGCCTTCGGTGCCGGTGTTGCCTGCGCGCCAAGCGCTGATGTCGGGGGCGGGCAGCGCAAACACCAGGGGTTGCACGGACGCGGGGGAGAGGGTGCTGCTGCTCATTCTTCGATCTTGGCGAATTCAACAATCTTCTTGTACTTGGCCACTTCCGTGACCAGGAACTGGTCGATGTTCACGCTGGGCGAGGCCACGGTGGACCCGCTGGCTTCCATCTTCTTGCGGAAGTCCGGCGATTGCAGGCTGTCGGCCAGCGCCTTCTTGAGCTTGTCGGTCACGGGCTTGGGCAAATTGGCAGGCCCCATGAGCGCAAACCACACGCTGATGTCCACGTTCTTGTACTGCGGCGACTCGGCCAGCGCGGGGATGTCGGGTGTGGTGGCGGAGCGCTTGGCCTCGGTGGTTCCGAGCGCAATCACCTTGCCGCTCTTGATGTGCGGCAGGCCGCTGGAGAGCACGAACACGCCGTACTCCAGGTTGTTGCCCATGAGGTCGCTGGTGAGCGGCGCTACGCCCCGGTAGGGGATGTGCGTCATGAACAGCTTGCCCTGCTCCTTGACGGCCTCGCCCGCCAGGTGCAGCGCCGTGCCCACGCCCGAGCTGCCGTAGCTGAACTTGCCGGGGTTCTTGGACACCTTCTGCGTGAACTCCGCCAAGTTCTTGACGCCCGCCCCGGTGGAGGCCACCAGCACCAGCGGCTGCGAGGCAATGAGGCCGATGGCGGTGAAGTCCTTGATGTCGTACTTGACCTTCTTGGTCACGAGCTTGTTGATGGCGATCTCGTTGTTGGCGCCCACCAGCAGGGTGTAGCCGTCAGGCGCCGCGTTGGCGACCTTCTGTGCACCGATCGCGCCACCGGCACCGCCCAGGTTCTCGATCACGACTGGCACGCCAAGCTTGTTGCCCAGCTCGGTGGCCACCGTGCGTGCGGTCAGGTCGGTGCTGCCGCCAGGTGGGTAGCCGACCACGATGGTGATGGGCTTGCTGGGATAGGCGTCTTGCGCGATGGCAGGGGCAGCAAGAACGGCCAGGCCGCACAGCAGTGCAACACGGCGCAGGGGATGGACGGTGGTCATGGCGGAACTCCTTGGCAAAGGCGGGGGTGGTTGGAGGCGATTGGTATGAACTGGATTGTGAAAAGCCAGCCCCAGGCTGTTGGTGCCAAAACGGCACTACGTCGTGCCGATTCATGAGGCTCGCCACGGGGAAACCCGCAGGTCAGCCCCGGCAGGTGCAGGCATATCAGCGCTGCGCCAGGGCCTTCCACAGCGCCTCGGCCAGCGGCCCCAGGCGGCGCTTGGGGCGGTACAGGCGTACGTCAAAACGCACCTCCATGCGGGCGTCTCCCGCGAGCGCCAGGCGCTGGGCCTTGCAGTCGGCAAACACCATGGACCAGGGTAGCCAGGCAACGCCCAGGCCTTTTTGCACGTATTCGTAGTGGGCGTCGGCCGAGTCGCACTCCACCACGCGCTGCAGCCGGGGCGCATGGGGGTTGTGCGCCAGGTGGTCTTCCACCAGCCGCCCCAGGGCCAGCTGGGGCGCGTAGGCCAGATAGGGCACCCGCGTGGCATCCGGCCCAAACCGGTGCAGCGCCTGCCCCTGCGCCGTGGCGCGTGACACAGGCACCAGACGGTCGGAGGCCACCGTGAGGTGCGTGAACTGCCGCGCATCGAGCCGGATGGCCAGGGCCGGGTGGTGGTACACGAGCGAGAAGTCGGCCTCGTTGCGCTCCAGCATGCCCACGGTGTCGGCCAGCGCCCGCGTGCGAATGCACAGCTCGCCGCCCTGCAGGATGGGCTGCAGGCGCACCAGCCAGTCGGCCACCACAGTGCGCGCCAAGGTGCGGCCCGTGGCCAGGGTCACGGTGCGGGCCTGCCGCCCGGCCAGGCTTTGCAGCTCTTCGTGCGACTGCGTGAGGCTGCGGGCCAGGTGGCCTGCGGTCTCCAGAAAACTCTGCCCGGCGGGGGTCAGGGTGACCGGGCCACCGTTGCCGCGCTCCACCAGCGGCGTGCCTGCCCAGGCCTCCAGCGCACGGATGCGGCGGCCAAACGCAGGGTGCGTGACATGCCGCAGCTCGGCGGCACGGGTGAAGCTGCGCTCCTGCGCCAGCACGATGAAGTCTTCCAGCCATTTCAACTGCATCGTCGGCTCCTGGAGGGGCGGCTGTCAGGCGGGTGGCAATTTATAGCGCGAGGGTCGCGCCAACACCGTCAGGGGGCTGTGCACGACCGTCGGGGTGATGGGGAACTCAGCCCCGGGCAGCTTCCAGAACGCCCCGGGTGCGTGTGGCTTCTGCACGCGCAGCCGCAGCAAAGTCCTCGCCTTTGGACGCGTAGAGAATGGCCCGCGACGAGTTCACAATGATCGGCCCGTCACTGCGCAGCCCGGCGCGCACGGTGGCGGCGGCGTCACCGCCCTGGGCGCCCACACCGGGGATCAGCAGTGGCAGCGTGGGCGCGATGGCGCGCACGCGCTCGATCTCTTGCGGGTAGGTGGCGCCCACCACCAGACCGAGCTGGCCATTCTTGTTCCAGGGGCCTTGCGCCAGGCGCGCCACATGCTCGTACATGAGCGGTTGGCCCTCGACGCTGGCCAGGCGCTGGGTCTGCAGATCGTCGCCGCCAGGGTTGGACGTGCGGCAGAGCAAAAACGCGCCCTTGCCGTGGTACGCCAGATAGGGCTCGATGGAGTCGAAGCCCATGAAGGGCGACAGCGTGACGGCATCGGCGCCGTAGCGCTCGAAGGCTTCCTTGGCGTACTGCTCGGCGGTGGAGCCGATGTCGCCGCGCTTGGCGTCCAGGATCACCGGCACCTGCGGTGCGTTGGCACGCATATGCTGCATCAGGCGTTCGAGCTGGTCCTCGGCACCATGCGCAGCAAAGTAGGCGATCTGCGGCTTGAAGGCACACACCAGGTCGGCGGTGGCGTCCACGATGGCGGCGCAAAAGTCATAGATCTTGCGCGGGTCGCCCTGCATGCCCGCAGGGAACCGCGTGGGTTCAGGGTCCAGGCCCACGCACAGCAGGGAGTTGTTCTGCGTCGTGGCGTCGCGCAGCATGTCGGTGAAGTTCATGGGGCGTGATTTTATGTGGGTGGGCGCGGGAAGCCCTACCGGTGGCCGCGATCATCTGGCAGAGGCGGCATGAGGCGCAGGCTGCGGGCGACCTGACCGGTGCAGCGGGCAATAAAAAAGGCCGTCGAGACGGCCTTTTTTATTGGCTTGGAGACTTCTTCAAGCCTCTTGGGACAACGGGAGATCAGCGAGGGACAGCCAGCAGGCGTTGCACGTCGCGGTCGTTGGGCAGCGCGTAGTCGTGGCCACGCACGATGCGGCTGTCTTCCGTGCGCACCAGCTTCAGGCTCACGTAGGTGTAGTTGGCAGCCGCCGAGTAAGTCCCCACCAGCACCAGCGAGGCGTTGTGGTTGCGGGCAATGTCCTTGATCTCGCGCGACAGCAGCAGCTCGCCTTGGCCTTCGCGCACGAACACGTCACCGCGCAGCTTGATTTCCTTCACGTTGAAACCGCTGGCCGCCATGCTGGTGGCGTACTGCTCGGACAACGTGCGGCCCAGAGGGGCAGCGCGGCTCAGGTCGTTGACGTTGACCACGGTGGCCACCAGCACAGGGCCTGCACCCAGAGCGTTCATGTCAAAGCCGGTGGTCAGCTTGGCCACCGCATCGCGGCTGGTCTGGATGAACTGGCTGCTGGCGGCTTCCTGGTAGGTGGGCTCGACGCGCACCGGCGCGGAGTTGTTGGCGCAACCGGCCAGCACGGCACCGGCCAGCACCGTCAGAAGAAGTGCGGGGGTTTTCATTGCGAGACAACCTTCATGTTGACGTTCTTGTACGAGGGGCGCGTAAACAGTGGGGTGTCAGCGTTTTCCAGGTAGTACACGTCTGTCTTGCGGGCCAGGTACTGGCCGCCGCGCGTGACGGTGGTGGTCAGGATCAGCTCGGTATTGGTCGGGCCACCGGAATTGATGCTGTTGGCGTAGTCGGCGGCAATCGACAGACCCAAGCCAGCGGCCAGTTGGGCGTCGATGTGCTCATGGCGCAGGCCGTAGGCCGCAAACAGGCCCGCAGCCAGCATGGTGAACTGACCAGGAATGAAGTGCGGGCGGTCGCTGTTGTGGCGCACGACCTGGATACCGTAGGAGACTTCCAGAGCCTGGCCCAGGTTCTGCTGCACCACGGCGCCGTTCTGGACCAGCTTGGTGATCAGGAACTCGCGGAAGGCGGTTTCAAACTGCGTGGCATTGGCGGGCAGGGAAACATGCAGAGGGGTGTTGGGGGCCACGCCGGCTTTGTCCAGGGTGCTCAGCGTCTGGTTGACCACATCGCGCGACACCAGATCCCAGTGGCCAGCGGAGCGGACTTTGGGCTGCGAGGTGTACTCGAAATTTTCCGCGACGGGAATAGGCGCCCTCTGTGCGCACCCCACCAAAGTTGCCACAGCGCCAGCCAGCACGGCCAAGCTGATTGCCTTTGAAAACGACATGATTCCCTCCTACGGACTGAATTTGCGAGGGTCCGAACAGATGCGACCCGCACGATTGAAAAATAATTCTGGGCGGTATCCTCAACAAAAACAAGAAAAAATTACGCTAACTACGCTCCGGCGTACACAGTTCGTTGTTTTTGGTCACAGTTGTGTGTCGATGCAAGGCGTGTAAGCAGGCAGAGCCACCTTCGCAGCGGCCCGCCTTGCATTTGCTTACACGGAAGCGGCTGCGCGCTGCTCCAGGATGTCGAAAGCGGGCAGCTTTTTGCCTTCCAGCACTTCAAGGAAAGCGCCGCCACCGGTGGAGATGTAACCCACCTGTTTGTCGATGCCGTACTTGGCAATGGCGGCCAGCGTGTCGCCGCCACCCGCGATGCTGAAGGCCGAGGATTCAGCAATCGCCTTGGCCAGTTGCTTGGTGCCGTTCTCAAAGGCGGCAAACTCAAACACGCCCACGGGGCCATTCCAGACGATGGTGCCTGCGGACTTGAGCTGCGCGGCCAGCCGGGCGGCGGTCTCGGGGCCAATGTCCAAAATCATGTCGTCGGGGGCCACATCGGTGGCGGCCTTCACGGTGGCGGGCGCATCGGCCGCAAAGGTCTTGGCTACGACCACGTCGGTAGGGATTGGCACTTCAGCGCCACGGGCCTTCATCGCGGCCATCACGGACTTGGCGGCGTCCAGCAGGTCGGGCTCGGCCAGGCTCTTGCCGATGGGCAGGCCCGCTGCCAGCATGAAGGTGTTGGCAATGCCGCCACCCACGATGAGCTGGTCTACCTTGTCGGCCAGGCTTTGCAGGATGGTGAGCTTGGTGGACACCTTGGAGCCCGCCACGATCGCGGCCAGCGGGCGCTGGGGCCGGGCCAAGGCCTTGGTCAGGGCATCGATCTCGGCCGACAGCAGCGGGCCAGCGCAGGCCACGGGAGCGAACTGGGCGATGCCGTAGGTCGTGCCTTCGGCGCGGTGGGCGGTGCCGAAGGCATCGTTCACAAAGATGTCGCACAGTGCGGCCAGCTTGCGGGCCAGCTCTTCCTTGTTCTTCTTCTCGCCGACGTTCAGGCGGCAGTTTTCGAGCAGCACGACCTGACCGGGCGCGACGGTGACGCCGTCCACCCAGTTGGCCACCAGGGGAACGTCGCGGCCCAGCAGTTCCGACAGGCGCGCGGCCACGGGAGCCAAAGAATCCTCGGGCTTGAATTCACCTTCGGTCGGGCGACCCAGATGGCTGGTCACCATGACGGCGGCACCGGCGTCCAGCGCCATGCGGATGCAGGGAATCGAGGCGCGGATGCGGGTGTCTTCGGTGATGCGGCCGGTGTCGTCCTGCGGAACGTTCATGTCCGCGCGGATGAAGACGCGCTGGCCCTGGGCCTTGCCCTGGGCACACAGATCGGAAAAGCGGAGGATGTTCATGGGGTGGAAGTTTCCTGGAGGGGCCGGTGGATCAGGGGCGCCATTTTAGGCGGCCATGCTGACGCGGCCGGGCACCGCCAGGCCTCACCACCCCCAGCCGATGTGCAGCGGCAGGTACACCGCCATGCCCACGAGGATGGTGCCCAGAATGCCCCGGCGCCAGAAGTAGTACGCGCTCGCGAACAGCACGGCGGGCAGGCGTGCATCCATGAAGGTGTCGATCAGCTCGCCCTGCGCCATGAGGATCTCGGGCGCAATGACCGCGGTGAGCGCGGCCAGCGGGGCGTACTTGAGGCCGCGTTTGAGCCAGTCCGGCAGCGGCAGCTCACGCTCGGGAATCATGAAGAACGAGCGCGACACCACCGTGATGATCGCGAGGCCTACGGTGGCCAGAAAAGGGTAGATCCAGGACCAGCTCATGGATGGCGCTCCTCGCGCAGCGGCACCACATCGCCGGCCTCGACATGCTCGCGCTCTTCAGGGGGCATGACGCTGTCGGCGGGCACCAGCAGCAGCTCGGGTTGGCGGCGGCTGCGGTCCACGGCTTCCATCATCAACCCTGCGGCCACGGCAGCGGCCAGGGCCACCAGGATGTTGAGCTTGAGGGGCAGTGCAAAGGCCGCAATCGCAGCCGCGGCCGCAACGCCTGTCGCCAGCCAGGTGGCGCGGTCAAACAGCAAGGACAGCAGCACGCCCAGCAAAGCCAGCACCCCCGCAAATCCCAGCCCCCAGGACAGGGGCACCGCATTGGCCAGAAAGATGCCCGCGATCGACGGCACCTGCCACGCCAGCCAGTTGGTGGTGGCGGCGCCCCAGAAATACGGCACCTGCTCGGGAGCAGGCCGGGGCTCGGGGAAGCGCTTCATGAACGCCACGTAGATCACGTCCCCGCTGAAATAACCGATGGCCATGCGCGTGCGCAGCGGCAAGTGCGCAAAGTAGCTGCGCCACATGCTGCTGAAGATCACAAAGCGCAGGTTCACGCAGGCGGCCGTCAGCCAGACGACCCACAGCGGCGCGCCCACGGACAGCAGCGGAATGACGGCGAGCTGGGCGCTGCCGGCGTAGACCAGCAGTGACATGAACACCGCCATGCCGACTGGCATGCCACTCTTGACCATCGCCACTCCGGTGACCAGCCCCCAGGCCGCAATGCCCAGGGAGGTACCCGCCATGTCGATGGCGGCCATGCGGGACGATGGGTGACGCAGCGTCCGGCCCAGCGCAGCCGCCACGCTCATGCAGGGCGCGCACCCAGCACCATGCCGGGTTGCAGGTCAAAACCGCGCAAAAAATCCGCCGCAGCCAGCCGCTTGCCACCGGCGCGCTGCAAGGTGGTCAGACGCAGGGCCGTGCCTTCACCACACGCAACGCCAACGCCCGAGCCATCTACGCACAAAATCTGCCCGGGGTGCTGGTCCGACATGCCCAGATTGCTATCAATAACATAGCTCCAGACTTTGACCGTTTCGCCGTTGCACTCGGTGCTGGCGCCCGGGAAAGGATCGAACGCACGAATGCGCTGGCCAATGACCGGGGCGGGCAGCGTCCAGTCGATCGTGCTCTCGGCCTTTTCGATCTTGTGGGCGTAGGTGACGCCTTCAGCCGGTTGCGGCACCGCGCTGAGGCCACCGCAGGCGGCCAGCTCCAGGGCCTCGACGATCATGCGCCCGCCGAGCGCGGCTAGGCGGTCGTGCAGGGTGGCCGTGGTGTCGCTGGGAGCGATGGGGAGGCGCTCGGTGAGCAGCATGTCGCCCGTGTCCAGCCCTGCATCCATCTGCATGATGGTGACGCCGGTTTCCGCGTCGCCCGCCTCGATGGCGCGGTGAATGGGGGCGGCCCCGCGCCAGCGCGGCAGGAGGCTGGCGTGGATGTTCAGGCAGCCCAGGCGCGGCAGCTCCAGGGTCCACTGCGGCAGGATCAGCCCGTAGGCGGCCACGACCATCACATCGGCCTGCGCGGCCAGCAGGGCCTCGCGTGCTGCGGCTGCATCGTCGGGGTATTTACCGTCCAGGCGCAGGCTGCGTGGCTGTGCGACAGCGATGCCATGCTCGAGCGCACATTGCTTGACGGGTGACGCCTGCAGCTTCATGCCACGGCCTGCAGGGCGGTCAGGTTGCGTCAGCACCAGCGGGACGGTGAAGCCTGCGGACAACAGCCGCTCCAGGGCCACACGGGCGAATTCGGGCGTACCGGCAAAAATGACTCTCATGAAAACGGGTATCGGCTCAGGTGGGGGCGCAGGATTCAGTCAGTGACTCAGCCGGTCAATCTGTCAGTCGCGCGCGTTGTCAAAATTCGGCAGTTCGTCAGTGAACAGCACTTGCCGCACCACACCTTGGCGGTCCAGGTGCACATGGGCCTGGCGCAGGTCCGAGTTCTGCCGGAAGCGGTAGGTCCAGATATCGCCATCGAAGCGGGCCACCTGTTCGACACGCAAGGGCATCCCGAAGGTGTTTTGCAGGTCGGTACGGGTCCAGCTACCGACGGGCAGGCTCTCGAAACGTTGCTGCGTGAGCACCTGCTCGTTGCGCACCAGCCGGCCGCTGGCATCAAAGTCGAGGTTGTAGGCGGCAAACCCGGCGGGCAGTTCGGAATAGAGCAGACGCTCTCCGGACGGCAAGGCGATCGTGGCCGTGGGCGGTCCCAGGCGGGCAATCACCTCGGCCCGCACCGCACCGGGCTGCTCACGGGCCGGTAGTACGCAGCCTGTCAGCAGGCACACCAGCGCCCAAAGCGCCAGCACTCTGACACCACGACGGGCGCAGAGCGCTGCGCGCATCACTCGCGCGCCTCCCGCTGCTGCTTGACCATCTTGGTCTTGATGCGGTTGCGCTTGAGCGGCGATAGGTATTCGACAAACACCTTGCCCATGAGGTGGTCCATCTCGTGCTGGACACAGACCGCGAGCAGGCCATCCGCCTCGATCACGCGGGATTGGCCCTGGGCATCCAGCGCCCGCACATGCACCGCATCAAACCGCTCCACACCGTCATAGATGCCGGGCACCGACAGGCAGCCTTCCTCGTTGAGGTGCTTTTCGGCGCTGGTCCAGACCAGCTCAGGATTGATCAGCACCAAAGGCTGATCGCGCTCCTCCGACACGTCGATGACCACCAGCCGCTCATGCACATCCACCTGGGTGGCCGCCAGGCCAATGCCGTGGGCGTCATACATGGTGGCCAGCATGTCGGCGACCAGCGTGCGAATGCGGTCGTCCACCGCCTGGACGGGGCGGGCGACCTTGTGAAGCCGGGGGTCCGGGTAACAGAGAATGGGAAGGATTGCCATGGCTGCAGGTAAGAGATGTCGCTATTTTCGCCACTTTTGCGGCCTACTGCCGCCTTGCGAGCCAATAATCGTTGCCGAATCAAGGGCTTGAGCAGAGAATCTAAGAAGCTTTGTAACGTATTTGCCCGGCTGCACGCCTGCTTTGTGCGCCGAGGTGCCAGCGAGGGGGCGTTTCCCAATGCATGAGAAAAGGAACAACATGACGGCATTCACCAGCGTGCAGCGGACCGCCCTGGGCGCGCTCACCATCATTGCTGGCGCATTGCTGGTCATGCCGGCCCAGGCGCAGAACTACCCCATCTCCAGCAGCCAGCGCGCCACGGCGCAGCAGGTGTCCGAGCGTGGCGTACCCTTGGAAGAGTTGGCTCCCAACGCCCCCGACACCTACACCGTCAAGCGCGGTGACACGCTCTGGGGCATTTCGGGCATGTACCTCAAGCGCCCCTGGCGCTGGCCCGAACTCTGGGGCATGAACCTCAAGGCCATCCCCAACCCGCACCTGATCTTCCCCGGCCAGACGCTGTACCTCATAAAGGAAGGCGGCTACGCCCGCCTGAGCACCAGCCGCTCAAACGAGCCCGAAACCGTGCGAATCTCGCCCCGTACGCGCAGCGATAGCCTGGCCGACAACGCGCTGCCCACGCTCAAGCAGCACCTGATCGAGCCCTTCCTGGTAGAGCCTTTGGTGGTAGACGAGCAAGTGCTTTTGAGCGCCCCGCGCGTTATCGCGACCACGGAAGAGCGCGTGCTGATGGCGGCGGGTGACCGTGTTTATGTGCGCGGAGACGCCGCGTCGCCCATGCTGGCAGAGGCGGGTGAACCCCGGTATTACCGTGTGTTCCGCAATGCCGTGGCACTCAAGGACCCGGTGACGGCTGAAGTGCTGGGATACGAAGCCCAGTACCTGGGCAAGGCAGAGCTGGTGCGTGGCGAGTCCTTCGAAGAAATTCCGAACGGCAAGGGTGGATACACGGCGGAGTACATCCCCGCCACTGTTGATCTGTCGGCCACCAAGGAGGAAGTCCGCGCGGGTGACCGCCTGCTGCCCGCACCCGCTCGTCCGTTCCTGAGCTACACCCCCCGCGCCCCCGAGATGGAAGTGGATGCCAGAGTGGTGTCCATCTATGGGAGCTCGGCGGTGGCCTACGCGGCCCAGAATCAGGTGGTGGCCATCAACATGGGTTCGCAGGACGGACTGGAGCCCGGCCATGTGCTCAGCTTGCTCACCAAGGGCGACCGCATCAAGGACATGACCGACAGCAACAAGGCGATGGTCAAGCTGCCCAGTGAAGTCAACGGCACCGCCATGGTGTTCCGCACCTTCGAGCGCGTGTCCTATGTGCTGCTGCTGGAAATCCGCAACGGCGTTCGCGTCGGCGACCGCTTGGTCAACCCCAAGTAACGCACCATTGGCCGGCGACACACGTGGTGGTGCGGTGACTCCGCGCTGCGGCGGCAGTACCGGTGAGCTTCATGGACCACGAAGAGCTGGGCGCTTGGCTGCGACTGACCTTGACGCCTGGCGTGGGCAACGGTGCCGCGCGACGCCTGTTGGCGCGCTTCGGCCTCCCGCAATCCATCTTCCAGCAGACCGAGGCGGCGCTGCAGCACTGTGTGCCGCCTGCCCATGCGCGGGCCTTGTGCGAGATTCCGAAAGAGTGGGAAGCCCTGTGGCAAACCACTGCCCGATGGCTTGCCAACGCCGCGCCAGAAGGCCCCGCACGCGCCATTGTGAGCCTGGGTGACCTGCGTTATCCGCAGGCCCTGCTGGACACGGAAGACCCGCCGCTGCTGCTCTATCTCATGGGCCCGGCATCTCTGCTGGAGCACCAGCCCTTCCCCATTGACCGCTGCCTCGCAGTGGTCGGCAGCCGCAACCCCACGGCCCAAGGTGCAGAGAACGCGCGCCTGTTTGCCCGGGCACTGCACAGTGCAGGCTTGACCATCGTGTCGGGGCTTGCGCTAGGGGTGGACGCCGCCGCCCATGAAGGCGCGCTGGACGCGGCGACAGCCCCTTGCGCGGTGGCCGCCACCATCGCTGTGGTGGGAACGGGGCTGGACCGTGTCTATCCCCGCAAAAACCTCGACCTAGCCCACCGCATTGCCGCACACGGGCTGATCGTCAGCGAATACCCGCTGGGCACGCCGCCACTGCCCGCCAATTTCCCCAAACGCAACCGCATCATTTCGGGACTCTCACAAGGCACTCTGGTGGTGGAAGCCGCGCTGGCTTCCGGGTCATTGATCACCGCCCGCATGGCGGCCGAGCAAGGCCGCGAAGTGTTTGCCATCCCAGGTTCCATCCATGCGCCGCAGTCACGTGGCTGCCATGCACTGATCCGCCAGGGGGCCAAGCTCGTCGAGTCGGCCCGGGACGTGCTGGAAGAACTCAAAATCCCCGCCACCACTGTTCCGGGCCTGCCCCTGGAAGGCGCGGACGATGCGGGAGCAGCGGTATCGGGCAAGGCCGAAGGCCCGGTGTTGTCGGCGTTGGGCTATGACCCCATGGGCCTGGACGCTCTGGTCGCACGCACGGGCATGGACGCATCAGCCTTGCAGGTGGCCTTGCTGGAACTGGAACTTGACGGCAGCGTTGCGCGGCTGCCGGGGGGCTTGTTTCAGCGGATCGGCAGAGGCTAGCCGGTCGCCAGGGCGATCCCCCGCTCCACGACAGGACGGGCTTTGTGCATGCGACTCATCGCCTCATCCTGGGCGGCGCATGGCACTCCCCGTGCTCAATCCAACAACCGCTCAGGGTTGGCGTCGAGCTTGGCCAAGGCATCGCGGGTGGCACGCAGCGTGATGCCCTCTTCGTCCTGGGCCACCAGCAAACCGGCCTGCAGGTACGCGGCCAGACGGCGCACCTGGATCAGATAGCTGCTGCCATCCACGGCCGCAAAAAGGTGCAACTGCTTGCGCTGGCTTTGCCACGCGTACTGCACCTGGGCCGACGCACCGTTGTGGTCCAGGGTGTACCAGGTGCCCGGCTGCAGGTCCTGCGCCCAGGCCACCATCGCATCGTCCACCGGTGCGCCATTGTCGGCAATCACGTGGATGGACGAGGCGTCGATGCCCAGCATCATCTCGATGTTGTCCGCATTGAGTGGCATGTCGCCGAGCGTGGCATCGCTGATGAAGTCTTCCAGATTGGCCAGGCGCTTGGCCATGGCGTCGATGTGCGCCTGCGGGATGGACGCAGTCTTGGACAAGAACGCATCGGCCAGGGTGTCCGTCAACACCTTGACCTGTGCATCCTGCGCCGCGCCATTCACGCCCAGCAGGGTCAGCCCCTGGCGCAGGCGCTGCAGCAGCGCCGGCAGGTTCTGGATGACCTGTGCTCGGTCGCTGCGGTTGGGCTTGGCACTGGCCGCCCAGACGAGGTCTGCCGCCGTGCGCTTGAAGGCTACCGTGTCGGCATGCTGCGGGCCATCGCGCACGGCCGATAGCGCCAGCACCTCGGCCCAGGTCTTGAACAGGAACTCCCGGATTTCGTCGCGCACCGGCATGTCGCGCAGCATGGTGCGCAGCTCGATGGTGTACTGGATGGCCAAGGTTTCCCGTTGCTCGACCTGCTGGGCGACACTGACCAGGCGCGAGGTGACCTGTTTTTCGGTGAGGAACTTGGCCAGGAATTTCTCGAACTCGTCATAGACCAGCTGGAAGACGCGGCGTCCGGTCTCGGGGTACTGCTCAATCACCTGCACCACACGGCGGATTTCAGCTTCCAGCGCGCTGCCATTGATGCTGGTCGCATCAAAACCCAGTACGCAAGCGCCCATGCGGTCGATCAGCTTGCGGGCGGGGTGGTCCAGGTTGCTGAAGAATTCAGGCTCGGCCAGGGCCACGCGCAGCACCGGCACCTGCAGCCGCGCAAACCACACCCGCACGGCAGGCGGGATGCGGTCTTCAGCGAGGATGCTCTGGAACATCAGCGCCACCACCTCGATGATCGCCTTTTCGCCCGTGGTGGTCGCCTTTTTCTTGAGTTCGGTGGAGCGTTCACGCACCGCACCCACCAACTGCACCACCGCCGCCGGACTGTAGTCCTCCATCAACGTGGCCACGCCGCTGTAGTAGGTGTCGGCATGCACCCGGTGCGCCGTCAACGCATGGGCCAGGGCGGCCGACGCTGGCGGCGCATTGACCATGTCGAAACCGGTGGCGGGCTGTGTGAGCAGGCGCCGCAATTGCCCCATCACGCCTTGGGCACGCTGGCGTGCCCGGGTCAGGGGCGTCATGCCATTGGCAAAGGCAGTGGGCATACCCTGCGGACGAGGGTGGCCACCATGCGCAGGCGGCCGCATCTGCATGCCCGGCGGCCCCATGGGACGTCCCTCGCCAGGCTGTGTACCCCCGCGGGCCGCAGCCATGGCCTGGCGGGTTTGCGCCAGGGCCTGCGAAGCCAGGCCCCCCGCACCCGAGTCCCCGCCGCCCGTTGCTGCACCACCTTGGGTGCGACGTACTTTGGACTTGAGATCGACCTGCGGCGTGATGCCCTGCTCCACATAGAACACGTTGACCGCCTGGTAGTGCTTTTGCAGGAGGTTGGCCAGCTCGCGTTGCAAGGGATCCACCACCGTTTGGAGGTCCGTACGGGGCAGACCGGCGTCCACCCATTGTTCCACCAGCAGCAGGCACACCGTGTCGGGCCGCAGGATGTCGCTGTTGTCCAGCTCCTGGCCTTCCAGGGACTGGGTGCGCTGGCGCAAGGTGTCGAACTGGTGGTTGACCTGCTCAGTCACCGTCAACGCCATGCGTGAGGCGAGGATTTTGTTTTCCACCACATCGTCGCTGAGCAGCTCGAACTGGCTGAGTCCACCGCCACCACCCGCCGCCAGCTGACCGCGCGTGGAACTGACATGGGGGGCCAGCGCCTCTTGCCACGCCTTGCCGGTGCGTTCCGTCCATGCGGAATGCTTTTGCTGGTACTGCATCCACGCATCCCGGCGCGACTGCATTTCACGGGCAGTACCCGTCTGGTTCATCAGCGCGGTAAGAAAGTCCTGAACGGTTTTGTCCAGGTCTGCCAACCCACCACAGATCCCCTCTACGAACCGCTGGCGCGCCTGGCGGGCCAGGCGGCGTTGCGGAACTGAGGGGGGCGTGGTGTGCATGAACAGATATTAGCGGGTCAGACGGCAGCTCCGGCATGGGGATCGTTGGGATCCCCTTCCTTTTTGGCGGGCTTGACAAGGTCCTCGCGCTTCACTCCCAGCCACATCGCGATGGCTGCCGCCACGAACACCGAGGAATAGATACCGAACAGAATACCGATGGTCAGCGCCAATGCAAAGTAGTGCAGGCTGGGGCCACCAAAAAAGAACATCGACAGCACCATGGCCTCGGTGGAGGCGTGGGTGATGATGGTACGGCTCATCGTGCTGGTGATGGCGTGGTCGATGACCTCGTGCGTGGTCATCTTGCGGTACTTGCGGAAGGCCTCACGGATCCGGTCGAAGATCACCACCGACTCATTGACCGAGTAACCCAGCACCGCGAGCACCCCCGCCAGCACCGACAGCGAGAACTCCCACTGGAAGAACGCGAAGAAGCCCAGGATGATCACGACGTCGTGCAAGTTGGCAATGATCGCCGCGACACCGAACTTCCATTCGAATCGGAAGGCCAGGTAAATCACGATGCCCACCACCACCATGGCCAGCGCCATCAGGCCGCCATGCACCAGCTCCTCGCCCACCTGCGGGCCTACAAACTCGGTGCGGCGCAGGGTCACAGCAGCGTCTGCAGCCTTGAGGGCGCCCAGCACCTGCTCGCTCTGCTGCGCGGACGTCACGCCCTTTTGCACCGGCAGGCGAATCATCACGTCGCGCGAGGTGCCGAAGTTCTGCACCTGAACATCGGGGTAGCCCAGCGCCGCCACGGTGTCGCGGACCTTGGCCAACTCGGCGGGCTGACTGTAGGCCACCTCCATCACGGTGCCCCCCGTGAACTCCACCGACAGGTGCAAGCCACGTGTGAGCAGGAAGAACACCGCCAGGGCGAAGGTGATGAAGGAGATCGCGTTGAAGACCAACGCGTGCTTCATGAAAGGGATGTCTTTGCGGATACGGAAGAATTCCATGGTCTTCCTCCTTTAGTTCGTCTTGGCCACAGCGCTGTCGGACTCAGGCTTCCACACCTGACCGATGGCCACACTCTTGAGCTTCTTCTTGCGGCCGTACCACAGGTTCACGAGGCCACGCGAGAAGAACACCGCCGAGAACATGCTGGTCAGAATGCCGATGCAGTGGACCACCGCAAAGCCACGCACCGGGCCGGAGCCAAATGCCAGCAGCGCCAGGCCTGCGATCAATGTGGTCACGTTCGAATCCAGGATGGTGGCCCAGGCACGCTCATAACCCGCGTGGATGGCCGCCTGGGGCGACACACCCTCACGCAGCTCCTCGCGGATGCGTTCGTTGATCAGCACGTTGGAGTCAATCGCCACCCCCAGCGCGAGCGCCATGGCGGCGATGCCTGGCAAGGTGAGCGTGGCCTGCAGCATGGACAGGATCGCCAGCAGCAGCAACACGTTCACCGCCAGCGAGACGGTGGAGAAAATGCCGAAAAGTGCGTAGTAGATGCACATGAACACCGCAATCGCCACCATGCCCCACACCACGCTGTGGATGCCGCGCTCGATGTTGTCAGCGCCCAGGCTCGGGCCGATGGTGTATTCCTCGATGATTTCCATGGGCGCTGCCAGCGAGCCCGCGCGCAGCAGCAGCGCGGTGTCGTTGGCCTCGGCCGTAGTCATGCGGCCCGAGATCTGCACGCGGCCGCCACCGATTTCGGAGCGGATCACAGGGGCCGTAACCACCTCGCCCTTGCCCTTTTCGAACAGCACGATGGCCATGCGCTTGCCCACGTTCTCGCGCGTGATGTCCTTGAAGATGCGCGAGCCCTTCGCGTCCAGCGTGAGGTTGACCGTGGGTTCCTGCGTCTGGCCGTCAAAGCCTGGCTGCGCATCGGTCAGGTTTTCGCCGGTCAGAATGACCTGCTTCTTGACGATGACGGGCTGGCCGTTGCGTTCCAGATAGCGCTCGGAGCCGAAGGGTACGGGACCGCGGCCTGTCTCTGCCGAACGGGCTTCGGTGCCCTCGTCCACCATGCGCACTTCCAGCGTGGCGGTGCGGCCCAGGATGTCCTTCGCCTTGGCGGTGTCCTGCACGCCGGGCAGCTGCACCACGATGCGGTCCAGGCCCTGCTGCTGGATCACGGGCTCGGCCACGCCCAGCTCGTTGATCCGGTTGTGCAGCGTGACCATGTTCTGCTTGAGCGCCTGCTCCTGCACGCGGCGCGTGGCTTCGGGCTTGATGGAGGCGCGCAGCTTGAACTCGGTGCCTTCCGGCGTGGTGGTGACCAGCAGATCGGCGAACTGATCAGCGATCAGGTTGCGCGCGGCCGTGGCCGTAGCTTCGTCACGCACCTTGATGTCGATGGACTGGCCGTCACGGCTGATGCCGCCGTGGCGGATGTTCTTGTCGCGCAGTGCGGTGCGGATGTCGCCTGCATAGGACTCGGCCTTCTTGGTCAGTGCCGCCTGCATGTCCACCTGCAGCATGAAGTGCACGCCGCCGCGCAGGTCCAGCCCCAGATACATGGGGTTCGCGTGCAGGGCCTTGAGCCACAGCGGCGAGCGCGACACCAGGTTGAGGGCCACGATGTAGGAAGGGTCGTTGGCATCAGGCACCAGCGCCTTCTGGATGGCGTCCTTGGCCTTGAGCTGGGTGTCGGGCGTGTCAAAACGCGCGCGCACCGAATTGCCCTCCAGCGCCACAAAGTCGGGCGTCACGCCCGCAGCCTTGAGCGCCTCTTCCACCCGCTGCTGCACAGCGGTGTCCACCTTGATGGTGGCCTTGGCCGACGACACCTGCACGGCAGGCGCCTCGCCAAAGAAATTGGGCAGGGTGTACAAGGCCCCCACCAGCAGCACGATCACCAGGATCGCGTACTTCCAGACCGGATAACGGTTCATGATCGCGCTCTCACCTCAGTTGTGCAGGCGCCCGAAGCGCCGGCGCCCCCTGACCCCGCGCCCGGCGGTGCCGGGGCGCGCAGCGCCTCAGGGGGATGTTCATGGATTACTTGACGGAGCCCTTGGGCAGCACCTGCACCACGGCGCTGCGCTGCATTTGCACTTCCACGCCGCTGGCGATCTCGATGTGCAGGAAACCTTCGGACAGGCGCGTGACCTTGCCGACGATGCCGCCGGAGGTGGCTACTTCATCGCCCTTGGCGATGGCGTCGATCATGGCGCGGTGTTCTTTCTGGCGCTTCATCTGGGGGCGGATCATGACGAAGTACAGCACCACAAACATGAGCACCAGAGGCAGCATGCCGGTCAGCGAGGACATGATGTCACCGCCGCCAGCGGCTGCGGCAGGTGCGGTTTGGGCGAAAGCGGAAGAAATAAACACGGACTGGACTCCACAACGGATGGTCAAAATTCACACAACCCGCCCACACCAAGCGCCATAGCGCCCGCTGGGGCAGAACAGGGCATTGTATGCGGCGCCCTGCGCACCGCCCAAGGGGTAAGACCCAAGCTGGCACCGGGGGTTTGCCCCCACCGCGCAAGGCTCAAGCCCTCCACAAGGGAATATGGGTAAAAATGGGCCTATGCGCTAGCGAAATATGCCTAGACAGCTATTTTATTAATAGCAAAAGCCCGCGCGAACGCGGGCTTTTGCATGCGGGCTTTAATGCCCCGGGGCCACTCAGGCCACCTGACGCTGGACGGGCGTGCCCGTGCGCCACTGTGTCATCAGGCCGTCCCACTTGGGGCGCGCAGCCTTCAGGTGCCGCTCCTTCACGTGGCCGTAACCGCGAATTTCTTCGGGAATGCGCGCAATCTCCACGGCCAGCGCCAGGTTGTCGGCGTTCAGGCGGGCCAGCAGCTCATCAATGCAGGCGCGGTATTCGACGATCAGCGCACGCTCCATGCGGCGCTCCTCGGTCTTGCCGAAGATGTCCAGGGCCGTGCCACGCAGGCCCTTCATCTTGGCCAGCACGCCAAACGCGCTGCGCATCCACGGGCCGAACGGCTGCTTGACCAGCTCGCCCTTGTCGTTCTTCTTGGCGGTCAGGGGCGGCGCCAGGTGGTGCACCAGCTTGTAGTCGCCTTCGAACATGTTCGCGATCTTGTCCGTGAAGGCCTTGTCGGTGTGCAGGCGCGCCACCTCGTACTCGTCCTTGTAGGCCATGAGCTTGAACAGGTAGCGGGCCACGGCCTCGGACAACTTCGTGCCGGTGCCCAGCTTCGCTTCCGCTGCCTTCACCTTCTCGACGAAGGCTTGGTAGTCGGCTGCGTAAGCCGCGTTCTGGTAGCCGGTGAGGAACTCCACGCGCTTGGTCACCATTTCGGCCAGCGAAGGCTTCTTGACGAACTGGATCACCTGCGCGGCCTGGAACAGCGCCTGAACGGCGGCGAGGTCGTGCGCGCAACGGCGGCCCCATTCGAAGGCCGCCTTGTTGTTCTCGACCTGCACGCCGTTCAATTCCATGGCGCGCATCAGCGATGCGTAGGTGAGCGGCACGCGGCCCTTTTGCCAGGCGTAGCCCAGCATCAGCGGGTTGGTGTAGATGCTGTCGCCCAGCAGTTGGGTGGCCACCTGCTCGGCGTCAAAGCTACCCACACCGCCCGCGCCCACGGCGGCACTGATGGCTGCATCGCAGTTGCCACCGGGGAACTGCCAGTCGGGGTTGTTCACAAACGCAGCCGTGGGCGTGCCATGCGTGTTGAGTGCCACGAAGGTACGACCGGGCTGCATGACGGCCAAGGTGTACTTGTGCGCGGCCACGATGGAATCACAGCCGATCACCAGGTCAGCCTTGGCGGTATCGACCTTGGTGGTGTAGATGGCGTCCGGCCGGTTGGCGATCTGGATATGGCTCCAGGTGGCGCCGCCCTTTTGGGCCAGGCCACCGGCGTCCTGAGTGATGACGCCCTTGCCGTCCAGGTGCGCAGCCATGCCCAGCAACGAGCCGATGGTGATCACGCCCGTACCGCCCACACCGCCCACCACAATGCCCCATGCGCTTTCGGCCACGGGTAGCACAGGCTCAGGAATGGAGGGCAGCGCCGACAGGTCGCCCTTCTTCTCTTTCTTGGGCTTCTTGAGCTGGCCGCCTTCCACCGTCACAAAGCTCGGACAGAAGCCGTTGACGCACGAGTAGTCCTTGTTGCAGGTGCTCTGGTTGATGCGGCGCTTGCGACCGAGTTCGGTCTCCACCGGCTCCACGGACAGACAGTTGGACTTGGTCGAGCAGTCGCCGCAGCCCTCGCACACCAACTCGTTGATGACCACAGTCTTATCGGGCGTGGCCAGCTTGCCGCGCTTGCGGCGGCGGCGCTTTTCCGTCGCGCAGGTCTGGTCGTAAATGATGGCCGTGCAGCCCTTGATCTCGCGGAACTGGCGCTGGATGGTGTCCAGCTCGTCACGGTGGTGCACCGTCACGCCTTCGGCCAGGGCCGCGCCGTCGTACTTGTGCGGCTCGTCGGTCACGATCACAAGCTTGGCCACGCCTTCAGCCTTCAGGCTGTTCATGATCTGCAGCACGCTGTGGCCCTCGGGCCGCTCGCCCACCTGCTGACCACCAGTCATGGCCACGGCGTCGTTGTAAAGCACCTTGTAGGTGATGTTCACACCCGCTGCGATGCTCTGGCGGATGGCCAGCAGGCCGCTGTGGAAGTAGGTGCCGTCGCCCAGGTTGGCAAAGATGTGCGCGTCGGTGGTGAAGGGCTGCTGACCGACCCAGGTCACGCCCTCGCCACCCATCTGCGTGAAGGTGCTGGTACGGCGGTCGGGCATCCAGTTGACCATGTAGTGACAGCCAATGCCCGCCACAGCGCGGGAGCCTTCGGGCACGCGGGTGCTGGTGTTGTGGGGGCAGCCGCTGCAAAACCACGGGGCGCGTTCGCCCGTGTCCACCTTCAGCTCCGTCATTGCGCGCTCGCTGGCCTCGATGATGGCCAGGCGCGCTTCCATGCGGGCCACGATGTCGCTCGATACGCCCAGCTTCTTGAGGCGCTTCGCAATGGCCTTGGCGATGATGGCCGGCGTGAGGTCGGCCTTGGCGCGCAGCAGCCAGTTCTGGCTGGGGTTGGGCATGCTCCATTCGCCGCCGGTGAGGTCTTCACCGTTGGGGCCCTCGGGCTCGTCAAACTTGCCCAGCACATTGGGGCGCACGTCGGGGCGCCAGTTGTACAGCTCTTCCTTGAGCTGGTACTCGATGACCTGGCGTTTTTCTTCCACCACCAGAATCTCCTGCAGGCCCTGCGCGAAGTCGCGGGTGATGGTGGCTTCCAGCGGCCACACCACATTGACCTTGTGCACGCGGATGCCCAGCTGGCGGCAGGTGTCGTCATCCAGGCCCAGGTCCACCAGCGCCTGGCGGGTGTCGTTGTAGGCCTTACCGCTGGCGATGATGCCAAAGCGGTCTTGTTTGCCTTCGATGACGTTGTAGTTGAGCTTGTTGGCGCGGATGTACGCCAGGGCCGCGTACCACTTGTAGTCCATCAGGCGCGCTTCCTGCTCCAGCGGCGCGTCGGGCCAGCGGATGTGCAGGCCGCCGGGCGGCATCACAAAGTCCTCGGGCAGGATGATCTTGACCCGGTCGGGGTCGATGTTGATGCTGCTGGACGACTCCACCACCTCCTGGATGGTCTTCATGCCCGACCACACGCCCGAAAAACGGCTCATGGCAAAAGCGTGCAAGCCCATGTCCAAAATTTCCTGCACGCTGCTCGGGAAGAACACCGGAGTACCGCAGGCCTTGAAGATGTGATCGCTCTGGTGCGCGGCCGTGCTGCTCTTGCTGATGTGGTCGTCGCCCGCAATCGCGATCACGCCGCCGTGCTTGGCAGTGCCCGCCATGTTGGCATGCTTGAACACGTCGGAGCAGCGGTCCACGCCGGGACCCTTGCCGTACCAGATGCCGAACACGCCATCGAACTTCTTGCTTTGCGGGTACAGATCGAGCTGCTGCGTGCCCCACACCGCGGTGGCGCCCAGCTCTTCGTTCACACCGGGCTGGAAGACGACGTTGTTGGCCGCCAGGTGCTTCTTGGCAGCCCAGAGCGCCTGGTCGTACGTGCCCAGAGGCGAGCCCCGGTAGCCGCTGATGAAACCTGCCGTATTCAGTCCCGCCGCCGCATCGCGCTGGCGCTGCAGCATGGGCAGGCGCACGAGGGCCTGCACACCGCTCATGAAGGCTCGGCCCTCACCCAAGGTGTATTTGTCATCCAGGGTGACGGTCTCTAGCGCTTTGCGGACGGATTCTGGCAGCGGGGCATTCATGGCTATGTCTCCAATGGCTTCTTTGTGGGGCCTGGCCTTGTGGGCCGGTGGGGCAGGATCCGTCCGCCCGTTTAGGGCAGCCGCTCCAATGTGGAGGTAAGTGTATGTCTGCGTCGCTGATATGTCTTTGCGTTCTGTGCCGTGTTTAGGCTATTCTGAGAAAGGATCTTTCTCTTTTCAACCGCTTTGTGAACACTCTCGACAAATTCGATATCGCCATCCTCAACGAGCTGCAGGCTGACGCCCGACTGACGAACGCCGAGTTGGCCCAGCGAGTGGGACTGTCGGCCGCCCCCTGCTGGCGCCGCGTGCGGGCGCTGGAGGAGCAGGGCTTCATCAAGGGATACCGCGCGGAGATCGACCGGCACAAGATCGGCCTCGGGGTGCTGGCCTTTGTGCGGCTGGATGCCGACCGCAGCACGGGCAACCTCACGCGCAAGATGGAGGAAGCCATCCGCCAGATCCCCGAGGTCGTGTCCTGCCACTATATCAGCGGCACTGGCACGTTCGAGCTGCAGGTGGTGGCGCGGGACCTGGACAGCTTCTCGCAATTTGCGCGCGATGTGCTGCTGAACCTGCCCAACGTGAAGGACATGCACACCAGCTTCTCGCTGGGCGAGGTGAAGGCCAGCGGGGCGCTGCCGCTGACGCACCTGAGCCGTCCGCGTGCTTGAAAGCCTACTAGCGCCCTCAGCACACGCCCATGAGCACGGCGGCGCGATGCCAGGCCCGCAGCCCCGCCCGCCTCAGCGTGGCCACAGCGCCCACAGGCGCAGGTTCTGCTTGAGCCGGCCTGCGATGTCGCCCGCCTCCGGTCCCCAACCCGTGAAATAGTCCGCGCGCACCGCCCCGAGGATGGCACTGCCCGTATCCTGCGCCAGCACCAAGCGGTTGAGCTGTACCTGCGGGCCGGTGGACGCAAGCCACACGGGAGTGCCATAGGGAATGCTCTGCCGGTCCACCGCGATGGATCGCCCCGGCGTCAAGGGCACGCCCTGTGCGCCGCGCGGGCCGAAACCGGCGTCCAGCGGGCTCAAGGGCTCTTCACGAAAGAACACATAGCGCGGGTTGCTCCACAGCAGCTCGTTGGTGCGCTGGGGGTTGATGGCCACCCAGGCGCGGATGCCAGGCCAGGTCGCATCGCGCGTGAGGCCCTGGTCGAGCAACCAGCGGCCCACGCTCTGGTAGGGCTGGTCATTGGTGCCCGCGTAGGCTACCCGCACCAGCGAGACGGAGCCATCGGACTCGGTGATGCGCAAGCGGCCCGAGCCCTGGATGTGCAGCACCATGGACTCGATGGGGTCACGCAGCCACGCAATGGCCCGGCCCGCCAGTGCGGCCTGGGCCTCCGGCAGCGTGTCGATCTGCTGGCGCGTGTACCAGGGCTTGCGCGCACCCAGACTGGCGGGCACACGGTAAATGGGCACGGTGAAGCCATTGCCGGGCTGGCGTACAGCATCCATCATGGGTTCGTAGTACGCCGTGAGCAGACCGTCGGGGTTGCCGTCGGTGGACTCGACGCGATAGGGCTGCAGGCGTGCAATGAGCCAGGCGCGCTGTTCATCGGCCGTGGCAATGCTCAGTTGCCGCACCTCGCTGCACAGCGCTGTGAAGGGCGGCTGGGGCCGTTCGCAACTCTTGATCCAGGCATTCCAGGCTTCGTGCAGTGCGTCTTCGGTAAAGCCCGGCAGCTCGGACCAGCGCACCGGCGTCCAGCGGCTTTTGGGTTGCGCCAGGGGCGGTGGCAAAGGACCGGTGTCGCCAGGCAGCACCACGCTACTGGGTGGCAGCGGTGCCGGGGTACCCCCAGGGCGCGCAGGGACAGGGGCAGGGGGCGTGGAGCAGGCGGCCAGCGTTCCTACAATCAGCGCCGTCAACGCAACGCGCAGGAGTGTCAATTTCATGGGGCTGATTTTGCTTGAAGCGCTGCTGGCGCTGGTGGTGCTGGTGGCCATCGTGTGGTGGACCATGTTCTCGGGACGCAAGGGGGGCGAGCTCAAGTCCCCGCAGCCCACCGACCAGGACAGCCCCCCGCCTCCCGCCCCCTGACAGGTGGCGCGCCCGGCGCAGGGGCTGCGGCCATGTCCTACAGCCACGGTGCCGATGTGCTGATGGCGCCGGCCCGGCTGCAGGGCCACGATGGCACGAGCCGGGTGAAGCCGCTGTGCGGGAATGCGACGACGCTCCCGACGCAGGGGTGCAAAGCCCACCCAGCGCCATCGACTTTCAAGGAGCACGCACATGCGCACACACATTCAACTTCTCGGCGCTGCCGCCGCCATCGTTCTGGTCACCGGTTGCGCGAACATGGACGACACCCAGCGCCGCACGGCCACGGGCGCCGGCATCGGGGCGCTGGCGGGCGCGGTCATCGGCTCTGCCACCGGCGGCAGTGCAGGGACTGGAGCGGTGGTAGGCGCGGGCGTGGGGGCACTGGGCACCTACATCTGGTCGCAAAACATGGAGCGCCAGAAGCGCGAGATGGAACAAGCCACACAGGGCACCGGCATCGCCGTGACGCAGACGGCCGACAACCAGCTCAAGCTGAACATTCCCAGTGACATCTCTTTTGCGGTGGGTCGCTCGGACATCCAGCCCAACTTCGCCCCGGTGCTGGACCAGTTTGCCGCCGGCCTGCGCAGCAACCCGAACACCGACGTACGCATCGTGGGCCACACCGACAGCACGGGCGCCGACGCTGTCAACAACCCCTTGTCCATGGACCGCGCCGCCAGCACCCGCAGCTACCTCACGGCGCGCGGTGTGGATGGCCGCCGGATCGTGATCGAAGGCCTCGGCGAGCGCTACCCCATTGCCACCAACGACACCGCCGAAGGCCGTGCACGCAACCGGCGGGTCGAGATTTTTGTGGGTGAGCGACCCCGGGGCTGAGCGCGCGGGCGTCGAAATCCAGGCCTCGCAGCCAGGCTCAGTGCCCGGTGCGCAGCAGGTTGGCCAACTCCACGGCCGACTTGACCTGCATCTTGTCAAACACGCGTGAGCGGTGGACCTCCACCGTGCGCACGCTGATATCGAGCTGGTCAGCGATCAGCTTGTTGGGCAGCCCCGCCACCACCAGATCCATCACATCGCGCTCGCGCTCGGTCAACTCGGTCAGGCGCACCTGCAGGTCGCTGCGCTCGCGCACCTGCGCCAGGTGCTCTGCAGATCGGGCCAGCGCCTGCTCGATGCGGTCCACCAGCGCGTTGTCGGAAAAAGGCTTCTCGCAAAAATCAAACGCACCGCGCTTGACCGTGTCCACGGCAGTGGGCACATCGGCGTGTCCAGTGAGAAAAATCACCGGCATGGTGGCCAGGTCTCCCCGCGCGGCCAGCACGTCAAACAGTGCCAGACCGCTCATGCCAGGCATGCGCACATCCAGCAACAGGCAACAAGGCTGGCGCTGGGGCGGCCGCTTTTGCAGCATGGCATCGAAGGCCTCGGCCGAATCAAAGGACTCGCTGGGCAGTCGGCGCGAGCGCAGCAGCCAGGCCAGCGCCTCGCGCACGCTGGCGTCATCGTCCACGATGTACACGGTGGCGTTGGTGATGGGCTCCATAAATCAGTTCAGTGGTCCATTGCAATATCTGTCACGCGCACACGCTGAAGCCGCCAGGGCCTGGCACAGGCCCATGCCATAAGCCTCAGGATGTGGCGCCATTGTTCACGGGTAGCGTGAAGGTAAACACCGTACCACGGGGTTCATTCGGCGCAAATCCGAGGAAACCGCCGTGTTGTTCGATGACGGTGCGGCACATGCTCAGTCCCAGGCCCATGCCCTCGGGGCGGGTGGTGAAGAACGGGGTGAACAGCTTTTCTGCGACCTCGGGGGGAATCCCCGTCCCCACATCGGTCACGGCAAATTCAATCCAGCCGTTGTGCGGGTTGGAGGCTGCACGCCGCACCCGGATATCCAGCACACGATTGCGCACGCCGGGGTCGTCCATGGCTTGCATGGCGTTGCGTGCCAGGTTCAGCAGCACCTGCTCCACCATGGTGCGATCGCACAACGCGGGCGCCAGGCCCGGCTCGATGGATGTGTTGACGCGCACACCCAGCTTGCGGGCCTGCAGGCTCACCAGCGGCAGGATGGCATCGAGCAATTGCTGCGCATGCACGGCCTCGCGGGCCTGGTCACGGCGTCGCACAAAGTCGTGGACGCTCTTGATCACGCGGCCCGCGCGCTCGGCCTGGCGGGCAATCTGGCGCATCGCCATGCGCACATCGTCCAGGGCATCGTGCTCGGGGGTGGACGCACCGGCGCCGACACTGGCGGGCGTGGCATGTTCCAGCAGGTTGATGGAGCCATTGGCGTAGCTGGAGATGGCGGCCAGCGGCTGGTTGAGTTCGTGGCTGAGCAACGAGGCCATCTCGCCGACCGTGGCCAACCGCGCAGTGGCCTGCAGACGTTCCTGCGAGGCGCGGGACAGCTCCTCGACCCGGCGCTGCTCGCTGATGTCCAGGAACGCGCTCATCCAGCCCGTGTGCTGGCCTTGGGCGTTGATGAGCGGGGCCTCGATGATCAGCACAGGAAACCGGGTGCCATCCTTGCGCATGAACTCGGACTCAAACCCCTCGCGCGGTGGCATGGTGCCTGCAAAACGGATGGCTTGGCGCTGGCGGTATTCCTCGACACGCTCGGGCGGCCAATAGGGTGCTGACATGCTCAGGCCCAGCAGCTCCTGCGGGCTGAAGCCCACCATCTCGCAAAAGGCCGGGTTGACGTAGGTGATGCGCCCCTCCAGGTCGCGCGCGCGCAGCCCGGTCACCAGCGAGTCCTCCATCGCCTTGCGAAAGGCCAGCGCGTCGGCCAGGTCGCGCTCGGCGCGCAGGCGGCGACGGTTGTCGCGCACCAGCACCACCATCACCGTCACCAGCGCAATCGACATGGCCGTCACCAGGGCTGTGAGCACATTGGGAAACAGGCTGGGCGCGCTGTGCCAGCTGTCCATGCGCAGTACCAGCGTGCTGCCTGGCAGGTCCATCAGGTGCTGTGCCGAGAACATGCGCGAACCCCGGCGTGCCGCACCCAGCACGGCCAGTCGGGTGCCGTCGGCCTCGGTGAAGGAGGCTTCCTGGCTGCGGGTGAGGTTGTGACCCACCAGATTGGCCAGGATGTCCTGCAGCGCATAGGTCGCTACCAGGTACCCGTTGGTGCGCCCGCTGGCAGACAGCGGCACACACAGCTCCATCATCTCCGAGCCCAGACCGTCCCCATGGGGCTGAAAGTAGCTACTGGAATACGCAGGCCCCCCCAGGCGACGCGCGTTGGCGCAGGCGATGGTGAGGTCCGACTGGCCACTGTCGCGCAGTCGCATGTCCCACGCCACCGGTCGGTAGGGCGACTGCACATGGGTGCGCATGTGCAGGCTGGCGTCACGCAGCTCGATGCGCACCAGTTCGCGCCGATTGCGCAGCAGGTCAGACGCCTCGACCTCCCAGGCCAGATGGCTCGGGTTGTCGCTGGGCAGGGCCTGCAGGCTCTGCAGGTTGTGCGTCAGCGCGGTGCGGATGTCAGACACCGCATCGGCCGTGTCGCGCTCCAGGCGGGTCTGCACCTGGCTGGCTTCGTAGCGCCCGGCCAGCCACACCATCGTGGCCAGCATGGACACCACGAGCAGCACCAGCGCAGTCCACAACGACCAGCGTCGCCAGGCGCCGCGCCAGCGCTGCAGCAGCGTGCGTTTGGCGGGGAAGGCAGGGGTGGCAGTCACAGCACGCGGTGGGTCAATGCGGGCAGCTGGGCACGCACGGCGCCCAGGCGTTGCGCGTCCAGCTCTCCGGCGACCACGCCAGCGCCCTGATCCCGCTGCGCGACGATGCTGCCCCAGGGGTCCACCAGCATGCTGTGGCCCCAGGTGTGGCGGCCATTGGCGTGCACACCGCCTTGGGCAGGGGCCAGCACATAGGCCAGGTTTTCCACCGCGCGGGCGCGCAGCAGGACCTCCCAGTGCGCTTGGCCCGTGGTGTGGGTGAAGGCGCTGGGCACCAGCAGCAGGTCGGCACCGGCGCGGGCATGGGCGCGATAAAGCTCCGGAAAGCGCAGGTCGTAGCACACGGACAGCCCCACGCGCCAGCGCCGCCCGTCCCGGGCCTGCAGATCAAAATGCACCGGAGTGTCCCCAGCGTCGATGACCCGGCCTTCGTCGTACTGTTCCGCGCCGTTGCTGAAGCGAAAGAGGTGGATCTTGTCGTAGCGCGCAACGCAGGTGCCCGTCGGGTCGAAGACCAGCGTGGTGTTGCGCACCCGGTCCGGCGCGTCTGTGGCCATCGGCAGCGTGCCGCCCACAATCCACATCTGCAGCGCGCGTGCGGTATCGGCCAGAAACTGCTGGATCACCCCGGCGCCGGCGGTCTCACGGAACGCCAGCTTGTCGGTGTCCTTGTGCCCCATCAGGCAAAAATACTCAGGCAGCACGGCGAGTTCGGCGCCGCCCTGCGCAGCCTGTTCCAGCAGCTCGCGCGCAACACGCAGGTTGTCGTCCAGCGCGGTGCCGGACACCATCTGGATGGCAGCAACTTTCATGAAGGTTCTCCGGTCTTGGGGGGCGGGTTGACGCGGGGCGCCGCCTCGGTGGCAGGGCTCGCTTCGCGCCCGCGGCGGGCCACGCGCACCACGCGCGGGTCGGCCCAGGTGCCATCGACGCGGAACTCCTGCGTGGCCGCCTCGATCAGCGGGCCCCGCAAAAACACCTGGGCCAAAAAGCTGCCCAGGCCAATCACCGGGTTGATGGCCGTGGCCACGAGCGAGGCGGTCATGGCATTGATCTCGGGCACCACCACCACACGCAGGTCCTGCGTTTCCTGGTCGATATTGGCGCTGCCCTCCATCAGCACGGCCGCATTGACGCCCTTCATCTGCAGGTTGTTGGTGGTGGCCACGCCCCGCTCGATGCGCACATCGCCCCGCACAAAATCGAACGCAAAGCCTTCGCTGAACACATCACGAAAATCCAGTGTCAGCCGGCGTGGCAGCGATTGCAGACTGAGCACGCCCAGCAGCTTGGCCAACCCAGGGTCGGCCTTCAGAAACTGGCCGGACTCGACATTCAGGTTGATCTGCCCGGTCATGCTGCGGTAGTCGGGGCTGAACGGCGCGCCAATCCAGCCCACCTGCCCCTCCATGCGGCCCTTGCCACGCCGAACCACGTTGGCCATGCCCAGGCGGGCCAGCAGGTCGCCCGAATCGCGGATATCGAGCTTGAAGCTCAGCACGGTGCGCCGCTCCGCAGAACGGGGGCCCGCCGCAGCGGCATTGAGCACCGCCCAGTTGCCGCTGGCGGTGAACGCTGCCTCAGGCGCGGTGATGTTGAACTTGGACAGACGCCATTCGCGCTGCACGCCCTCGCCGCCCCGGTTCTGGGCCTCCATCTCCACCCGACCCAGCCGCTTGCCCCGCAGCTCAAAGTCGTCCACCACGATGTCCAGCGCGGGCAGATTGCCCGGTTGCTCGTTGAGCAGCTCTTCGACCTGCGTCACATCGCTTTGCGGCATGTTCACCCGCGACAGGCGCGCAAACAAGCGGCCATTGCTGAACTCGGGCGTGCCTGGCTGGCGGTATTCCAGGTAACCGTTGAGTTCGGTGGCATCGAGGTTGGCTCGCCAGGTGGTGCCGTCGCGCAGCGCACCCGCCACCACGTTGTGCAGTGTGCGGCCCTGCAAAGTGAGTTCACGCGCGCGCAGTGCCAGCGTGGTGGGCAGATAGTCCTGCGCCACCGCCGGCCCGGCGGGCGTCGTCGTCGTTGCTGGGCTGCGGGTAGCTGGCTCGGCCGCAGTCACCCGTGTGAGCACCTCGTCCCAGGCGTCCACATCCAGCTTGCCTTGGTTGATGTTGGCAGCCACGCCCTGGGTGGGCATCGGGGCCGACTCACCGTTGCTCAGGCCCACACCGATCGCGCCCCGCAACACGCGCGGCAGGGGGCCGCTCAGGTCGCGCACATAGGTCGCCGATCCGAGGGAACCCAGGTCCAGCGTGATCTGGTCCCGCAGCGGGGGGGCATTGCTCCCGTTGCCGTTGTTGTTCGCCAAGCCCACCAGCGATTCGCGCGCCACTTGGTTGTCGAAACGCAGGGGCAGGCTGCTGTCCGCCGTTTTACCCAGCGGGGGAGGCAAGGCCAGGGCCAGGCCCTGCAGGCTGGTGTTCACCTGCAGTTCAGGCACCCCGCGGCGAAACGACAGGGCCAGTGTGTACGGGGCGCTACCAGTGGCCCGCCGCGCCAGTTGCGACAACATGCCCAGCTGCGGGGTTTGCTGCAGCCCCTCGGCCGTGGCGGTGCCCTGGGCACGGATCTGCACTGCAGACTCGGTGGCCGGGGCATTGGCCGCCAGAGCGCGCATGCCACCTTCCAGCCGCACCGGGCCGCCCAGCGCCTGGGCCTGCACGTTGGACAGCGAAAACCCCGTCTCGCTGAACTGCACGGCGCCCCGCACGCGGGTGAGCGCAGGGGTGTCGGGGGTGATGCGCAGCTCGTTGCCCGCCAGCGTGACGCTGCCCTGCACCTTGGATTTGTTGATGTCGCTGATGGGCAGGCTCAACCGCAGCTGGAAGTCGGCGTTGCCCGTACCGCTGGCCTGCTCCAGCGCATTGCCCGTCATGCGGCCCAGCGGCGAGGTGGCCATGAGCGTGAGCAGCTCGGCCAGCGGGCCGCGTGCATCGGCACTCACGCCCACCACGGTGTGCGCCAGGTCTGGAATCCGCGCCTCGACCTTGGACAGACGCAGGCCCTTGCTGCCTGCAAAGCCGCCGCTCGCGCCGCGCACCTGCATGGACGAGCGTTCAAAGATCAGCTCGCCGCCCAGATCGATCAGCGCGGGCCAGGGCAGGGTGCCCGCGGGCTGCAGTGCGGTGGGCACGTAGGCGTAGGTGACGTCCTTGACCCGCGCCGCAATGCGGAATTCACCTTGCTTGGGGTCGTTGAAGGGCAGATCGTGCAGATCGCCCTTGACGCGGAACTGCACATTGCTGGCGCTGCCAGCCACCACCGCATCGCGCACATAGTGGCGCGAATCAGCGGGGATGGACAGGGGCAGGTAGCGGTGCACCCGGGTGCCGTCAGCGCGGTGCAACGTGCCCGTGAGGTCCAGCACCCCCGGAAAGCGCGACCGGTGGGGCGCCTTGGATGGGTCGCTGGTGTGCCAGGTGGCGCGGGCATCGCCCTGGGCATCGGCATTGGCGAACTGCACATCGTTAGCCTGCACAGCAATGCGGTCGCCGTCCAGTTGCCAGCGCACATCGGCGCTGAGCCGGTCGAGCGGCAGGACGGGCTCCTCAAAAACCCCCGGCAGCACCAGCGCCCCCGACGCCATGGTCAGCGCCGCCTTGCCCCCTGCCTGGGTCATATCGATGTCCACGTTGGCGCCGCGCAAGCCCAAGTGGGCGGGTGCCGCGACATCGGTAGCACCGGCCAGCGCCAGCCCCTGGATGCGCCCCTTGACCTGGTACTGCTGCAGCGCATCCAGCGGCCCCTTCCAGGTGGCCTGGATCTCGTCCACCAGCCCTTGGGGCGTGTAGGTGCGCAAGGCGTCGTGGGCGGCCGTTCCCAGCGGCAGACGGCTGGCCACCTGCGCCAACGCCGCCAGGTCCAGCCGGTCGGCCCGCAACTCGCCTTGCGCCGGGGCCTTGCCATTGGCATCGGTGTGCACCAGTCGCAAGTTGCCGCCGGGCCAAGTCAGGCCATCGTCGGTCTGGAACTGCAGCGCCTGCGTCGAGAATTCAAAGCCGCCAACCAAGCGGCGACCTCCCAGGCGCCCCTGGATGGAGGGCAGCACCAGCGGTCGCAAGTCAGGGGCCAGGGTGGTGTT
Source organism: Acidovorax sp. Root70 (assembly GCF_001428225.1). NCBI lineage: Bacteria > Pseudomonadati > Pseudomonadota > Betaproteobacteria > Burkholderiales > Comamonadaceae > Acidovorax > Acidovorax sp. Root70. Next base: position 169,740 of record NZ_LMHQ01000027.1, read on the forward strand.
CACGTCGGCGAGCGCCAGGTCGGCCGTGCCACCCACGACCTGCCCGCTGCGCACGTCGGCCCAGGCCCGCAGCGCGCCCCGGCCCTGGGCCACCTCGATGCCCACATCGGCGTGGTGACGCAGGCGAGATACGTCCACCCGCGCGAAATGGGCAAACACCTGGCCGCTCCAGTGCTTCCAGTTGCCATCGCGGGCGCGCAGCAGCGGCGCGCGAAACAGGCCCACCAGGGTAAAGCGGTCACCCCATTCCGGCGGTGGCGTGGCATCTACCCGAAGGTTGTGGCGCCAGTTGCCGTTGCGCAAAACCACGTCCACCTTTTCCAGCGCCAACTCCGGGGCGCCGCGCTGCTCATCGGTCCAGCGCACGGTTCCGTCCTTGATGTACACCTCGCCCTGCGAGAACAACCAGTCGGCCGCCGCGCTGCTGTCGCCCTGGTTCTGGGCAAATTCAAGCCCCGCCACATAGATGCGCCCGTCGCTCGCGCGGCGCACGTCCAGGTCAGGGCCTTCGATGTAAAGCTGCTCAAACCCCCACTGCAGCAGCGAACGGGGCGACAGCGCCACCACCACCCGGGGCAGGTGCAACGCCGTGCGGCCCGAGGCATCCAGCAGCGCCACGTCGGAAAGTTCGATGGAGGGGATCAACCCCTCGGTGCGGGCCACGATGGCACCGATCTGCACGGGAACCCCCAATACCCGTGCGGCCTGCGCCTGCAACTGTGGGCGGAAATCACCGATTCGCGGCACAATCCAGCCATGAAGAGCCCCCCATGCGATGGTCAGCAGCAGCCAGAAGGCGAGCAACAATCCCAGAGACCACCGCGCAAAACCTGCAACTATTTTCAGCAGGCGTGAGGGGTGCGAGGTGGGATCGATCATGGTGAGATGGAAAGTGGCAGGAATTATGACCCGCAGCCCTGGCATGGGTTCACTCGTGACCCGAGTGCCCAGTGAGCTTTTGTATGCCGTCGGGCCCGCAGACCAGCACCTCGCTCCCCGTCCAACATCCGGCTGTGGCTGCCATGCATCCTTCTCTGTCTGACCCCCGCTGCCACCAGCCCCTGCCCGAGGGTCCCCTGGCCGAGCATTCCCGCTTCTATCAGCGCCTGCACCGCCGCTACGCCCATGACCTGCCCCTGCTGCCCCCGGGCGTCCCGGTGCTGGCGACCATGGAGCAGGCCTACGACGCCCTGTGCGCACGCGGCTGCGACACGGGCACCGCGCTGCGCGTGCTGCGCCAACTGGTCATGGAACGGCTGATCCAGCTGGATTGCGAGGCGCAGACACCCCTGGCCGACATCACCCGCGCCGTGACCGAACTGGCCGAGCTGGCCCTGGACCGCGCCTGCCAGCAGGCACGTCGCGAACTGGACGAACGCCATGGCGCACCGCGCGGCCCGCAGGGCCAGCCCGTGCAGCTGTGGATCATCGGCATGGGCAAACTGGGCGCCCGCGAGCTCAATGTCTCCAGCGACATCGACCTCATCTATGTGTATGAGCACGATGGCGAAACCGCTGGCATGCCCGATGGCCGGGGCCGCATCTCCAACCACGAATATTTCGCACGCGCCGTCAAGGCCATCTACAGCCTGGTGGGCGACACCACCGAGCACGGCTTTGTCTTCCGGGTAGACCTTGCCCTGCGGCCCAATGGCAACTCGGGCCCCGCATCGGTGTCCCTGGCCGCGCTGGAGGAATACCTGCAGGTGCAGGGCCGCGAATGGGAGCGGTTTGCCTGGCTCAAGAGCCGCGTGGTGGCCCCGCGCGACTGCATTGGCAGCCCCGAGGTGCAGGCCCTGCGCGGCGTGGTGCTGCCGTTTGTGTTCCGCCGCTACCTGGACTACAGCGTGTTCGACGCGCTGCGCTCGTTGCACAGCCAGATCCGGGACCATGCGTCCAAACGCAGCGCTGGGCACCCCGAGCGCGCCAACGACGTCAAGCTCTCCCGCGGCGGCATCCGCGAGATCGAATTCACCGTGCAGCTGCTGCAGGTGGTGCGCGGCGGGCAGTTCCCCGAGCTGCGCCGCCGCCCCACGCTCGATGCGCTGCAGCGCCTGGCCCATGCGGGCCTGATGCCCCAGGAAACCGCCGACGCGCTGGCCCGAGCCTACGTGTTTTTGCGCCGGGTGGAGCACCGCATCCAGTACCTGGACGACCAGCAGACCCACGTACTGCCCACGCGCGACGACGACCTGGCCTGGATCGCCAGCACCCTGGGCTACAAGGACTGCTGCGCCTTCCTGCACGAGCTGGACGCACACCGCGAGCTGGTGGCCCAGGAGTTCGACACCCTGCTGGGTGGCAACGGCAAAAAACAATGCAGTGGTGGCGGCTGTGGCGGCCCCCGGGCAGCGGCACCGCCCCCCCCTGAACTGGAAGGCCTGCTGGAGCAGCTGCCGCCGGGCTTTCGCGAGCGTGTGGCCGAATGGCGCAACTACCCGCGCGTCGCCGGGCTGCGTGACGAGGCGCGCGCGCGCCTGTTCCGCCTGGTGCAGCGCACGGCCCAGTGGCTCAAGGAGGGACGCGTCACTGAAGAGGCGACCATACGCCTGGCAAACTGGCTGGAGCCGCTGCTGCGGCGCGAAAGCTATCTGGCGCTGCTGCTGGAGCGGCCTTCGGTGCACGAACAGCTGCTGCACCTGCTGGGCGCAGCCAAGTGGCCCGCGCGGTACCTGCTGCAGCACCCCGGCGTGATCGACGAGCTGGTGGGCGACGCGCTGCTGTCCGAGCGTTTTGTGGTGGCCGACTTTGAACGCGAGCTGGGCATGCGCCTGGCGTCGCTGCGCTCCACCGGCGAGGACGACGACGAAACCCTGCTCAACCTGCTGCGCCGTGCCCAGCATGCCGAGACCTTCCGCACCCTGGCCCGCGACGTGGAGCGCCGCATCACCGTCGAGCAGGTGGCCGACGACCTCAGCGCGCTGGCCGACAGCGTGCTGCGCATCACCAGCCAGTGGTGCTGGAGCCGCCTCAAGAACCGCCACCGCGACGAACCCCAGTTCGCCATCATTGGTTACGGCAAGCTGGGCGGCAAGGAGCTGGGCTACGGCAGCGACCTCGACATCGTCTTTGTGTTCGACGACGACGATGAGCGCGCCCCCGAGGTGTACGCGGCCTTTGTGCGCAAGCTCATCAACTGGCTCACCGTCAAGACGGGCGAAGGCGACCTCTATGAGATCGACACCGCCCTGCGGCCCAACGGCAACTCCGGCCTGCTGGTCACGAGCTTTGAGGCCTATGCCAACTATCAGCAGCAACGCGGCAGCAACACCGCCTGGACCTGGGAACACCAGGCCATGACACGTGCGCGGTTCGTGATGGGTAGCGAGGCCCTGCGCGAGCGCTTCGACGCCGTGCGCGAGGCGGTCATCACCTCCGCCCGCGACCCGCTGGCGTTAAAGGGCGAGATCGTGACCATGCGCGAGCGAGTGCGCTCGGCCCACCCCACACCCGCCGGACGCTTCGACGTGAAGCACAGTCCGGGCGGCATGGTGGACGCCGAGTTTGCCCTGCAGTACCTGGTGCTGTCGCAGTCTGCCGCCCACCCCGAGTTGCGCGGCAACCTGGGCAACATCGCCCTGCTGCAACGCGCCGAGCAAGTGGGCCTGCTGCCCGCAGGCGTGGGATACGCAGCCGCCGACGCCTACCGCGAGCTGCGCCGGGTGCAGCACGTGGCGCGGCTGGACGAGGCGCCCACCCAGGTCACGCCCCCCGCACTGCAGGCCGAGCGCGATGCCGTGCTCGCGCTGTGGCAGGCCGTGTTTGGTGCTGCCCCGTAGCAAGCGGCCACTTTCGATGCGGTGACAACCCGTTGCACTTTGGTGCAGCAGCAGCTTCTGAAAAATTCATTAATTCAAACAACTGTTTGAATTCTGGTGGTTTAATCCGGGGCCATGAGTTCCGGTGCCCACCCCATTCCCGCTGCAGCCCAGCGCACAGCCCGCAGTGACGGAGAAGACACGCGTGCCCGTCTGCTGCAGGCCGCGCTGCAGTTGTTCTCCGAAAGAGGCTTTGCCCAGACGTCGGTGCGCGCCATCGCCCAGGCGGCGGACACCAATGTGGCCGCTATTGCCTACCACTTTGGCGACAAGGCCCAGCTGTACACCGCCACGTTCTACGAGCCGTTTGGCAGCGGCAGCGATCTGATCCCGGTGTTTGCCGACCAGGCCCTGGACCTGCAGGGCGCGCTGCACCACTATTTCGCAGGGTTTCTGGAACCGCTCAAGCACGACGACCTGGTCACGCAGTCACTGCGCCTGCATGTGCGCGAGCTGCTGGACCCTACCCACGTCTGGCCCGAACTCATCGAACGCGAATGCCGCGCCCCCCACATGGCGCTGGTGCAGGTGCTTTGCCGCCACATGGGCGTTCCGGTGGTGGACGACGACATGCACCGGCTGGCCTTCTCCCTGGCCGGGCTGGTGATGCAGCTGTGGACGCAGCGCGACCCCCTGGTGGCCATTGCCCCCCAGCTGGCCACTGCCGGAGTGGTGGACCAATGGGTGGAACGGCTGACCGGTTACGCACTGAGCATGGTGCAAGGAGAAATCGCCCGACGGCAGGCCACACAACGGCCTGCGCGTCGCAATTTGCGGACTTCACACAAGAAGGAATCCAACGCATGAATCTACGCACAACCCGTTTCGCATGGGCCGCGTTGCTGCCTCTGGCCCTGGGCGCCTGCGCGGTGTCCGCGCCGCCCGCCCAGGTGCCTGCGACTCCGCCCATCGCCTGGCAGGCCCCGCTGCCGCACCAAGGCTCGCTGGGCGACCTGGCCCGCTGGTGGACACAGCTGCAAGACCCGCTGCTGGTCGAGCTGATCGACGCAGCCCAGGCCGTGAGCCCCGGCATCGCACAGGCCCAGTCACGCATTGCGCAGGCCCGCGCCACGCAGGTGGGCAGCCGGGCAGCGTTGCTGCCTTCGCTCGACGCACAGGCCAGCGCCAGCCGGGGCTTCAATGACCAGCTCGCCCGCGTGGCCACCACCTCGCAGGTCGGGCTGCAGGCGAGCTGGGAGGTGGACCTGTTTGGCGCCAACCGCGCGGCCAAAACCGCAGCCGATGAACGGCTGGCGGGCGCACAGGCCCTGTGGCACGAGGCGCGCGTGAGCGTGGCGGCCGAAGTAGCGCAGCAGACTAGCAGCATCCGCACCTGCCTGGCCCAGCAGCAGGTGGCCGAGCGCGACGCACAGTCCCGTGGTGAAACGTCCCGCCTGTCGCAGCTGAGTGAACGTGCGGGCTTCACCGCACCCGCCTCGGCCGCACTGGCCCGCGCCAGCGCCGCCGAGGCCCAGGCCCGCGCCTCGCAGCAGCGCATGCAGTGCGATGTGGAGGTCAAGGCCCTGGTGGCGCTCACCGGCTGGGAAGAACCCACGCTGCGCACCCGGCTGGCACAGCCGGTGGCTGCGGCCCCAGACACGCTGTTTGCCGTGGACGCACTGCCCGCGCAGGTTCTGGCCCAGCGCCCCGACGTGTACAACGCCGAGCGCGAAGTGGCGGCCGCCAGTGCCGACGTCGCCAGCGCCCAGGCCCAGCGCTACCCACGCCTGACCCTCAGTGGCAGCGTGGGTGCAGCCCAGGTGCGCACGGGGGGCGTGACCACCGACCTGAACACCTGGACCATCGGCCCGCTGGCGCTCAGCGTGCCCATCTTTGATGGTGGCCGCCGCGCTGCGCAGACCGATGCTGCGCAGGCCCGCTACGACGAGGCCGCGTCGCAGTACCGGGCCAAGGTGCGCCAGGCCGTGAGCGAGGTCGAGCAAGCCCTGGTGCGCCTGCAAAGCACGGCCGAGCGCAGCGCGAGCGCGCGCACTGCCGCCGACGGCTACCGCGCATCGTTCGACGCGACCGAGGCGCGCTGGCGCGGAGGCCTGGCCAGCCTGGTGGAGCTGGAGGACGCCCGGCGCACGGCGCTGGCCGCCGAAAACGCGCTGATCGCGCTGCAGCACGAGCGCCAGACCGCCTGGATTGCGCTGTACCGCGCCGCCGGTGGTGGATGGAAGCTATGAGACACCCCTCTGAGGCGCTTTGCGCATCGCCGGTTTCAAGCGCAGTGGGCGACGACCAACACCATGCACAGCTGATATGAATTTTTCAGGACAGATGCACATGCAACACTCCTTTTTCTCCTTCAAGTTTTCCCCCACCGCCTTCGCCGTGATCGCCGCCTGCGTGCTGGCCACAGGCGGTGCGCTGGTTTTCTCGGGCGCATCGCGCGCAGCCGATGCACCCAAGGCGGGCCAGCCCCGGCCTGCGCTCACGGTGAGCACAGCCCAGCCGCAGCGCATGCAGGTACCGCTGCGCTTGGCCGCCAACGGCAACATCGCGGCCTGGCAAGAGGCGAGCATTGGCGCCGAGAGCAACGGCCTGCGCCTGACCGAGGTGCGCGTGAACGTGGGCGATGTGGTCAAGGTTGGGCAGGTGCTGGCCACCTTCTCGGCCGACACGGTGCAGGCCGATGTGGCCCAAAGCCGCGCCAGCCTGCTCGAAGCCCAGGCCAATGCGGCCGAGGCCGCCGCCAATGCCGACCGCGCCCGCTCGCTGCAGGCCACGGGCGCGCTCAGCCAGCAGCAGATCCAGCAGTTCACCACCGCCGAGCAAACCGCCCAGGCCCGCGTGGAGGCCGCCAAGGCCGCGCTGAACGCGCAGCAGCTGCGCCTCAAATACACGCAGGTGGTGGCGCCTGACAGTGGCGTGATCTCGGCCCGCACCGCCACCGTGGGCGCGGTGGTGGGGGCCGGCACCGAGCTGTTCCGCATGGTGCGCAAGGGCCGCCTGGAGTGGCGCGCCGAAGTCACGTCCACCGAGCTGCGGCCCATCCAGCCCGGCGCCAAGGTCAGCGTCACCGCCGCCAGCGGCGCTGTGGCCGAGGGCACCGTGCGCATGGTCGCGCCCACGGTGGACCCGCAGACGCGCAATGCGCTGGTCTACGTGGATCTGCCCGCCAACACCGACTTCCGAGCCGGGATGTTTGCGCGGGGCGACTTCGCACTGGGCAGCAGCGATGCGCTCACCGTGCCTCAGGAGGCGCTGGTGGTGCGCGACGGGTTCTCGTACGTGTTTGTGGTGGGCGGCGACCAGCGCGTGCAGATGCGCAAGGTCCAGACCGGCCGCCGCGTGGCTGACCGGGTGGAGGTGCTGTCGGGGCTGGATGCGGGCGCCTCCGTGGCCGTGCGCGGTGCGGGCTTTTTGAACGATGGCGATCTGGTGCGCGTGGCGGCCCCTGCGGCGGTGCCAGCGGCGGGCAAGCAGTCCTCCAGCGAGCATTTCATGCAAAAAGTGCCTGTAGCGCTAGTGGATCATGCGCCAACAGCTATCAATTGAGGAGCATTCCAGATGAATGTATCCACCTGGTCCATCAAGAACCCCATACCGGCGCTGATGCTGTTTGTGCTGCTGACCTTCGGCGGCCTGCTGTCCTTCAACGCCATGAAGGTGCAGAACTTTCCCGACATCGACCTGCCCACGATCTCCGTCACGGCGGCGCTGCCGGGCGCCTCGCCCGCGCAGCTGGAGAACGACGTGGCGCGCAAGATCGAGAACAGCATCGCCACGCTGCAGGGCCTCAAGCACATCTACACCAAGGTGCAGGACGGCGGCGCCACCATCACCGCCGAGTTCCGGCTGGAGAAGCCCACGCAGGAGGCGCTGGACGATGTGCGCTCCGCGGTGGCCCGTGTGCGCGGCGACCTGCCGGGCGACGTGCGCGATCCCATCGTGACCAAGATGGACCTGGCCGCGCAGCCCGTTCTGGCCTTCACCATAGCGTCGGCCCGCATGGACGATGAGGCGCTGTCCTGGTTTGTGGACGACGCCGTGGCCAAGAAGCTGCTCACCGTGCGCGGCGTGGGCGCCGTCAACCGCGTGGGCGGTGTGCAGCGCGAGGTGCATGTGGCGCTCGACCCGGTCAAGCTGCAGTCCCTGGGCGCCACGGCGGCCGATGTGTCGCGCCAGCTGCGGCTGGTGCAGACCGAGAGTGCCGGCGGCCGCACCGACCTGGGCGGCAGCGAGCAGCCGGTGCGCACGCTGGCCACGGTGCAGTCGGCGCAGGAGCTGGCGGGCCTGACGCTGGCACTGTCGGACGGCCGTCATGTGCGGCTGGACCAGGTGGCCACGGTGACGGACACCATCGCCGAGCCCCGCGCGCTGGCACTGCTCAACGGCAAGCCGGTGGTGGGCTTTGAAGTGGCGCGCAGCAAGGGGGCCAGCGAAGTCGAAGTGGGCGCTGCCGTGCAGGCGGCCCTGCAGGAGATGCGAGCGCAGCACCCCGACCTTGAAATCACCGAGGCCTTCAACTTCGTGCAGCCGGTGCAGGAGGAATACGACGGCTCCATGCACCTGCTGTACGAAGGCGCGCTGCTGGCCGTGCTGGTGGTGTGGCTGTTCCTGCGCGACTGGCGCGCGACGTTTGTATCGGCCGTAGCGCTGCCGCTGTCGGTGATCCCGGCGTTCATCGGCATGTACTGGCTGGGCTTCTCGATCAACGTGATCACGCTGCTGGCGCTTTCGCTGGTGGTGGGCATTTTGGTGGACGATGCCATCGTGGAGGTCGAGAACATCGTGCGCCACCTGCGCATGGGCAAAACGCCCTACCAGGCCGCCATGGAGGCGGCCGACGAGATCGGGCTGGCCGTGATCGCCACCACCTTCACGCTGATTGCTGTGTTTTTGCCCACGGCGTTCATGAGCGGCATTGCGGGCAAGTTCTTCAAGCAGTTTGGCTGGACGGCGTCGCTCGCGGTGTTTGCCAGCCTGGTGGTGGCGCGTCTGCTCACGCCCATGATGGCGGCCTACATCCTCAAGCCCATCGTGGGCGGCCACAAGGACCCACGCTGGATGACGGTGTACCTGCGCTGGGCCGCATGGTGCATCAAGCACCGGTGGATGACTTTCATTGCCACGGCGGCGTTTTTCATCGGTTCGCTCGCGCTGATCCCGCTGCTGCCCACGGGCTTCATCCCGCCGGATGACAACTCGCAGACGCAGGTGTACCTGGAGCTGCCGCCCGGCGCCACGCTGGCGCAGACGCGCGCCGTGGCCGAAGACGCGCGCCAGCGCATCGCCCAGGTAGACCACGTGCAAAGCGTTTACACCACCATCGGCGGCGGCTCGGCCGGCACTGACCCCTTCATGGGCGGCGCCAGCACCGAAACGCGCAAGGCCACACTCACCATCCTGCTGTCCCCGCGCGGCGACCGGCCGCGCAAGCAGGGCATCGAGAACAAGATCCGCGCCGCGCTGGAGACACTGCCCGGCGTGCGCAGCAAGGTGGGCCTGGGCGGCTCAGGCGAAAAGTACGTGCTGGTGCTCACCGGCGACGACCCGCAAGCGCTGACCGCCGCCGCATTGGCGGTCGAGAAAGACCTGCGCACCATCCCCGGCCTGGGCAGCATCTCGTCCACCGCCAGCCTGGTGCGGTCCGAGATCGCCGTGCGCCCCGACTTTGCCCGCGCCGCCGACCTGGGCGTGACCAGCAGCGCCATCGCCGAAACCCTGCGCATTGCCACGGTGGGTGACTACGACGTGTCGCTGCCCAAGCTCAACCTGGCTGCGCGCCAGGTGCCCATCGTCGTCAAGCTGCAGGACGACGCGCGCAAGGATCTGTCGCTGCTGGAGCGCCTGCCGGTGCCCGGCGCCAAGGGCCCGGTGATGCTGGGCCAGGTGGCCACGCTGGAGTTCAGCGGTGGCCCGGCCGTGGTGGACCGCTACGACCGCGCGCGCAACGTGAACTTCGAGATCGAACTCTCGGGCCAGCCGCTGGGCGATGTGACCAAGGCGGTGGAGGCGCTGCCCTCCATCCAGAACCTGCCAGCCGGCGTGCGCCAGATCACGATTGGCGACGCTGAAATGATGGGCGAGCTGTTTGCGAGCTTTGGCCTGGCCATGCTCACCGGCGTGTTGTGCATCTACATCGTGCTGGTGCTGCTGTTCAAGGACTTCCTGCACCCGGTGACCATCCTGGCGGCGCTGCCGCTGTCGCTGGGCGGGGCGTTTGTGGGGCTGCTGATCGCGCAGAAGAGCTTCTCGATGCCCTCGCTCATCGGGCTGATCATGCTCATGGGCATTGCCACCAAGAACTCCATCCTGCTGGTGGAATACGCCATCCTGGCGCGGCGCGAGCACGGCATGACGCGCTTTGAAGCGCTGGTCGACGCCTGCCACAAGCGGGCGCGCCCCATCATCATGACCACGCTGGCCATGGGTGCGGGCATGATGCCCATCGCGCTCGGCGTCGGCGCGGCGGACGCGAGCTTCCGCTCGCCCATGGCGGTGGCGGTGATTGGCGGGCTCATTACCTCCACGCTGCTGAGCCTGCTGGTGATTCCGGCGGTGTTCACCGGAGTGGATGACCTGGGACAAGGGTTCGGGCGGCTGGCTCGCCGCCTGCGCTGGGGACGGCACGGGCCCACGCCACCGGCGGCACCTGCGGCACCGGCCCTGGCGCAGTCCACCCCGCAGCCCGCCCCGTGATGCACCCGCGGCCGTGCCCCTCGGCATGGCTGCGAAAAGCAGGGCAATCACGGGGGTTGCCCGGGCTTTGGCGAGGGGGTAGCCGTCGGATAATGCAACGCGCACCATGAACCTCGTCAGCCTCAACATCGAATCCATCCAGCTGGGCCACCCCCTGCCTTTTGTGCTGCGGGGGGCCGACGGCGCGTTGCTGGCGCAAAAGGGCTATGTGATCCGCACCCGCGAGGAGCTGGCCAAGCTGGTGGAACGCGGGCACGAGCTGTGCGTGGACACCGACGAATCCGGCGGCAGCCACCGCGCCTACCTGGCGCAGCTGCAGCGCATGCTGATCGCCGACACCAACCTGGGCGAGATCGCGGCCATGAAGATGACGGCGGGCGAACAGGCCGCCGCCGCGCGTGCCGGCAAAACCCTGCCCGACTGGCCAGAGTTGCAGTTGCGCGCCACGCAGCTGCTGCGCTCCCCGTCGCCCAGCGACTTTGGCGGGCGCTTTCAGGCGCTGCACGATGAGCTCGCGCGCCATTGCGAGCAGACACCCGACGCCACCCTGCTGGCGCTGATCTATCTCTCGGCCCAGGAAACGCGCATGTACAGCGCCACCCATTCCATGCTGGTGAGCTGCGTGTGCATGGTGGTGGCGCGCGAGATGCTGCGCTGGCCCAGCGGCCGGGTGCATCAACTGGGCCATGCGGCGCTGAGCATGAACATCGCCATGACGGAGCTGCAGGACCAACTGGTGTTGCAGACCCAGCCCCTCACCGCCACCCAGATCGCCGCCGTGGAAGACCACGCTGCGCGGTCCGAGGCGCTGCTGCGCCACTTGGGCGTGGCCGACCCGGCATGGCTGGAGGCCGTGCGCTGCCACCACCACCGCACGCCGGGGCCCATGGCAAAAAAGACCGAAGCCCAGCAGATGGCGCGCCTGCTGCAGCGTGCCGACATTTTTGGCGCCCGCCTGGCCCCGCGCGCGGCACGGCTGCCCATGCCCGTCACGGCCGCCATGCAGGCCAGCTACTACGATGAAGAGCACCAGGTGGACGAGGCCGGCGCCGCCCTCGTCAAGACGCTGGGGGTGTACCCCCCGGGTGCCTTTGTGCGCCTGGCCAGCCGTGAAGTGGGCGTCGTCATCCGCCGGGGCACCACCGCCACCACCCCCCGCGTGGCCGTGGTGACCAACCGCGACGGCATGCCCACGGGGGAGCCCATCCCCCGCGACACGGGCATGCCGCCCTGGAAGATCACCGGCGTCGTGGCGTTCAAGGACGTGCGGGTCAAGCTGCCGCTGGACCGCCTGCTGCAATTGGTCTGACACCCCCGGGGCGCCACAGCCCCCCATAGCTTCCGCTGCCGCCTCCCTCGCGCGGCGGGCACTGCGCTGACGTCCCCGCGCTGATTTCCCCTGAACGGCGCCTCGCACAAGGTGCCGGGTTGAGCTGCCCGCACACCCCTTGCCCCGAGAGGGCCAGCGGGGTACCGCGCCATGCGCGCTTTCACAGCGCGCTTTTTCACGCTCCCACGCCCTTCGGTCAGAAATCTGAATCCAACGGCACTCGGGCCACGTATACCGCTCAGTACAAATAAAAACTCATGTGGACAAAAAAAGATGAAATGGTTAAATTGCCTGCACTAACTGCCCAAAGTCCTATGAACCGCCTCACAAGACTCCTCTCTACAGCCGCCGCCCTGGGGGCTTGGCTGTTGCTGGCGCCCGCCGCCCAGGCGGCCGACGCGCCCGCCGGATGCCCGGCCACGCTGCAGCACACCTTCCCGCGCCTGCAGGACGAAAAGCCCCAGTCGCTGTGCCAGTACAGCGGCAAGGTGGTTCTGGTGGTCAACACGGCCAGCTTCTGTGGCTTTACCGGCCAGTACAAGGGCTTGGAGGATCTGTATGCCCGCTACAAGGACAAGGGTCTGGTGGTGCTGGGCTTCCCGTCCAACGACTTTGCCCAGGAAAAAGGCAGCAACAAGGAAATCGCCGACTTCTGCGAAAACACCTTCGGGGTGAAATTTCCGATGTTTGCCAAAAGCAGCGTGAAGGGCCCTGAGGCCTCGCCGCTGTACCAGCAGCTGGCCCAGCTGTCGGGCACGGCGCCCCGCTGGAACTTCCACAAATACCTGCTGGGCCGCGACGGCAAGCTGGTGGACAACTACTCCAGCCTGACCGGGCCGGACAACAAAGGGCTGGTGCGCGCCATCGAGCAGCAGCTGGCCCAACCCACACCCCGGTGAGCGCAATGATTTCTTTACATTTCTTGAAAAAAAATACAGGCGGCCTCTGGAACTTCGCCGGAGCGGCCCCACTCTATCCGTTGCGCAAGACGATTGCGCAGCGTACAGTTTTAGTGTTGCGAAGCCTTTCGGTCCCTCGGGTTCCGACTGACCTCCTGGAGCGCTTCTCCTCCCTCCCTCTCTTATTCGTTTCGGGACGCTTCGCAACCTTTTTATTCCGTGCACCGGCCAGAGGGGGCCGGTCATGAAAATCGCCATCATCGGTTCCGGCATCTCCGGGCTCTCCGTTGCGCACCAGCTGCGTGGCCACGCGGACATCTCCCTGTTTGAAGCGGGCGACTACTTCGGGGGGCACACCCACACCGTCGATGTCACCTTGCCCGATGCGTCGGGCACCCCTGTCACCCACGGTGTGGACACCGGGTTTCTGGTGTTCAACGAGCGCACCTACCCTCATCTCATCCGCCTGCTGGCCGAGCTGGGCGTGGAGACGGCCAAATCCGACATGTCGTTCTCGGTGCAGGTGCCCGCAGCCCTCAGCGGGGGGCGCGCGCTGGAATGGAGCGGCACCAACCTGAGCACCGTGTTTGCCCAGCGCTCCAACCTGGTCAACCCGCGCTTTCTCGGCATGCTGCGCGACCTGCTGCGCTTCAACCAGCTGTGCACGCGCATTGCCGAAAAGCAGGCCGAGGCGGCGCTGATGCAGCCCCTGGGCGACTTCCTGCGAGAGCACCGCTTTGGCGATGCCTTCCGCGACTGGTACTTCTTGCCCATGCTGGGCTGCATCTGGAGCTGCCCCACCGACCAGATGCTGAAGTTCCCCGTGGCCACCATGATCCGGTTCTGCCACAACCACGGCCTGATCCAGGTGAGCAACCGCCCGCAGTGGTGGACGGTGTCCGGCGGCGCGCGCCACTATGTGGACAAGATCGTGGCGGGCATTGCCGACAAGCGCCTGAACACCCCCGTGCGCCGCATCGAGCGCGATGCCGCCGGTGTGCGCGTGGTGACCGCAGACCGTACCGAACACTTTGACAAGGTGGTGCTGGCCACGCACTCCGACCAGTCGCTCGCGCTGCTGGCCCAGCCCACGACGCAGGAGCGCACCGTGCTCGGCGCCATCCGCTACCAGGCCAACCGCGCCGTGCTGCACACCGATACGTCTGTGTTGCCCCAGCGCCGCGCCGCCTGGGCCGCGTGGAACTACGAGCGCGCCCAGCAGAAGAGCCGCGAGTCGGCCCGCGTGTGCCTGCACTACCTCATCAACCAGTTGCAGCCCGTGCCTTTTGCACAGCCCGTGGTGGTGTCGCTGAACCCGGTACGCGACATTGCGCCCGAGCACGTGATCGGCAGTTACGAATACGCCCACCCGGTATTCGACATGGCCGCCATCCGCGCGCAGCAGCAGGTGGGCAAGCTGCAAGGGCAGCAGCACACCTGGTTCTGCGGCGCCTGGACGGGCTACGGCTTCCACGAGGACGGCCTCAAATCCGGCCTGGCCGTGGCTGAGCAATTGCGGGCAGCCCTGCCAGCCCCTTTGGCGGAGGCCGCGTGAGCCACGCCCCGGCCCCACCCGCAGCGCCCCTCATCGGCTTCGGCCAGGTGCGCCACACGCGGCTGCGGCCCCGGCGGCATGCATTTGCCTACCCCACGTTTTTCCTCATGCTGCCGATGCGCAGCCTGAGCGGCACACACACCAGCACACGCACTGGCACACACACGCCGCTGGCGGTGAACCGCAGCGGCGCCATCAGCTTCCATGACGTGGACCACGGCGACGGCCGCAGCGCCGCGCAGGGCGGTGCGCTGGCCTGGCTGGACGAGCTGCTGCGCACCGAAGGCATCACCGACGCCACGGGCGAAGCCTGGCTGCACTGCTACCCGCGCGTGCTGGGCTACACCTTCAAGCCCGTGAGCTTCTGGTACTGCCACCGGGCCGACGGCCCCCTGCGCGCCATCGTGGTGGAGGTGAACAACACCTTCGGCGAGCGTCATTGCTACCTGCTGGATGCGCCGCACTACGGCGTGGAGCAGCAGGCGCGCAAGGTGTTCCATGTGTCGCCCTTTTGCGAGGTGAGCGGCGGCTACCGCTTTCGCTTCATGCGCACCCAGGCCGGTGCACAGGATGCAGGCCGCACGGTGGTGCGCATCGACCACGACGACGACACCGGCCCCCTCATCCAGACCAGCGTGAGCGGCACCCTGCAGGCCATCACCCCCCAGACGCTGCGGCAGGCGCTGTGGGGTTACCCCGCCATGACGCTGGCCATCATCGCCCGCATTCACTGGCACGCGCTGCAGCTGTGGCTCAAGCGTGTTCGTTTCCACCGCAAGCCCGAGGCGCCCGCCGCCGCCGTGACCCGTTGATTTCCATGACGAACGAGACCGCCATGAACTCCACCACCGCCCCCCGCTCTGCCCAAGCCCTGCCCGCGGGCACCCCTGCTGCTGCCCGCACGGCGCTCAAGCTGCTGCACAAGCTGCAGCACGGTCACCTTACGGTGCAGCTGCCCGACGGCACCCTGCAGCACTTCGGCCACGGCAACGGCCCCTCGGCCGCGATCACGCTCAAGAACTGGAACGTGTGCAGCGCCGCACTCAAGTCGGGCGACATCGGCTTTGCCGAGAGCTACATCGCGGGCGACTGGACCACACCGCACCTGACCGACCTGCTCAAGCTCTTCATCGCCAACCGCCAGCAGGTCGAAGGCGTGATCTACGGCACCTGGGCAGGCCGGCTGCTGTACCGCATCAAGCATTTGCTCAACCGCAATACCCGCGCCAATAGCCAGAAGAACATCCACGCCCACTACGACCTGGGCAATGCGTTCTACGAACTCTGGCTGGACGACACGATGAACTATTCGTCCGCCTGGTTCGAGGGCGATGCGGGCGGCGACATGCGCACCGCGCAGCACGCCAAGGTGCGCCGCGCTTTGCGCATGGCTGGCGTGCAAGCTGGGGACCGGGTGCTGGAAATCGGCTGCGGCTGGGGGGCGCTGGCCGAGATGGCCACCACCGAATTTGGCGCCCGCCTGACGGGGGTGACGCTCTCCACCGAGCAGCTCGCATTTGCGCAAAAGCGCATGGCGCAGCAGGGGGTGGCCGCGCATGCCGACCTGCGCCTGCAGGACTACCGCGACATCCAGGACGGCCCGTACGACGCCATCTGCTCCATCGAGATGGTCGAGGCCGTGGGCCGCGAATACTGGCCCACGTACTTCCAGTCGGTGAACCGCCTGCTCAAGCCCGGCGGCAAGGCCTGCATCCAAAGCATCGTCATCGACGACAGCCTGTTCGACCGCTACATCAGCTCCACCGACTTCATCCAGCAATACATCTTTCCGGGCGGCTGCCTGCCCTGCCCGCGCGAGTTCCGCCGCGAAGCCGAGGCGGCGGGCCTGCGCGTGGTGGACGAGTTCGCGTTTGGCCAGGATTACGCCGAAACCCTCAAGCGCTGGCGCGAGCGTTTTCTGGCGCAGCGCACCCAGATCCTGCAGCTGGGCTTTGACCAGCGCTTCATGCACATCTGGGAGTTCTACCTCGCCTACTGCGAAGCAGCGTTCGCCATGCGCAACATCGACCTGGTGCAGTACACCCTGGTGAAAGCATGATTGCTATAAAAAACATAGCTATCAGCGCTTTGCTAGTAGGCGCAGAGGCCGTTTTTTTCTCAAATTTTGCAATCGCGCAGGGGGCAGAAGGGGCGGCGAGCGCGTCGCCCGGCGCCAGCGCGCCGCTGGCGGGTGCGCGGCTGGTGGGGCAAGGCACGATGCGCTTCCTGGGTTTTGAGGTGTACCGCGCGCGCCTGTGGGCCCAGCCCGGTTTTGACGCCGACCTGTACAGCGCCCACCCGCTGGCGCTGGAGCTGACCTACCAGCGCAACTTCACGGCCGAGGCGATTGCCAAACGCTCCATCGAGGAGATGCGCCGCGTGGGCAGCTTCACGCCGCAGCAGGCCACCCGCTGGCAGCAGGCGCTGCAGGCGGCCTTGCCGGATGTGAAGCCCGGCGACCGCCTGCTGGGCCTGTACCAGCCCGGCGCAGGCGCCGTCTTCAAGATGGGCGGCCGCGTGGTGGGCGAGGTGGCCGATGCCGAGTTCTCGCGCCTGTTCTTCGGCATCTGGCTGTCGCCCCAGACCTCCGAGCCCGGGCTGCGGCAGCAGCTGATCGCGGCCACCCGCACCGCAGGCCAGGGCCCGCAATGACCACCACCACGCCCATGCGCGCCGGCCACGGCCTGGCCTATGGGCTGCTGGGCCTGCCGCTGGCGTTTGTGGCGCTGCCGCTGTATGTGCTGCTGCCCAACCACTACGCCCGCGAATTTGGCATGCCGCTGGCCATGCTGGGCGCCGTGCTGCTGGCAGCGCGGCTGTTCGATGCCTTCATCGACCCGCTGCTGGGTCGCCTTGCCGACTACCTGTTTGGCCGCTCGGTGCGTTCGGTGCTGGCGGTGGGCGCGGTGTCTGCGGCGGTGCTGGCACTGGGGCTGACCAGCCTGTTCTTCCCCCTGGTGCGCGGGGCCGATGCGCTCGTCGCCTGGGCGCTGGTGGCGCTGCTCGTCACCTACACCGCCTACAGCCAGCTGGGCATTGCGCACCAGTCCTGGGGCGCGCGCCTGGGCGGTGACGAACTGCAGCGCAGCCGCATCGTGGCCTGGCGCGAAGGGGCTGCGCTGATGGGTGTGGTGCTGGCCTCGGTGTTGCCTGCGCTGCTGGGCCTGCCGGTGATGCTCAGCGTGTTTGCCATCGCCATGCTGCTGGGCTGGTGGTGCTGGGCACACGCGCCGCGCCCCACAGGCCACGCGGGTGCCGTGGCGGGTGTGTACCGCCCTCCCCACCGTGCCAGCCTGTGGCGTCCCTGGGGACGGCCTGCCTTCCGCCGCCTGCTGGTGGTGTTCATGCTCAACGGCATTGCCAGTGCCATCCCGGCCACGCTGGTGCTGTTCTTCATCCAGGACCGCCTGCAGGCACCGCCCGCGCAGGAGCCGATGTTCCTTGCCGCTTATTTCGTCTGCGCGGCGCTGTCCATCCCGCTGTGGCTGCGTGCCGTGGCGCGCTGGGGCCTCGCACGCACCTGGCTGGCGGGCATGCTGCTGGCGATTGCCGTGTTTGTGTGGACTGCATTCCTCGGGCGCGGCGACATGCTGCCCTTCCTGGTGGTCTGTGCGCTGTCGGGCGTGGCACTGGGCACGGACCTGGCCCTGCCCAGCGCCCTGCTGGCGGGCGTGATTGCCGCGGAGGGCGACAGCGGCCAGCACGAGGGGGCGTATTTTGGCTGGTGGAACTTTGCCACCAAGCTCAACCTGGCGCTGGCCGCAGGCCTGGCGCTGCCGCTGCTGGGCTGGTGGGGCTACACGCCAGGCACACGCAGCGACGACGGCCTGCACACCCTGGGGCTGGCCTACGCCGTGCTGCCCTGCGCGCTCAAGCTGGCGGCGGCTGCAGCGCTGTACGCACTTTTATTGCGGCACCCACGCGGTGCAGCGCTGGCCGGAACCTGACTCCCCATACACAAGGCACACCCCATGATGCAACGACGCCTTCTCCTCTCCGCCGCAGTGGCTGCACCCGTGGTGCTGTCCGGCTGCGCCAGCCAGAACCTCGATGGCTACGCCAGCGAAAAACCGGCGCTGGACCTGGCCCAGTATTTCAACGGCAAGATCGACGCCTACGGCATCTTCCAGGACCGTAGCGGCCAGATCGTCAAACGCTTCACCGTGGTGATGGACTGCAGCTGGAAGGGCAACGAGGGTGTGCTGGACGAAGCCTTCACCCATTCCGACGGCACCACGCAGCGCCGCATCTGGCGTCTGACGAAGCATGCTGACGGCCGCTACACCGGCACGGCCGACGATGTGGTGGGCACGGCCAACGGCCAGACGCGCGGCAACGCCTTCCGCTGGAACTACACGCTGGCCCTGCCCGTGGACGGCAAGGTCTACAACGTGGACCTGGACGACTGGATGTACCTCATCGATGACCGCGTGATGCTCAACCGCGCCACCATGAGCAAGTTCGGCGTGCGGCTCGGAGAGATCACCCTGTCCTTCACCAAGCGCGCACCATGAAACTCAACCCTCCCTTGCGCGACTGGAAGGGCCGCCGGGCCTGGCTCATCGGGGCCAGCAGCGGCATTGGTCGGGCCACGGCGGCAGCACTGCATGCGCGCGGCGCGCATGTCATTGTCTCGGCCCGGAGCAGCGATGCGCTGAACGCCTTTGTGGTGCAGCACCCTGGCAGCACGGCGCTGGCCTTTGACACGGCCGAACCGGCGCAGGTACAAGCCGCCGCCGCGCAGGTGCTGGCGGACGGTGCGCCCGACCTGGTGTGCTACTGCGCGGGCTACTACCGCGACATGCGCGCGACCGACTTCGACCTGACCGTGATGCTGCGCCACGAGCAGATCAACTACAACGGCGCACTGCATGTGCTGGCCGCTGTGCTGCCCGCCATGCTCACTGCGGCCCAGACGGGGCACCCTGGGCATGTGAGCCTGATCAGCAGCGTGGCGGGGTTCCGGGGCCTGCCCAAGAGCCTGGCCTACGGGCCCACCAAGGCCGCGCTCATCAACCTGGCCGAGGCGCTGTACCTGGACCTGCACGACCTGGGCCTCGGTGTGAGCGTGATCAACCCCGGCTTTGTGGCCACGCCGCTCACGGCGGGCAACGACTTCACCATGCCTGCGCTCATCTCGCCCGAAGCGGCAGCCGACGCCATCCTGCAGGGCTGGGCGCAGGGGCAGTTCGACATCCACTTCCCCAAGCGCTTTACGCGCGTGATGAAGCTGCTGCGGCTGCTGCCCTACCGGTGGTACTTTCCAGCCGTCCGCAAGTTCACGGGACTCTGAGTTTCCATGCAGCCCCCTTACACCGCACCCGCCACCGAAGAAGCCGTCACGCGCGTCATTGCGTTTTTTGAAAACCTATCGCCCGCCGATGTGGCGAGCATCGGCCAGTTCTACGCGCCCCAGGCGCGCTTCAAGGACCCGTTCAACGAGGTGGTGGGCGTGCCCGCCATCCAGGGCATCTTTGCCCACATGTTCGAGGCACTGGAGCAGCCGCGTTTTGTGGTCACGGGCCGCGTGGTGCAGGGGCAGCAGTGCTTTTTGACCTGGGACTTTTTATTCGCGTTCAAAGACTTCCACAAGGGCGTGACGCAGACGGTGCGTGGCGCCTCACACCTGGTGCTGGACGCCCAGGGCCAGGTGACCTTGCACCGCGACTACTGGGACGCAGCCGAGGAGCTGTACGAAAAGCTGCCCGTGGTCGGTGCATTGATGCGCTGGCTCAAAAAGCGCGCCAATAGCTGACGGTTCGGGCCTTCAACCCACGGCGCGGATGCGCGGGTGCCCCGGCAGCGGCACGGCGCGCTGCAGCACGCCTTCGGCCAGCCACAGCGCGCTGTTCCATGCGCGCTGCGCCACATAGGGCAGCGGCAGCTGCTGGTAGTCGTCGTTGAAGACTTCAAAGCTGTAGTCGCCCTGGTAGCCCATGCCGTCCAACGTGCGCACCAGCTCGGCCAGCGCCTGGCTGTGTACGCCCTCGCCGGGAAACACGCGAAAGTGCCGCGCAGTCTCGATGCGCTCCTGCACCGTGCGCGTCTCCTGCCACATGAAGTCCGACAGCTGCACGAGGTAGATCTTGGCCGGGTCCACATCCTCCAGGGCCGAGAGTGGCGTACTGGTGGCGAACTGGTGGTACGAGTCGATGGCGAGGCCCAGGTTGGGGCAATCGGCCTGCTCCACAGCGGCCCAGGCCTGGTGCACCTCGTTGATGTGGCGGCCCCACGAGAGGCCTTCAAACGCCACGCGAATGCCGTGGGGCAGCGCCAGCAGGGCCAGCTTGCGCAGGTCCCGCGCAATGGCGTCGGCATCGGCCGTGGCGTGCGATGACGTGGAGCTGCAGGCCAGCAGCACCGGGGCGCCCAGGTCGCGCGCCATCAGGATCATCTGCTTGGCAATGTCCACCTTGTAGCTGTGCAGGTGACCTGAGAGGCCTTCAAAATCGCGCAGCACCTGAAAGCCCGTCACGCGCAGGCCACTGCTGCGCACCGCGTGCACGGCGGCCTCGATGCCCGCAGGGTGGCCCACGATGTCGCGCGCGGCCAGCATGATCTGGCCAAAGCCTGCGGCCTTGACGGCGGCGAGCTTGGCCTCCAGCGGGCCGGCCAGGCTGATGGTGTCCATGCCGAAATCGGCGACGTTGCGTTGCATGGTGGATCGGCGCATGGGCAGTCTCCAGGCTCAGCGCACGTCGAGCACCAGCTCGAAGCTGGGCGATGCGGCATCGGCGCGCGTGAGGGCGCCGCGCGTGCCGGTGTGCACGCCCGTGGGCGACTCCACAAATTCCACGCCGCGCGCACGCAGTGCATTCACAGTGGCCAGCACGTCGGGCGTGCCAAAGGCCACGCGCTGCAGCAGCTCCTCGGGGTCGGCATCCAGTGCATCGACCTGCGGCTCAATCAGTTGCCAGTGCAATGTGCCGCACGGGCTGGACAGGATGCGGCCGTGGGTGAGCACGCCAAACGACTGGTTGGGCGCCAGCTCGGCAAAGCCGAACAGCTCGCTGTAGAAGTGGATCCAGTCCGCCGCGCGCCCCAGGCCGATGTACTGCACCACGCCAAACAGGTGCAGGCCTTGCAGCGCGGGCGGGCGCGGGTGGACGGTGGGGATGGGCACAAAGTCCACGTCGTAGATGGAGAACTCTTTCCAGCGGTCCACGAAGTAGATGCGACTCGCGCCCACACCGTGGATGGCGGGGATGTTCAGCTCCATCACTTCGACCTCGGTGTGCACGGCCCAGGCGCCCAGCTCCAGCACGCGGCGAAACGCTGCGGCGGCATTGCCGACACGGAATGCGACGGCGGCCAGCACGGGGGCTTCGGTGAGCGCGGGCGGCGCATGCAGGCCCGTGCGCTCGGCATCCTGGTGCGCGTTGACGATGATGTTCATGTCGCCCTGGCGGTACAGCAGCACCTCGCGCGAGCGGTGGCGCGCCACGGGCTGAAAACCCATGCGCTCCAGCGCCTGGCCCAGCGCTTGCGGGCGGCTGGTGGCGTATTCGATGAACTCCACGCCCTGCAGACCCAGGGGGTTGGGCAGTTCGCCCAGCGCTTCGCGGGCGGCCATCATCGGGGTGCTCATGGGGTTGGCTCCTTGTGGTTTGCTGCGGGCGTTGGCATCAGCGGGTGCTGACCAGGCGGCGGAAATGCGCGTCCATGCGTGCGGCGTCGGGCGCCTCGCCGGTGAACAACTCGAACGCGCCCACGGCCTGGCCCACGGCCATGCCGCCGCCGTCCGACACCCGGCAGCCCAGCGTGCGCGCGGCCTGCACCAGCGCGGTGTCGAGCGGGAAATACACCACTTCAGACACCCACATCGCGGGCCGCAACAGCGCCGCATCCAGCGGCAGGCCGGGCAGTTTGTCCATGCCCGTAGGCGTAGCGTGGATCAGGCCCGTGGCTTGTGCCATGGCCGTTTGAATGTCAGAGGCTTCGGCCCGGGCGCCATAGAGCGCATTCACGTCGGCCGCCAGTTGTGCCGCACGCTCGGGCTGCGCATCGACGATGCTCAGGTGCTCGGCGCCCAGGCGCAGCACGGCGTGTGCAATGGCGGCGCCCGCACCACCTGCGCCCAGCAGCACCACGCGGCGCAGGTCGGCGCCGGGCAGCGCGCGGGTAAAGCCCCAGGCCCAGCCGGATCCATCGGTGTTGTGCCCCACCAGTTGTCCGTCACGGATGACCACCGTGTTCACGGCGCCCATGGCGCGCGCTTCTTCGGACAGGCTGTCGAGGTGCGGGATCACCGCCTGCTTGCAGGGGTAGGTCACGTTGCAGCCGGCGTAGCCCATGATGCGCGCCGCCGACAACAGCGTGGGCAGATGCTCCACCGAGGAGGCCGAGCGGTCCAGGTCAATGAGCTGGTAGTGCAGGCGCATGCCGTGGTGGCGCGCTTCTTCTTCGTGCAGCGCGGGCGACAGCGATTTCTGGATGCCGGCACCGATCAGTCCGATCAGCACCTTGCGGGGGCTTGTGGATGGCATGGCGGACGTGGGTGTGGTGACCGGGGGATCAAGCAGCTGGGTGCTCATGGGGCAGGCGGGATACGGGGTGAATGCACGGCCGGGCGTGGCGGGGCCACTGGCGGCCGTGCGGGGTGGTCAGCGTGGGGCTTACTTGCCGCCGCGCAGCTTGGCCAGCGTGGCGTAAACCTCTTTCACCGTCTCGGCACCCACTTTTTCGCTGTGCTTTTCGACCACGGGCTTAACCTTGGCGCGCAGCTTGTCCAGCTCGGCGGGCGAGAACTCGGACACCTGCATGCCGGCCTTCTTGAGGTCTTCCAGCGCCACGTTGGCCTGCACGCGCGACACACCGCGCTGGAAGGTGGTGGCCTCAGCCATGGCGTCGGTCACTGCCTTCTGGTCGGCTGGGTTCAGGCTGTCCCAGAACTTCTTGCTCACGAGCACTGCCTGGGGGTTGTACATGTGGCGCGTGACGGTGAGGTACTTTTGCACCTCGGAGAACTTGGACGACAGGATGGTGGAAAACGGGTTCTCCTGGCCGTCCACGGCCTTTTGCTCCATGGCGGTGTACAGCTCGGGGAACGGCATGGGCACGGCGTTGGCACCCAGCGCGTTGAACATGTCGATGTAGATGGGCGACTGGATCACGCGGATCTTGAGGCCCGCAATGTCCTCGGCCTTGGTGATGGGACGCTTGCTGTTGGTGAGGTTGCGAAAGCCCAGCTCCCAGTAGCCCAGGCCGACCAGGTTCTTGGCCTGCAGCTTGTCGAGCAGTTTCTTGCCGAAGGGGCCGTCGGTCACGGCATCAGCCTCTTGGGGCGTAGCGAACAAGAACGGGAAGTCGTAGATGCCGAATTCCTTGGCCTGGGCGGACAGGATGCCGGCATTGAGCACCGTCATCTCCACCGTGCCACCTTGCAGTGCCGACACGGTCTGCAGGTCGCCGCCCAGGGTGCCACCAGGGAAGAGCTTCACGGCAATGCGGCCGTTGGTCTTGGCCGCCACCAGGTCGGCAAACTTTTGCGCGCCCTGGGCCTGGGGGTGGTCCTTCTGGTTCTGGAAGGCGAACTTGATGGTGCGTTCCTGCGCCTGCGCGGCGGGCAGCAGCGATGCGGCGATAAGGGCCGTGGCGAGCAGGGTTTTGAGCAGCTTCATGGGATGGTCTCCTTGGGTTTTGGGCAGGCAAAAACGGTAGGTGCAGGAGGGCGTGTCAGCCCCCCAGCAGGCGCAAGGGCACGGTCACGATGGACGGGAACAGCACCAGCAGGAACATGACGATGAACTGCGCCACCATGAACGGCATGACGCCCCGGGTGACCTGCGACATGGAAATGCGGCCTACCCCGGCTACCACGTTGAGCACGGTGCCCACGGGCGGCGTGATGAGGCCAATGGCGTTGTTGATGATGAACAGCACGCCGAAGTACACCGGGTCGATGCCCGCCGCCTTGACCACCGGCATCAGCACGGGCGTGAGGATGAGGATGGTGGGCGTCATGTCCATGGCGGTGCCCACCACCATGACCAGCACCATGATCGCAATCAGCAAGAGCGTCTGGTTGCCCATGAAGGGCTCCAGCATGCCGATGACAGCGGACGGAAGATCGGCCACGGTGATGAGCCAGGCCGACACCATGGCCGCAGCGACCAGGAACATGACCACGGCACTGGTGCGTGCGGAGGTCTGGAAGATATCCACCAGCTGGCGCAGGGTCAGCTCGCGGTACACGACCATCGCGACAAACAACGAGTAGACGGCAGCCACCACAGCGGCCTCGGTGGGGGTAAACACCCCCATGCGCAGCCCCACCAGGATGATGATGGGCAGACCCAGGGCCCACACGGCCTCGCGCAGCGCCAGCAGCAGCTCGGCGCGTGTTGCGCGCTTGGGCGGCGCCACGTTCTCGCGCCGCACCAGCCACCACCACGTCACGGCCAGCGAGAGCCCCAGCAGCACGCCCGGAACAATGCCCGCCAGGAACAGCTTGCTGATGGACACGTTGGCGGCCACGCCGAAGATTACAAAACCGATGGACGGCGGGATGACTGGCGCGATGATCCCGGCAGAGGCAATCAGGCCTGCCGAACGCTCCTTGTTGTGCCCAGCCGCCACCATCATCGGAAGCAGCAGCGACGCCAAGGCCGCCGCATCCGCCACGGCCGAGCCGGACACAGCCGCCAAGATCACGGCCGCCATGATGGCCACATAGCCCAGGCCACCGGGAACATGGCCCACCACGGTGAGCGCCAGCTTCACGATGCGCTTGGACAACCCCCCCACATTCATGATCTCGCCCGCCAACATGAAGAAGGGCACGGCCAGCAGCGGGAAGCTGTCCGCGCCGTTGATGACGTTCTGCGCCAGGATCTGCGCGTCGAACAGGTCCAGATGCCACATCAGCGCCACGCCGCAGATCAGCAGCGCGTAAGCGATGGGGACGCCGATCGCCATGGCAAGCAGCAGGGAGCCCAGGAAGATGGTGACGGTCATGGTGCGCGTTCCAGTGCAAAAGGGGGATCAGCGGCGCGGGCCTGCGGACGGAGGGGGGGCACTGGCGTCTTCCGTGCGGTGTTGCAGGGCTGCGAGTTCCTCGCTTTCCTGCACCATGACCAGTTCGTTGTCGCTCAGCGGCACAAAGAGCGTGCGCAGCAGGTCACGCAGCAAGATGGCAATGGCGGACCCACCCATGAGCACACCGCTGGCGTAGAAGATGCCCACCGATGCCCCGGTGACCGGGGCCTCAGTGTCGGCATTGATCACCATCTGCGCCCAGCTGCCCTTGAGCAGCAGCCAGGAGACATACAGCATGGCGACCTGTGCGAGCACCAGGCAGACTTTTTTGCCCGGCGCAGGCAGGCGGGACACCAGCACGTCGGTGCCCAGGTGTCCGTGCTCCCGCAAGGCCACCACGGCCCCCATGAAGGTCAGCCACACAAACAGCCATCGCGACAGCTCTTCGGACACCGTGATGCCCGAGTTCACGGTGTAGCGCAACACCACGTTGCCAAACACCAGCACCACCATGATGGCCAGACACAGGCCGGAAAGCATGTCGAGTGCGCGGGTGTATCGCCCGAGCCAGCGGTCGGCCAGTGCAAGCATGGTGTCTCCAGTCGTTATCGGTTGCTGTTTTTAAATTTTGTACGAACTGGTTAGTATTTGATCTAGGTGCAAACCCTGCTCGTGGGCGGCGGTCGGGCCGTGCGGGAATGGCCGCAATGCGGGGACGCACGGCGCCAGACGCAGAGCGTCCTCCGCGCCCGGGAGCACCGCACGGTCGAGGCGCGCAATGCGCCGCAGGGATTCGAGTCAGGGCCGCAGAAAGCGCACGATCATTTCAATGATCGATTCACGGCGTTGCGCCGTGGCGGCAGGCGTGTCCAGCGAGCGCTTGAAGATCGCGCCAAAGGTGTGGCGGTTGGCCACGTTGAAAAAGCACAGCGCCGAGATCGACATGTGCAGATCGACCGGGTCCACATCCGGGCGAAAAACCCCCGCCGCCACGCCGCGCTGGTACACATCGCGCACGGCGTGGATGACCGGGATGTTCAGTTCCTGGATCGTGGCGGATTGGGTGATGTACTCGCCCCGGTGCATGTTCTCGTTCATCACTAGGCGGATGAAGTCGGGGTTGGCGAGCTGGTAGTCCACCGTGAAACCGACCAGGGTACGCAGGGCCTGCTCGGGAGCGAGGTCTTCGAGGTGCAGCTCGGACTCGATGCGCCGGATGCGCCGGTAGGCATCCTCCAGCACCGCCACGTACAGACCTTCCTTGCTACCGAAGTAGTAGTAGATCATGCGCTTGCTGGTGCTGGTCAGCGCCGCGATCTCGTCGATGCGGGCCCCGGCCAGGCCCTTGTCGGCAAACTCCGCCGTGGCCACCTGCAGGATGTTGGCCATGGTGCGGTCTGGGTCGTTCACGCGCACCCGGTCGGCGCCCGGCGTGGCAGCGGCCTCGCGCGCAGCGCGCTGGCGGGTCGCCCTCGCACCAGAGACTGGGGGTGGGTTTTGAACCATTTCGTTCATACGTCCGGGAGCATACGGCAAGCGGAGGGTCGAACGGCACAAAGACCTACCGCACTCTGCGGCAGGACGGGCTGGCCGGAGCCTTTCAGCGGCCGCAGGACAGGTCAGGCAGGCTTGGTGTCCGCGAAGCTGGGGCGCTGCATCAGCTTGTCGAGCAGCTTGCCCAGGTTGGGGTATTCGTTGCGCCAGGCGATCTCGGGAAAGCGGAACTCCAGCCAGCCCAACGCACAGCCCACCGCAATGTCGGACAGGCTCAGGTGGATACCGCTGCAATAGGGCTTGTCGCCCAGGCCCTGGCTCATGGACTTGAGGCCATCGTTCACCTTGAGCAACTGGCGGTCGATCCAGGCCTGGCTGCGTTCGCTGTCCTTGCGGTGAACCCAGGTGGCTTCCAGGCGGGCCAGGATGCCGGCGTCCATCACGCCGTCGGCCAAGGCCTCCCAAGTCTTGACTTCCGCGCGCTCGCGGCCCTGGGTGGGGATGAGCTTGCCCACGGGCGACAGGGTGTCGAGGTATTCCACGATGACGCGCGAATCAAACACGGCCTCGCCGCCTTCCATCACCAGGCAGGGCACCTTGCCCAAGGGGTTGGATGCGGAGATGTGGGTGTCGTCTGCCCAGACGTTTTCTTGCACGAACTGGTAGTCGAGCTTTTTCTCAGCCATCACGATACGTACCTTGCGCACGTAGGGGCTGGTGGTGGCTCCGATCAATTTCATGGTGTGTCTTCCAGTGCGCGGGGATGCTGAACAATTCGGGTTTGATTCTATCGACAGCGACCCGGCGTGAGGCTGACTGATGCGCCGCCCCCACAAACCCCGCCAACCCACCCCGCCTACAATGGCGCGCCATGAGCCTGTCCACCATCACCGCCCTGTCGCCGCTTGACGGCCGTTACGCCCCCAAACTTGCCGCCCTGCGCCCGATCATGAGCGAGCATGGCTACATGCACCGCCGCGTGCAGGTGGAAGTGGCCTGGTTCATTGCGCTGTCGGATGCGGGTTTTGTCGAATTCAAGCCCCTTACCACCGGAGCGCGCGCTTACTTGCTGGGCCTGGTCAAGAACTTCTCCGAAGCCGACGCTGCCGCCATCAAGGAGATCGAGAAGACCACCAACCACGACGTGAAGGCGGTCGAATACTGGATCAAGAGCAAGTTCGAAGCCCGCCCGGAGCTGGAAAAGGCCTCCGAGTTCGTGCACTTTGCCTGCACCAGCGAAGACATCAACAACACCAGCCACGCCCTTCAGCTGCGCTCCGGCCGCGACCAGGTCATCCTGCCGGGCCTGGACCGCATCATGCTCAAGCTGCGCGAAATGGCCCACGCGTTTGCCGACGTGCCCATGCTCAGCCGCACGCACGGCCAGACGGCCAGCCCCACCACCGTGGGCAAGGAAATGGCCAACGTCCTGATGCGCCTGCAAACGGCCTGCGAGAAGATCGCCGCCGTCAAGATCATGGGCAAGATGAACGGCGCCGTGGGCAACTACAACGCCCACTTGTCCGCTTGGCCCGACTTTGACTGGGAAGCCTTCAGCAAGAAGGTCATCGAAACACCCGAGCCGCTGGGCCTGGGCCTGACCTTCCAGCCCTACTCGATCCAGATTGAGCCGCACGACTACATGGCCGAGCTGTTCGACGCCGTGGCCCGTGCCAACACCATCCTGATCGACCTCTCGCGCGACATCTGGGGTTATGTGAGCCTGGGCTACTTCAAGCAACGCCTCAAGGCGGGCGAAATTGGCTCGTCCACCATGCCGCACAAGGTCAACCCCATCGACTTCGAGAACGCCGAAGGCAACTTGGGACTGGCCAACGCACTGCTCAAACACCTGTCCGAAAAGCTACCCATCAGCCGCTGGCAGCGCGACCTGACCGACAGCACAGTGCTGCGCAACATGGGCGTGGCCCTGGGCTACGCCACACTGGCCTACGCATCGCTGCTGACTGGTTTGAACAAACTCGAAATCAACGAAGAAGCCCTGGCCGAAGACCTGGACGCCTCGTGGGAAGTGCTGGCCGAGCCCATCCAGACCGTGATGCGCCGTTTTGGCGTTCAGGGCGCTTACGAAAAGCTCAAGGAAGTGACCCGCGGCAAGACCGTGACGGCAGAAGCGCTGCACGGCCTGATCCAGTCGCTGGAGATTCCCCAGGCTGAAAAGGATCGCTTGCTGGCCATGACGCCCGGCAGCTATGTGGGCAAGGCGGCCGAGCTGGCACGCCGGGTTTGACCGCGTTGTGCAGCCCGTAGGCTCGAACGCTTCGCAGTCCCTGGAGCAAATGCGGTCCTATCGGGCGCAGCATCGCATCAACAACTTCGACGCTCTGCGAATGATGGCTGCGCTGCTGGTCATTTGGAGCCACCAGTTTGCGCTCATGGGACTAACCACTCCACTATTTTTCGGCAACGAGCCTGGCGCCGTGGGCGTGGTGATGTTCTTCGCGATCAGCGGATATTTGGTCAGCCAGTCGTGGATGAGTGATCCCGATGTACGGCGCTTCGCACTGCGCCGTGCTCTGCGAATCTGGCCTGGCCTGGCGGTGGCAGTACTCCTCGCAGTGCTAGTGCTAGGCCCATTGCTCACAGAGTTGCCGCTGGCCGCCTATTTCCGCCACCCGGAAACACGCCAGCACCTGGGTAATCTAGTTCTCAACACCTACACCAGCTTACCGGGTGTTTTTACAAGCAATCCTCATCCCTCCTCTGTCAACGGGCCGCTGTGGACCATTCCTCTGGAGGTGGGCTGCTATGTGGGACTCGCCGTTCTGGGAGCCGTGGGCGTGCTGCGCTGGCGGTGGGCATCTGTGGGCGGTTTCTTGTTGCTTACAACCTGGCTGCAGTGGCGTTACCGTGGGCCAGAGTTTCCCCAGTGGTCATTTGCGCTGCAATACGCCATCATTTTTTCACTGGGCGCGACGTTTGCGCAATGGCAACGCTTTTGGAGACCCAGCCCCTGGGCCACGGCTTTGATTTTCCTAGCGGCTTGCGGCATGCTGCTGCAGTGGGGGCCGCCGATTCTGAGCGGACAGGCGCCGTTGTGGGCGTTGGGCGGGCTCGCTGTCATCTGGGGCAGCTGCCGTACGCCCGGCTTCGCGAGCGCTGGGCGCTTTGGCGATTTTTCCTACGGGCTCTATATTTACGGTTTCCCCGTGCAACAGCTAGTTATCTGGAGCTTCGCCAATCAGCTCAGCTTCCCTGCCGCTTTCGCGCTGAGTGTTCTAGGGGCGCTCGCACTGGCCGTTGTATCGTGGCACTGGGTCGAAAAACCGGCCCTCCGGTGGAAGCCACGCATGCCCACTGTGTCCTAGCCCCTTCGCGGAACAGCTGCGAACCGAGACCCGTGATGCGGGCTTATTGCTTTGCGCAAACATATCCCCCTCTTATGGCCATCAAATCCACCATCTTCAAAGCGAACCTTCAGATCGCAGACATCGACCACGGCTACTACGCCGACCACTCCCTTACCCTGGCCCGTCACCCCAGCGAGACGGACGAGCGGATGATGGTGCGGCTGGCGGCGCTGGCCATTCAGGCGCACCAGCTCAACGACCTGTGCAATGGCGACGCCACGCTGGCGTTCGGCGCTGGCCTGTCTGACCCCGATGACCCGGACGCGTCGCTGACCGACTTCACCGGGCGCAAACGGGTGTGGATCGAAGTAGGACAGCCGGAAGATAAGCCGCTGACCAAGGCCTGCAGCAAGGCTGATTCGGTGATCGTGTACTGCTTCAACCACGCGGCCGAGATCTGGTGGAAGGGCATAGAAACCAAGCTCTCGCGGCTGGACAAGCTGCAGGTCTGGCGCATCCCGACAGAAGCCTCGCAGGCGCTGGCGCAACTGGCCGAGCGCAGCATGCAGCTACAGGCAACTGTGCAGGAAGGGGCCATCACCCTGAGCAGCACGCAGGGCAGCGTGCATGTGGAGCCTGTGCGCTGGAAGTGACGCATTTCTCGGCAAAATGCTTGGTAGCGCTAGTGCAATATGCCTCATTAGCTATTAAATAGATAGCAAACAATCGAGTCCCGTCAGTCGCGCGGCATGAGGGCTCCGCAGTGCCAGCACTGCTCGAAACCACCTTCCACCAATTCACCGCAGCGGCAGGCCCAGCGACGCTGGGGCAAGTCCTGCAACGCCTGCAGCAGGGTCTGCGCGCGCGTGGCATGTTCATCGTGGTCCAGCCAGATTTCAGGCAGGCACTGGTCGGGCGGCAAGTGCCCGGCGGCAGCGCCCAGGTACTGGCGCTGCACGGAAGCCGTCATGCCTGCCTCGCACAGGAGGTCCACCCATAGGGTGGCAATCGCGATGTTCGGGGCTTGGGTCAGGCGCAGCATGGCAGCACCATAGCGGTTTGCCGCGCCTGCGTACATCCCACCGCTGCTTAACCCAGCGTACCGTTGGCCACCCCCGGTATCGTCACACCTTCTGCCGCTCGCTCGGCGTACCGGTTGAAACGCCAGGCCGAATGCTCCAGCGTGATGCGGCGCCACACCATCCGCTTTTCTGCAGGGGTAAACGAAGGCCAGAACTGCACCTCATCGAACGTGCGACCACAGCCCTTGCACAGGTCGTCGCCCTGGCTGGTGGAGCAAATTGCGATGCAAGGGGTGTCGGGCGTCGTGTCGTACCAGGCCTGCCACGCGGCCATCGCGGCCGGGGTCAGGCTGCTATCGTCGATCTCGGTCGCACGCCCATAGACCATCAGCGCATAGACCTCACCCAGGGCCTGGACCTCGGGCGCGAGGCTTAGCCCATCGGGCGATGCGGGCGCACGGTGGCGCCAGTGGTTGATGGCGGCTTCGATGTCGGTAATGTGGATGGCAGCCATGAAAACGAGCGAGGGACGCGAAAGCGCGATGGCACTGGAAGGGGGCTGGATCATAGCGGCCCGCCGCGATGGATGCTGGCCGTGGTGTTATCCGATGCGCTCCCCAGGCTGAATCTCCTGCTCAGCGCACGCACTTTTGGATGTACGCAGTAACCACAACGCCCCGGCCCTTGCGCTGCCTCGCCAGGAATGTTCCAATCGCTATCTCGAAGGGGAGTAGCTCCCGCCTTGCCAGCCGGCCCGCCATCGCTCGGGCTGGACCAGCGCAAGGCATCGGATTTGTCGTCAATACGAAGCCTTGCTTCCGGCAATCCGGGTTCACACACAAGCAGCCTGTGTGGAACTGAGCAAGACCTTTGATGGGCCCACCGTGGGCTGATCAAGGACATCCCTTCGCTTGTCATTCCTCCCCGCTCAGGGGCAAGCCTTCCTTGACCAGGTCACCGTGAACCCCCTATCCCTGCGAGGGGCTCGGCGCTACAGTGGCGCCAGGATCCTCGTTTCGCCACTGACATTGAGGAATTTATGGACTTTCTGGCTTCGCCCGAATTCTGGCTCGCACTAGGCCAGATCATCATCATCGACATCTTGCTGGGTGGCGACAACGCGGTGGTCATTGCGCTGGCCTGCCGCAAACTGCCTCCGGCGCAGCGCACCAAAGGGATCATCTGGGGCACTGCAGGTGCCATCGTGCTGCGCGTGGTCCTGATCGCCTTTGCGATGACCTTGCTGGCGCTGCCTTTCCTCAAGTTCGTGGGCGCACTGCTGCTGGTATGGATCGGCGTGAAGCTGCTGGCACCCGATGAAGAGGGCCATGGCGACGTGCAAGGCAGTGACAAACTGCTGGCCGCCATCAAGACCATCATCGTGGCCGATCTGGTCATGAGCGTGGACAACGTGATCGCCATCGCAGGCGCTGCGCAAAACGCGGGCGACCACTCTTTCCTGCTGGTCGTGCTGGGCCTGCTGATTTCTATCCCGATCATCGTCTGGGGCAGTCAGCTGGTCATCAAGCTCATGGAACGCTTTCCCTTCATCATCACGCTCGGTGGCATGCTGCTGGGCTGGATCGCTGGCGGCATGCTGGTCACCGATCCCGCCCTGGCCAACCCGGACAAGTGGCAATGGATGCTCAAGATGCCCCTGGACGGCGCGAGTGGTGAGGTGACCGATGTGGTCAAGTACGGGGCCAGCGTGGCGGGCGCACTGCTCGTCCTGTTGGCGGGCAAAATCATTCTGGCCCGGCGTGCCAGTGCTGGCTCGGCACCGGCCGGACACTGACCGATTCACACGAATTGCATTGCATCTGAGGCAGCGCAGGGAGGCCATACCGCTCCCCTGTGGCGTGCCACACACCTGGAGGTGGGTATGGACAGAGTCATCGTGTATGTGGACGACGCGGCGTACGCGCAGCAGGTGTTGGAGCCCCTCTGCGGACGACCGGCCAGCGCAGACACCCATTGGGTACTGGTTGCCTGCGCGCCGCGCATGACGCACCGCGTCAGCAAGTGGGTGAGCCACAGCACACGCGAGAACTGGCGCACCAAGTGGGCGGACAAGCTGTTCGCCCAGATTGTGCCCACCTTGCATGCGCCCTCGGGCGCGGTGACCACCGTGATCGCGAAGGGTCCGTTGGCCGAGCTGACTGCGCAGATTCAGGCCGATGGGGGCGGCATGGTGGCCGCGCCCGTACTGGATGCCCGTCGGCCCAAGTCTGAGCCCGTGCAGCCTGCTGGCCGCGCCGACGGACGCTGGTCGTCGCTTTCGGGCACGCTGGGCAGCGTGCTCACCGGCTTTGGCATGCTGTGGGTGCTTGCGCTCGAATGAGTGCAGGAGCGGCCTGGTCACGCTAGCCGCATTCACTGACCGCCCACCCGCGGGCCAGTGCTATTCTCCGGCCATGCGACTCCTTCTGAAATGGCTGCTCAGCGCTGCATCGCTGCTGTTCGTGGCTTATATCTACAGCGGTGTGGAGGTGAAGAGCTTCACCTCGGCGCTGATCGCGGCCTTCGTGATCGGCCTGTTCAATGTGGTGCTGCGGCCCGTGCTGGTCGTGCTCACCCTGCCCGTCACCATCGTCACGATGGGGCTGTTTCTCTTCGTCATCAACGCGCTCATGTTCTGGGCGGCGGCCAGCGTGCTGGACGGCTTCCATGTCGCAGGCTTCGGGGCCGCGCTGCTGGGCTCGCTGATCTACTCGGTATTGGGGCTCGTGATCGAATCAGCGCTCGGCGGCCTGTTCACGAAGAAGTGATTCCATCGCGCGCAAGCGCGTGTCGATGATCGACGCCTCAATGTGGTCCACGGTTGCTCCGCCGCGCCGGGCCATGTCCTGGCCCGCCTTGAACCGGTCCACGGCAGCAGCATAGTCATAACGTGCTGCATGCGCCTCCGCCTCCGCGCGGACTGCCCTTAAGGCCTGCCCCTGCGCCTGCCAGGTGGACGCCAGCAGTTGCCATACGGTGGCATCCTTGGGGTGGGTAGCCACCCAGGTCTGCAATGCCTGCGTGGCCTCACCCGGCCGATTGGCTCGCAAAAGCGCCTGCGTGCGCAACACCAGTTCGGGCCGGCGAGTGCTGCTGTCATCCGCAACGGATGCCAAAGCCGTAGCGGCATCACCCGCCGACAGTTCAATCTCCGCCATCAACAAGCGCGCCAGCCGGTGGGCAGCAGGGTCTGGCCGCACCAGATCATCCAGTTG
The DNA here is from genome assembly GCF_001428225.1 of Acidovorax sp. Root70. Classification (NCBI taxonomy): domain Bacteria; kingdom Pseudomonadati; phylum Pseudomonadota; class Betaproteobacteria; order Burkholderiales; family Comamonadaceae; genus Acidovorax; species Acidovorax sp. Root70. The sequence goes on from NZ_LMHQ01000027.1 coordinate 204,012, forward strand.
GCGGGCCACCGTGCGCGCACCCACCGTGTCACGCAGCTGGCTGCTGGCCAGCGCCGCTGCATACAGCGCCGCGGCACGGCGTGGCAAGGTCAGTGCCTGAAAACCCGAGCCACGCGGTTCGGCGATCCATTGGCGCAAGGTATCCACCCCCGGGTTGGACAATACGCGCGCCCGTGCTGCCACCATGGCATGTTCGCTGGAAGGCTGCGGAGCGGGCCCAGGTGCAGTCGCCGTGCCTGGAGGGATGCGCGACTGCATGTCTGCCATGCGCTCCGTGGTCAATGGGTGGCTGCGCAAGTAGGGCCACGACCCGTTGTCGTTCAACCGGTTGGCCTGCTGCAGCTTTTCAAACATGCTCACAAAGCCTTGGGGCGCAAAGCCCGCAGGGGCCATGAGCCCATAGCCTATGCGGTCCGCTTCGCGCTCCATATCCCGGGAGAAATTGAGCTGGTTCTGCATGGCCAGCGCCTGCCCCCCCACCACCAATGCCTGCGTGGCACCCGGGTTCTTGCTGGCGGCGAGGGCGCCGAGCACCATCGCCCCCAACAGCAAAGGCGTCTGCTTGCTCTGCTGCGTGATCAGGCGCGAGATGTGGCGCTGGGTCACATGGCTCAACTCATGGGCCAGCACGGAGGCCAGCTCGTCGCGTGTGGCCACCACACCAATCAGCCCCAGATGCACACCCAGATACCCTCCAGGCAAGGCAAAAGCGTTCACCGTGCGGTCGCGGCCCAGCAGAATCTCCCACGCAAAGCGCTCATCCAACTCGGCACTCAGCTCCCCCCGAGCTTTGGCGGCTGCCAGAAGCGGCTGCCAGATCCCCTGCACATAGTCAGCCACGACCGGGTCATCCACATAGTCCGGGTCGCGGTACAGCTCGCGGATGATGCGATCGCCCAGGCGGCGCTCGGCGCTGGTAGTGAGGTCGCTGGTGTCGCCGAGGGTGGGGAGGGTGGGCTGGGCAGCAGCCGGCAACGCAATAGCAATGCCAGTCGCTATCAATAGCGCAGCTATGCAAGCAATTCTGCTATGCGTTTGGAAAGTATTCTGCTCGACATGCTGATGCAGAACGGCATCATTGGTCGAAGGCTTTGCGGGGGGGCATTTGCGGATCCACATGCACGTATGATGCCCTGCCACCCAAATGTTTCCCACCTATTCACCTGGTTACGACCCCATGTCCGCACTCACCCATTTTGATGCCCAGGGCCAAGCCCACATGGTTGACGTGGCCGCCAAAGCGGCTACACATCGCATCGCAATCGCCAGCGGCCGCATCGAAATGTTGCCCGCCACACTGGCACTCATCGAAGCTGGCAACGCCAAAAAGGGTGACGTGCTCGGCATTGCCCGGATCGCCGGCATCATGGCCGCCAAGAAAACCAGCGACCTGATCCCGCTGTGCCACCCACTGGCATTGACCCGAGTTGCTATTGAATTCGAAGCATCCAGTGTTCAAAAATTAGGCACTACAGGCATATTTTGTACCGCAACTGTGGAAACCGTCGGTCCCACTGGTGTGGAGATGGAAGCGCTTACCGCCGTGCAGGTCGCGCTGCTTACCATTTACGACATGTGCAAAGCTGTGGATCGGGGCATGTCCATCCATGATGTGCACGTTGTGGAAAAACAGGGCGGAAAGTCGGGGCGCTACCGGGCAAGGTAGCTTTGTGAGCCTTTTTTTAGAGTCGAGCGAAACGGCCAGAAAATTTGCGCTTTCCGCTTTGAAGGCAGATCGTTTGATCCGCTCCCAGACATAACGGATCACTCAGGCCAGGCCACTTCCGCCATGGGGGGGAAAACAGCTGACTGTTCGTCCCACTGTCTGCGGATGTCTCGCACCTCCCGTTCTCCCAAGCGGTTCATTCGCGTCAGCACAACAATCCAATACTCAGCTTGTCGGGGCTGTCCTGCAAATGCATACATAGCCGCCAGCTTGTAGTTGGCCATTATGCTGGGCAGTAACTTCATGGTCTTGAGGGCTCGCTCCAGATCCTTTTCCGCGTATGTTTTTGAAGGATCAATTCTCGCCAGCCAAATCATGTCCTGCAATTGGGTCAGTGCCACCACGTCAGGGGCAACCCGTTCCCCCGCTTTGTCGAGCTTCTGATGCTCAAAGCGCAGCGTGAAAAAGTCGCGTTCGATACGGGCATAGTCGTATACAGTGATCGACAGTCCAACACCCCCCAGTACCAACGCGACAACAGTCGGCCAGAGGCGGGTACTCAACACGGGCTTGAATTTCAACGCTACGTTCAACGCTCCCAGCATGAGGCCGAACGGCAGCAGGAAGTACGCGTAGTGCAGCGGAAATTCAAGCATGGCATGCACGCCCAAAGCCACCACAAATAACAACATCCACAGCTGCTCCACCTTGGCAACACGCCTCAGCGCACTGACCATCCACACACCCAGCAACAAACACACCGCCAGACCTAAGGGAAGGCCGAGCTCGACCACTAGGTCCATGAACAGGTTATGAGCATGCCGGAGCGTTCCACCGGTCACCATGGCGTACGGATCAGAGGGGAACTGAGCGAAACTCGTTTGCATCCATCCGTATCCAGACCAGGGGTGCTGCAACAATGCATCCGACAATTTGGCCCAGAACTCAAGGCGCAGCTTGAAAGATGAAGTCCCTCGCAACGGCTGTAGCTCTGTGGCTCGCCCCAGCCACACATTGACGAAAGGGAGGGCCACCACAAAAAGGGCAAACACTACCGTCCAGCCAAGTGCGCCCGCCATCAACCGGCGTGATATCGCCAAGCGTTTTCGCAACATGATCAGCGCGGCTAGCGAAAAAATCACAACCGCCCAGCTCGTGCGTGACTCGGTCAGCGCGAGGCCAATGGCTAACAGTACCGCCCAGCCCCATGCAGCCAAACCTGGCAGACGCCGTTGCTCGTGCAGCCAAGCGCAGGCCAGAACACCCAGGCACAAAAGGCTTGCCAGTTGATTCGGTTGGCCAAGATTGCCATGGAAGCGCGCCGGGGGCGCGGGGATGAAAAGCCAGAATGCTGATCCCGGATCGATGCTCCACCATTGCTGGAACTGGATCAACAATGATCCGGACGCGCCGATCAGTACCGCTATGAACAAAAAGTCCGCGCATTGACCGGGCTTCCAACGTTCCCAGGCAGCCCCCACCAACAGTACCAACATGAGCCCAGCCAAGAACAAGCTGCTGATAAACGCGACGCCCAACGTCTCGATAAGGCCTGATGCATATTGCAGCCAAACGACCCCAACACAAGCTAGACCCAGCAAGGGCAGCACGTGCCACTCCTGCAACGCCATTTTTCGGCTGCGCCAGAACACCACAACGGCCAGCACCCACAACACACAGGCTGCCCACGCATCGGAATAAAAATCAACCCAAGGCACGTGGTGATTAGGTAACAGCCAGCACAGCGCATAGGCCAAACTGGCAAGAACGGCCCAGCCTGTTGCTTTGGATGTTGAGTCAGTGGTCATGCGAAGTGACGGCAGTCTAGAAAAGCAAAAAAGGGAGCCAAAGCCCCCTTCCTATAAATCGCGAACACAGTTCGCGACAAAATTAGCGGCAAGAGCCTGGTGCGTACTTGGTGGTGTTGCCGGTTGCTTTGCACACCCATTCGTACACTTGGGTACCCTGGCCACCAGTAGTAGCCGTGCCCAACGCGTAAGCGCCGAGGGCGCTGTCTTTGTAGGGCGTCAGGGTGATGGAGCCCGGAGTAGCGGTAAGGTCAACGCCCAGATTGGTCTGGTGTGGCACCACTACGATAGTGCCGGTGTTTTCGTTGGCCGTGATGGAAGCCACCATCTTGGTGGGGTTGGTCGCGTCGCAGCCAAAGGCATTGGTGCCCGACAAAGTAGCGGTCGGATTCATGCTCTGGATGGTTTCGCTGATGGTGGTGCGGCACTGCGAAGCGGCCAGCACCACTTCAGACATACGCGCCTTGATGGTGTAGTCCTTGTACGCAGGCAGAGCCACGGCAGCCAAGATACCGATGATCGCGACCACGATCATCAATTCGATCAGGGTGAAACCCTTTTGGATAGAACGCTTCATGAAGAACTCCTAGAAAAAGTTGCAAATGCGCTGTGGTTATGCAATTGCTGTGCCCGCCTGTTGAAACAGACGACGATTGCATCAAGCCCACAAGAAGCCCTGCAGGTAGTAAAGACAAAACCGCCTGCCAGCACACTGCAAGCTTTCAGAAGTTCGGCGTTTTTTAGCAAAGCTCTCAAAGAGGCGCCGCATCCAGCATGAGCCGACGAATCCACCCGACACGGCCCCCGATCTACATTCACGTTTGCTCGGCAACCGACCTCAATTCATTCTCGAAATTACATTTTTGTCGCCCAGTATTGTCACGCCCATGGGCACTTTCGCTAGACCTCCATCGTCTGCCCGGCACTCAGCCACCGAATGTCATGCGGACTGTGGTGGGTACGGGCCGTGCTGTCGAACTGTCGAATCTCATCCATGATGAGCGAAGTCTCCGATGGCTTGGTGTGCGTGATGTAGATGGGATAGCGATCTGCGGCGGGGATATGCGCCAATTCCTGCGCAAGGGTCTCGGGCGAGAGGTGCAGGCTGCGGCGAGCGAGGTCGCGCTCGCGGTTGCTGAAGGCTGTTTCGATCACCAGGCAAGCCACCGGCATTGCGTTGACACGGTTCCAGAATGAAGGGTTGCGCTCGGTATCGCCGCTGAACACCCACCAACCAGTGTCGCCTTGGACCGCAAACCCTACGGCGGCGACAGTGTGGTGAGCGGGTAGCACTTCAATCTGCGTGCCTGCGATGCTCAACACCTCGCCGGGCACAAAGGTCCGGTATTGCAGGAAGGGGGATGCCGCAGAAGGTATGGTGCTGAAATCTGGCCAGATGACGTTGTTGAAGACATGGTCCTGAAGCGCCCCGATGGTGTCGGCAAGGGCATGCACTTGTACGGGACGACGGCGCTGGGACGACACCGCGTCCAGCATCAGGGGCAAAGCGGCGATATGGTCCAGGTGGGAATGGGTCAGCAGTACATGGTCGATCTTGCCCATTTCATCCAGCGTGAGGTCACCTACCCCGGTGCCAGCATCGAGCAAGATGCTGTCGCCGATCAAGAACGATGTCGTGCGACAGTCTTTGGCGATGGCGCCGGAGCATCCCAGCACGCGAACCTTCATGTGAAGCCTTCTACTTGGTGTCGAAATTGGTGGCACTGTCCCAGTTGGGGTCAAAAGCCTGCCCACGCAGCGACTCAACCCGGGCGGCATACAACCCGTACAGCATGCATTGAGGCTTGCGCTCTTGCAATTGCACCATCAGTCTGTCGCATTGTGCCCATTCCTGCGCTGCATAGGCACGCAGAAAACCCTCCCACACCGCCAATTCTTCGGCAAGGTCGCTCGACAGCTCTCCCTGGAGTGCAAGCGGCTGGTAAATCGGTACGGCCTGCGCCTTGCCCTTGACGCGCACGCGGTCCATAGCCTGCCATACGAACTGAGGAGCGAGCTGCATGGCAGACTCGCTCACCACGATCGAGGTACCGTAGTGCTTGGAAAGCCCTTCCAGGCGGGAGCCGAGGTTGACCGCATCGCCAATGACCGTGTAGCTACGCCGAATGTCCGAGCCCATGTCGCCCACGCACATGACGCCAGTATTGAGTCCAATGCCTACGCCAATCTCAGGCAGCCCGCGCTGGCGGTGGTCGGCATTGATTTGCCCAATCGCCTGCGACATTTCCAGGGCCGCAGTTACCGCCAGTTGCGCGTGGTCAGGGGTGGCCACGGGCGCACCCCAAAAGGCCATGACGCAGTCGCCCATGTATTTGTCAATCGTGCCTCGGTGGCTACGGATGATGTGGGTGAGTTTGCTGAATACCTCATTCAACAACCCCTGCAACTGCAAGGGCTCCATGCGTTCAGACATGGCGGTGAAGCCCCGCATGTCGCAGAACATCACCGTCAGCTCCCGGTTGGTGGCCTGCATGCTGTAGTGCTCGGGCTGCTTGACCATCTCCGCCACCAGCTCAGGGGGCACGTAGGCACTGAACAGTGCGGCCAACTCACGCTTGGAGCGGCTCTCCACAAAATAGCCGTATGCCATGTTGAGTGCAAAGGCCAGCATCGACATCACCACCGCTGTCGCCAACGGTAGTGCCAGCCCCTGAGCGATGTACATCCACAGATTAAGCCCCACCAGCGCGCACACCACCCCCCCACTGAGCAAGACCGCAGACGATGCGGACAAGAGGGGTAATGCCACAGCCAGCAGCACACCCGCGCACAACAGCTGCAGCACATCAAACCCTGCGGCGTAGTCGGGGCGGACAATGCTCTTTCCATCCAAGAATGCCGATAGCACGTTGGCGTGGGTTTCCACTCCGGGGTACGTTCTGCCAACAGGGGTCACGCGCAAATCCAGCAAGCCAGGGGCCGTAGAGCCGACCAGCACCAATTGGTCCTTGAGCTGGCCAGACGGCAGCAGGCCATCCAGAACGTCAGACGCCGAGATGTACCGGAAGGAACCCCCTTTGGCGTCGCCCGGGCCCCGGTAGGGGATGAGTGTGGCCAGCTGCTGGTCTACGGGCAGCACCAGCGTACGTCCGTCCTGCCGTAGCACGATGCTCTGGAGCAGGTCGTGCGTTCCAGAGGGCGTGAGGCTGACAAAGCCTGGATGGATCTCCGGCAGGCCAATGGCGGTACGGAACATGGCCAGCGCCAGCGATTCGTAATACTGCCCCTGGTACTCGCCCAACAAAGGCAAGGATCGAACGACCCCATCTTCGTCCGTGATCGAATTGAAGAACCCCGCCGCGGGGGCCGCGCGGGTAAGTGCCTCGATGTTGCTGCTATACCCACGCCAGGTGGTAGCCCCCAGAGGCAAGCCCCGCAAGCGCTCCAGCGGAAGCGCGGGGTCTGGCAACATGCCCTTGGTAATGCCGTCGCGGTCTTCGCCAGACAGGTAGTAACCCAACACCACCGGCTGCCCTTGCAGAGCCTGCGCAAAAAGCGCGTCATAGTCCAGCGATGGTGCCAGGCGCTCCAGTTGCTCCTTGAAGGCTGGCTGGCTGCGCAAAGGGCCCCGCGCCAGTTGCTGAAGCGTAGAAAGCCCCGAGCTTTCATCGGCCTCGGCAAACAGCACGTCAAACCCCACCACCGACACCTGCTGGCGCTCAAACAGTTCGCGCACCAGCGTGGCCATCTTGTCCCTGCGCCAGGGCCATTGGCCCACACGCCCCAGGCTCTTTTCATCGATATCGACAATGACAATCCGCTCGTCCAGCGTGCGCGGCATGGTCACCCGCAAGCGGGTGTCGTAGATGATGTGGTCCAGCCGCTCCAACACCTGCAGGTGGAGTAAGTCTGCCACGTGCAGCAGCGCAAACACCAGCGGTATCAGCGTGACCGCAATGCGCCGCCAGCGCCGGCGAAACAGATGCAACAGGGACTGCAGCATGTGTCCGCGCGCGAGAAAATGGGTTCCGGTCAGGCCAACAATGGCTCGCAGCGACGGCGTAGGCCCTTTGCCAGATGTCAGCTTTGCTCGAACTGCATCTCGGTGCCCGCCAGCTCCAGGCGATCACCGTGCTTGAGGGGAACCGGCGACGCACCAATGGCTGCGCCATTCAGCAAAGGCATGTCAGGCCCCTCGACATGGGCCAACACAAAACCCTGATGCCGCTTGGTGATGGAGGCCACCGCCACACCGGGCTTGCCGATGGTGGTCACTACCTTCTGGAGCGATACCTCGCGACCTGCAGCAGCGCCGGACATGACCCGGATCACCGCTGAAACCGGGGCCGGCGCAGGCGCCGCCTGGGCGGGCCTGGCAGCTGCCACGGCAGGCGGCACCATGCCAGGCTTGAAGATCATGGTCTTCTCGAAGTTCTGGCCTTCGGCATCTTGCAGGAAGCGGATCTTGTACTTGCCCACCTCCACCGTATCGCCATTTCGCAGCTCCTGGCGCTTGACTGCCTTGGCATTCACATAGGTGCCGTTGGTGCTGCCAAGGTCCTCAATCTCCACATCCTGACCGTCCATATGGAGCACGGCATGCTCTCCGCTCACCGCAAGGTTGTCGATCACGATGTCGTTGTAAGGACGCCGACCCAGCGTGGTCCGCTCCTTGGTCAGCTGCACTTCCTTGATGACGACGCCGTCGATTGAAACGATCATTCTCGGCATGATCTACTCCTGATGTGATGAATTGTTGTGTTTCGGGCCGTTCAAGAGGCCCCTAGCAATCGAGACATGAGGCCGCGTTTTTTGCTTCCTGCGGCAGCCTGCACCAGCAGCACGCTCACGTTATCACGCCCCCCGTTGGCGTTGGCTGTGTCAACGAGCAATGTCGCTTTTTCCTCCAATGGCAGGGGCGCACGCACCAGCTCTGCCAGGTCCGAATCGGACACCATGTCGGTGAGCCCATCGGAACACAGAAGAAACAGATCATGGGGCGCCACCTGGAACTCGTTGACTTCCATCAACACATTGGGCTCCACGCCCAAAGCCCGGGTGACCAGGTTCCGGTTGGAGGACAACGCCGCCTGCTGCGCTGTCAGCAGCCCCGCATCCACCTGCTCTTGCAGCCAGGAATGGTCGCGCGTGATTTGCTGCAGAGCTCCACCACGCAGCCGATAGCAGCGCGAATCGCCGATGTGACCCAAGATCAGGCGGCTGCCGTGGAACACCGCGACCACCAGCGTGGTGCCCATGCCCGCGTACTGCGGATTGGAGAGGGACGCACCCAGGATAGCGTGATTCGCGTTCTCCACGCAAATCTCCAGCGCTCGGCGCACATCGGTGGACTGGGGACTCGTGCCCGCCTGGGCCAGCCAGCGCGCCATTTCAGTACGGATGAAGGTGGTGGCCATGCCGCTGGCCACCTCACCCGCGTTGTAGCCGCCCATGCCATCGGCCAATATCGCGACCTGCGCATCGCGGTCAACAGCTACCGCGTCTTCATTGTTGGAACGCACGCGGCCCTTGTCGGTCCGCGCAGTGAATTCATAGGTCATGGATCTGGAGGTGTGCGTCATGGGGCGCCCGAAATCGGCGAGGCTGCCGCACCCCGCACGGCGGGGGGCTCCATCACGGTTTCCTGAAAATCCGCCATTTCTTGCCCTGATGCATCGCGGTCCGCATCATAGACGACTGGTTCAGGGGTAAAACTGGCATCGCCCGCCATTGCCTGCCGTAGATCCATCGCGAACTGCCGCCCAGTCTGATAGCGGGCCTCCGGGCGCTTCTGCAACGCCATCGCCACGACCTTGGCCGCAGCGGGTGGGAGTTCAGGGCGTAGCTGGCGCACATCGGGCGCCTCCACGTTGGCAATCTTGTGCATCAGCTCGGTCATGGACGCGCCACGGAGCGGCAGCGACCCCGTGAGTAACTGGAACAGGGTGATGCCCAACGAATAGAGGTCCGAGCGCCCATCGACCTTCTTCCCCGCCAGCTGCTCTGGCGACATGAAGCTGGGTGTACCCAGAACCAGCCCCGTGCGGGTCTTGCTCGAATCCGTGATGCGCGCGATGCCAAAGTCGGTCACCTTGACTGCGTCCGTCGCGCTGTCAAACATGATGTTGGCAGGCTTGATGTCGCGGTGCACCACATTGTGAGCATGGGCGTAGTCCAGCGCATCCGCGACCCGGGCCGCAATGGACAGCACTGTGGGCACAGGCAGCAACCGGTCTTGGCCGCAGGCATGGGTCAGGTCTTCGCCCTTGAGGAACTCCATGGCGATGTAGGCGAGGTCGTGCTCCTCGCCGGCATCAAAAATGGTAACGATATTCGGATGCTGCAATCGACCCGCGGTCTCGGCTTCGCGGAAGAAACGGGCGCGCGCATCAATCAAGGCATCGCCTTCAAACTCCTGCCCCAGGGCCAGCGTCTTGATCGCCACGACGCGGCCGATCTTGGGATCCCGCCCCAAATAGACAACCCCCATGGCACCTTTGCCAATCTCGCGGTCGATCTGGTAGCGGCCCAACATTGGCCCCCCCCCCGTGGCGTCGCCTGACAGCCGGGGTAAAGCAGGGTCTGCCTGCGGCACGGAATCCTTCACGCCCAGCGGGGCTTGCGCACCGGTCTGTGCCTGAGCGCGCGCACGCTTGTAGCGGCTGCGCACGTCCTTGTACTGGCGGTCATGGCGAAGGATGTGTTCGTACACCGCCTGGGCCTTGGCGAAGTGGCGCTTGCGCTCGAAATCCTCTGCCAGGTGGTACAGGTTGTCCAGAAGCGCGTTGCTGGGGGGCACCTTGCGCAGGCGCTCAAAGGCCATGTCCAGCTGACCCTGGCCCTGCAGCGCCAGGCCCATCATGCGGTCGGCCTCAGCGGCTTCGGCAGAACGCCCAGAGACTTCGCCCTGCCGTCCGCGGTACAGAATCGCCGCCATGGCCGCTCCTGCCAGCAGCGCCAGCACCGGAAGCAACAACGGGACCCACAGGCCTCCATACCGCAGCAGGGTCCATTCAGAGATGACCAGGGTGAGCGCGAGCGCAGCGCCCGCACCTACCCCCACTGGACGCGCGATGCGCGGCGCCATCGCCCCCACATACAAAACCACCAGCGCCAACACCAGCCAACCCACGGGGGCGGCCCAACCTGGCTCCAACACACCCAACCCGAGGCGGATCGACGACAGGGTTTGTGCCAACACTTCCACCGGATAGACGGCCGGCTCCCCCGATTGCGCTGCCGGACCAGGCAGCGTATCCGCCATTTCACCCACCAGCACGATCTTGCCCCGAAGGCCGCTGGCCGGGGTGGCTCCGCCAAGCACACTGGAGGCAGACCACACAGGGAAAGAGCCCGCACCGTCGGCGGCCATCTGCCAGCGGGGGCGCATTACGGTAGCTGCATTCGTGGGAATGTTCAGCGCCCCCAACCGCAGCCCGCCAGGCGCGTCGGTCACGCGGAGATCACCCAAACCCAGATGCAGGCTGTGTTGCGCCGCCAGCAACGCCAGGGACGGCACCCCGACACTGTCGTAGCGAAGAAGCAGTGGAACCTGGCGCACGCGGCCATCCTGGTCGGGCTCTGCATAAACGTGCCCCACCCCCGCAGCCACAGCGCCCAGCGACGCGATAGGGTGCCGAGCCAATTGCACGGGGGTCGCGGCAACACCTGGATCAGGCACCGTGCTGCGGCGCACGTAAGAGGGCAACGGCGCCGAAGCCCCGGTGCTTTCATAGCGCGAAGCAAGGAACACATTGCCCGCCCGCTGGATGGCTGCAGCCAGGCGCGCATCGCCGTCGAGTGCAGCTTCTGCCTCTCCCACCACACGGCCCAGCTCGGCCGTCAATGCGGTTCCCTCGCCCGCCGCAACGAGGGTTTCGCGGATTTTTCGCAGGTAGCCCAACCCTCTGTCGCTCTGGGGTTGCGCGAATGCGGGAGTATAGATGATGGCCTGGGCGCCAGCCGCTGACAGTCGATCAATGAGCTGCGCGTGAACGTCACGCGGCCAGGGCCAAGGACCGACCGTGGCAAGGCTGGCGTCGTCGATGCCCACAATCACCACGTCGGCCAGCGGGGCGGGGGAGGAAATGCGGACAGCCGCGTCGTAAAGCTTGTGCTCGAGCGTCAGCGATGCGCCCGTGACCGTACACAGGCCCGCGACGACCAGTGCCACCAATCCGCCCCAAAAGCCGTCGGTACGCCATCCATCCATCCGCCGCGCCGAGGTTTTTCGTCCCACTTGCTGTTGTTCCACTCAGTATTGAATGGTTCAAAGCAATATCTGCGCCCATGCTGGCCAAGCACTTCGAGGCCGCAGAATGGCGGTGATTGGCAGCGAATGGGCGATTGCGGTGGAGTGGCGTGTCGTTCTTGTCATGCGATGCGAGACAGGGCGCCACCGCAATGTCATTTTTGTCACCCATGGACCCGCAAGAAGGACCGGACCTTCGTACGAGCCTCCCGCCGCGACCATCAATTGGTCGACGCGCTGCGCGATCCCTTGCGCCAGAACTTGCCCACACCCACCACCAGCGCAGCGCCGAGCGCAGCAGCCACATAGTGCAGCGCGGGATGCGCCACGGCATAGTCGTGCAAGATGGCATCGCTGGCGATGGTTTCGCCACCCACCCAGCCAATCAGTGCGGCACCCAACACCACGATGACAGGGAATCGCTCCATGAGCTTGATCATGAGCGTGCTGCCAAAGATCACCAAGGGAATACTGATGGCCAGGCCCAGCACCAACAGGATCACATTGCCTTGCGCAGCAGCGGCCACCGCGATCACGTTGTCCAGGCTCATCACCAGATCGGCAATCAGGATGGTGCGCACGGCGGCCATCAGGCTGCCATAGGTCTTGGATTCGCCCTCATCTTCCTCGTCGTCGCTGAGCAGCTGAAAGCCGATCCACAGGAGCAGGCACCCCCCCACGATCTGCAGGAACGACAGTTCCAGCAGCTTGGCCGCCACAACGGTCAGCAAGATCCGCAAGACCACGGCAGCGCCCGAGCCCCAGAAGACGGCTTTCTTTTGCTGATGGGGAGGAAGGGACCGGGCGGCCAGCGCGATCACCACCGCGTTGTCACCCGACAGGATGATGTTGATCCAGACGATCTTCACCAGGCCGATCCAAAAATCGGCGCTTTGCAGAAACTCCATGACTGACTCCACTGTTATGAATGCAAGAAGCGCCCGGAACCGGGGTTCCGAGCGCTTCTCTTTTGTAGGAGCCGCCAGTCTAGCGGTCTGCGCCGTGCGCCGCGTCCGTAATTGTGCTTACGAACGGGACGGCGCCAGCCCACTTACTTCAGCTGGGCCTTGAGCAGCTTGCCCAGTTCCGAAGGGTTGCGGGTGATGATGAAGCCCGACTCTTCCATGATGGCCAACTTGGCATCGGCCGTATCGGCGCCGCCAGAGATCAGCGCGCCAGCATGGCCCATGCGCTTGCCGGGAGGGGCCGTCACGCCAGCGATGAAGCCCACGATAGGCTTCTTCATGTTGGCCTTGCACCATTGGGCTGCTTCGGCTTCGTCAGGACCACCGATTTCACCGATCATGATCACGGCGTCGGTATCTGGATCGTCGTTGAAAGCCTTCATCACGTCGATGTGCTTCAAGCCATTGATGGGGTCGCCACCAATGCCCACGGCGCTCGACTGGCCCAGACCCACTTCGGTCAGCATGGCCACAGCTTCGTACGTCAGCGTGCCCGAGCGGGACACCACGCCGATGCGGCCCTTGCGGTGGATGTGACCGGGCATGATGCCGATCTTGATTTCGTCAGGCGTGATCAGGCCGGGGCAGTTGGGGCCCAGCAGCAGGGTCTTCTTGCCGCCAGCCGCTTCCTTGGCCTTCATCTTGTTGCGCACCATCAGCATGTCCTTGACGGGAATGCCTTCGGTAATGCAGATCGCCAAGTCCAGGTCGGCTTCGACAGCTTCCCAGATCGCATCCGCAGCGCCTGCGGGCGGCACGTAGATCACCGACACGGTGGCGCCGGTCTGCTGTGCTGCTTCCTTGACGGAGGCGTAAATCGGGATGTTGAAGATCGACTCGCCAGCCTTCTTGGGGTTCACGCCTGCGACAAAGCAGTTCTTGCCGTTCGCGTATTCCTGGCACTTTTCAGTGTGGAACTGGCCCGTCTTGCCCGTGATGCCCTGGGTGATGACCTTGGTGTCTTTGTTGATGTAGATCGACATGTGTGTTCTCCGGGCTTACTTGACGGCAGCAACGATCTTGGTCGCAGCTTCGGCCATGGTGTCTGCAGCGATGATGGGCAGGCCGGACTCGGCCAGCATCTTCTTGCCCAGCTCTTCGTTCGTGCCCTTCATGCGCACGACCAGCGGCACGTTCAGGTTCACAGCCTTGCAAGCGGTGATCACGCCGGTGGCGATGGTGTCGCACTTCATGATGCCGCCGAAGATGTTGACCAGAATGCCTTCGACCTTGGGGTTCTTCAGCATGATCTTGAAGGCTTCGGTGACCTTCTCGGGGGTGGCACCGCCGCCCACGTCCAGGAAGTTGGCTGGCTCGCCGCCGAACAGCTTGATCGTGTCCATGGTGGCCATGGCCAGGCCAGCGCCGTTCACCAGGCAGCCGATGTTGCCATCGAGGCTAATGTAGGCCAGGTCGAACTTGGAGGCTTCGACTTCGGCAGGGTCTTCTTCGTCCAGATCGCGGAAGGCCACGATTTCGGGGTGGCGGAACAGCGCGTTGGCGTCAAAGTTGAACTTCGCGTCCAGAGCCATCAGGTTGCCCTTGGAGTCGCAGTTCAGCGGGTTGATTTCCACCAGCGACGCGTCGGTTTCCATGTAGCACTTGTAGATCTTGGCGAAGATGTCTACGGCTTGGTCGATGGACGCGCCAGTCAGGCCGATGGCAGCGGCCACCTTGCGGGACTGTGCTTCGGTGATGCCAGCGATGGGGTCGATCATCTCGGTGATGATCTTCTCGGGCGTGGAGTGGGCCACTTCCTCGATGTCCATGCCGCCTTCGCTCGAAGCGATCAGGGCTACCTTCTGGGTAGCGCGGTCGGTCACCAGCGACACATACAGTTCGTTCTTGATGTCGGCGCCGTCTTCAATGTACAGGCGGCGGACCTTCTGGCCTTCTGGGCCGGTCTGGTGCGTAACCAGCTGCATGCCCAGGATGTCGCTGGCGCGTGCCTTCACGTCGTCAATGGTCTTGGCAACCTTCACGCCGCCACCCTTGCCACGGCCACCGGCGTGGATTTGGGCCTTGACCACCCACACGGGGCCGCCGAGTTTTTGAGCAGCTTCCACGGCTTCTTGCACCGTGAATGCAGGGATGCCGCGCGGAACGGGCACACCAAAATTGCGCAAGATTTCCTTGCCTTGGTATTCGTGAATCTTCATGAGGTCTCTCTCAGGGAAGGGTGGTAGTTACCCGTTTACCATGAACAGATGTCTGGCCGCGGGCTTGGGACATGGCAACCCGCGACTGTATCATGCTGCAACGCACCATCCTTGTGCCTGACTGACACCCCGGGCTGGCCTCACGGCCTTCCCACTCCCATTTCCACCCGGCAGACGCTGCCGCCTTTTTGCAGGAGCACCTCCATGTCCAAAGTCTTTATTGATGGCGAAGCCGGTACCACGGGCCTGCAGATCCGCGAGCGCCTGCAGGCCATGCCGCAGATCGAGCTGGTCAGCATTGCGCCCGGGTTGCGCAAAGACCCAGCCGCCAAGCGCGACCTGATCGCAGGCGTGGACCTTGTCATCCTCTGCCTGCACGACGATGCCGCACGCGACACCGTGGCGATGGTGGACGAGATCGAGCGCACCTCGGGCCGCAAGGTCAAGGTAATCGATGCCAGCACCGCCCACCGCACGACCGATGGCTGGGTGTACGGGTTTCCAGAACTCGCAGCATCGCAGGCACAGGCAGTGCGCGAAGCCAGCCGCGTGTCCAACCCCGGCTGCTATGCCACCGGGGCCATTGCCATACTGCGCCCGCTGGTCGATGCGGGCCTGATACCTGCGGACTACCCCTTGAGCCTGCCCTCGGTGTCGGGCTACTCCGGCGGCGGACGCACCATGATCGAAGCCTACGAGGCAGGCACCGCCGCGCCGTATGAGGCCTATGCACTGGGCCTGTCGCACAAGCACATCCCTGAGATCCTGCGCTACACCGGGCTCACACGCCGCCCGGTGTTCATCCCTGCCGTGGGCAACTTCCGCCAGGGCATGCTGGTGCAATTGCCGCTGCACCTGGACCTGCTGCCCGGCGCCCCCAAGGCCAGCGACCTGCACGACGTGCTGGCCAGCCACTACAGCCGCACCAACACGCCCGAGCAGTGGGTGAGTGTGCTGCCGCCCACCGATGATTTGAAGCTGGCGGCCGACACGCTGACCGACACCAACAAGCTGGAGCTGCGCGTGTTTGCCAACGAGCAGTACCGGCAAGCCGTGGTCATTGCGCGCCTGGACAACCTGGGCAAAGGCGCCAGCGGCGCCGCCGTGCAGAACCTGCAATTGATGCTGGGTGTGTAAGCACACCCGAGCCCTTGAGAAGATGAGGAAAAGGCCCCGCAGGTCAGCAGTGCGCTCACCCCTCGTCGGAATCACCGGCGCCCTGTACGGCGCGCCGCGCCACGTCGCCTGAGAACCCCCGCACCAGCAGAAACCGCATCTGCTTGGCGCGGGTTTGGGGGTCGCTTGCGGGCTCGCCAAACTTGCGGCGCCACACCTCGCGGGCACGCTCCAGTTCGCTGCCCTGCAGTTGGGCCACGGCCTGCTGCACGGCCTCGGCGCCCAACCCCTTGGATTGCAACTCCTGCCGGATGCGCGATGCACCCAGGCGGCCGGCGCGCCGGTTCAGCACCGACTCCACGACCCGCGCCTCGCTGATGA
Source organism: Acidovorax sp. Root70 (assembly GCF_001428225.1). Taxonomy (NCBI): domain Bacteria; kingdom Pseudomonadati; phylum Pseudomonadota; class Betaproteobacteria; order Burkholderiales; family Comamonadaceae; genus Acidovorax; species Acidovorax sp. Root70. The sequence goes on from NZ_LMHQ01000027.1 coordinate 220,319, forward strand.
AGTCCCGGGCCTGCAGGTCGTCCAGCACGGCGTCCAGGTCTTCGCCCTCTTGCACATGGGGGCTGAGCTTGCGCCGCAGCTCAGCCCGCGAATGTTCGCGCTGGCTCAGCAGCCGCAGTGCACGGCCTTTGAGCGAGAGCGCAGTGAATCCCATGGCTGACCAAACGCTATATTTTCAATAGCTACAGGCGCATATGGAATGTGCGCCTGCAGGCTATTTGGCTTCAAAAACCGGAAATCACTCGTCGGTAGCCGCTGCTGGAGCCTGCAGTGCGCCAGGCAACAGCGCAATGCCCAGCCCTTCGCGCACCTTGTTCTCGATCTCGCGGGCCAGGTCGGGGTTTTCACGCAAAAACTCGCGGGCGTTGTCACGGCCCTGGCCAATCTTCTCGCCGTTGTAGGCGTACCAGGCACCGCTCTTTTCCACGATCTTGGCCGTCACGCCCATGTCGATGATCTCGCCTTCGCGGCTGATGCCTTCGCCGAACAGGATGTCGAACTCGGCCGTCTTGAAAGGCGGGCTCACCTTGTTTTTGACCACCTTGACCTTGGTTTCGTTGCCGATGGCTTCGTCGCCCTTCTTGATGGTGCCGGTGCGGCGGATATCCAGGCGCACGGAAGCGTAGAACTTCAGCGCATTACCGCCGGTGGTCGTTTCGGGCGAGCCGAACATCACGCCGATCTTCATGCGGATCTGGTTGATGAAGATGACCATGCAGTTGGTCTTCTTGATCGTGGCGGTCAGCTTGCGCAGCGCCTGGCTCATCAGGCGGGCCTGCAGGCCGGGCAGGGCATCGCCCATCTCGCCTTCGATTTCGGCCTTGGGTGTGAGGGCTGCCACCGAGTCCACGATGATCAGGTCCACGGCGCCCGAGCGCACCAGGCTGTCCACGATTTCCAGGGCTTGTTCACCCGTGTCGGGCTGGCTGATCAGCAGGTCGGACAGCTGCACGCCCAGCTTCTGGGCGTATTGCACGTCGAGGGCGTGCTCGGCATCGACAAACGCGCAGGTGCCGCCCTGCTTTTGCATCTCGGCCACCACCTGCAGCGTGAGCGTGGTCTTGCCCGACGACTCCGGTCCGTAGATCTCGACCACGCGGCCGCGCGGCAGGCCGCCCACGCCCAGGGCAATGTCCAGGCCCAGGGAGCCAGTGGAGACCACCTGGATGTCCTCGATCACCTCGCCTTCACCCAGGCGCATGATCGTGCCCTTGCCAAACTGCTTCTCGATCTGGGCGAGCGCAGCGGCCAGGGCCTTGGCCTTTTCGGTGTTCACGGGCAATGCGGGGTTGGTGCCTTTGACTGCGACGTCCATGAGAAACTCCTTGAAAAACAACAGGTTGGATGCTTGCATCGCTCTGCGGTTAATCACAGTCTGGATGCTTGAACAGTAGTTTATGCGAGCAATGAAATGCAGATAAAGCGATTTTTAGTCAGTTTGCCTGACAATATCGCATGGCCGATTTTTCTCCTGCCGCCACATCCGTCCCGGGAGCGGATGACCGCTGGCGCCAAACCCACCTGGGCCGCCTGATGGGCAGTGCATTGCGCCGCTTCGACGCGCGGGTGCTGCAGCTCATGGCGCGCAACGTGGAGGTGCCGCTGGCCCTGTCCAACCTGGCGGCGCGCGACCAGGTGACGGCCGCCCATGTGCACATCACGCGCCACCTGGCCTTGCAGGGCGACCGGCTGACCGACCTGGCCCAGCGCGCGGGCATGACCAAGCAGGCCATGGCCAACCTGGTGGACCAGTGCGAGGCCTGGGGGCTGGTCACACGGCAGGCAGACCTGTTGGACGCGCGGGCGCGCCGCGTGTGCTTCACGCCCACCGGCTTGGCGTGGCTGCAAGCGTTCCGCGATGCGGTGGCGCAGGCCGAGGCGGAGTTCCGCGCCGAGGTGGGCCATGACGTAGCCACCGTGGTGGCGATCGGGCTGGAAGCCTACGCGGGTGGCGACACGGGTGCCTGAGCCCCCACCGGCTCGGCGCACGCCAGCAACCATTCCTTGAAGCACTGCAGCGCGTGCAGCTGCGTGCGGCCTTCGGGGTAACAGAACCAGTAGCCCACATCGCTCCGGTAGCCGCCGCGCAGGTCGGCATCGGGCAGGGGCTCGCGCACCAGGCCCGCCGTGATTTCGTCCTGCACCAAGCAGCGCGGCACCAGCGCCAGGCCCATGCCCGCCATCACGGCACGGATCATGGTCTGGAACTGGTCGAACTGCGGCCCTGCCAGCGGGTCGATGAGGCCCTCCACCCCGTGCGTCTCGCTCCAGCGCAGCCAGCCTTCCGGCACGGTCACATGGCGCAGCAGGGTGTAGCGGGCCACATCGCGCGGAGTATGGATGGGCCAGTCGGCCACCTTGGCGCGGGGGGCGATCAGCGCCACCTCGTTGCCCGTGATGTGGTGGGCGTGCGCGCCGGGCCAGTGGCCGTCGCCGAACAGGATGGCGCAGTCCAGCTCGGGCCGGGTGAAGTCGTAGCTGTGCACATAGGGCACAAAGTGCAGCGTGATTTGCGGGTGCTGCTGCTGGAACTGCGGCAGGCGCGGGATGAGCCACTTGGCCGCAAACGTGGGCAGGCTGGACAGGTGCAGCGCACCGCCGCCGTCGTCGCTGGTGATCAGCTCCAGCGTGGCCGCCTCCAGCTGCGCCAGCACGCCACGCACCGCCTTTTCGTAGCGCTCGCCGGCTGGGGTCAGCGCCAGGCGCTTGCGGCTGCGCTCGAACAGCGGCACGCCCACCCAGGTCTCCAGTTCCTTGATCTGCTTGCTGACCGCACTTTGGGTGAGGTGCAAGGCCTCGGCCGCGCGGGACACCCCGCCGAACCGCGTCACCGTGGAAAACGCCCGCAGCAGGTGAAGGGGTGGAGAAAGGCGGCGAAGGGATGACATAGTAAGTAATCAAATCATTCCAAACAGGAATGTTATCAGGCATATCCATTGCTTGGTGGAGCGCATTGAATCCTTTAACCTCAATGCAACTCACAGGAGAAATGCCCATGCAACGCCGTCATCTGCTCTCAGCGCTGGCCGCCGTATCTTTCGCTCCCGGAATGTCTTTGGCGCAAGAGGGCAAGCCCCTGCGCATCATCGTGCCGTTCCCGCCCGGGGGCGCCACGGACATCACGGCCCGTAGCCTGCAAGAGTCGCTGGCGCGCATCCTCAAGCAGCCCGTGGTGCTGGAAAACCGGGGCGGCGCAGGCGGCTCCATCGGCATGGCCGAAGTCGCCCGCGCGCCGGCAGACGGCCTCACCCTGGGCGTGGCCACGCTGTCCACCCATGGCGTGAACCCCGCCGTGTACACCAAGCTGCCCTACCACCCGACCAAGGACTTCATCGGCGTGACCGAGATCGTCAAGGCCCCGGGCGTCATCGTGATCAACCCGGCCGTGGTGCCCGTCAAGGACTTTGCGGAGCTGGTGAAATACCTCAAGGCCAACCCCGGCAAGGTGTCCTACGCCACCCCCGGCAACGGCACCATCGGCCACATGTGGGGCGAGCTGTTCAAGAGCAGCACGGGCACCTCCATGGTGCACATCCCCTACCGTGGTGCAGGCCCGGCCATCAACGACGTGCTCGCGGGCCAGGTGGCGGTGTACTTCGACCAGGTGGCTTCGTCGCTCCCGCACGTCAAATCGGGCAAGCTCAAGGCGCTGGCGGTGTCGTGGCCCGAACGCCTGGACGTGCTGCCCGATGTGCCCACCTACGCCGAGCTGGGCTACAAGCAGGCCAACGAGCCTTCATGGTTTGGCCTGGTGGCCCCTGCGGGCACGCCCCCGGCGGCGGCAGACCGCATCCAGCAAGCCGTCGCCCAGGCCCTGAAGGAGCCCGCTGTGCGCGAGCGACTGGCAGGCCAGGGCCTCTACCCCTCGGGCACCATATCCAAGGAGTTCACGGCCCAGATCGCCAGCGAGATCGACAAGATGAAACGCGTGGCGGCCTACGCCAAGGTGGTGCTCGACTGACCTGATTCCCCCCGGGCCCTGGGCCCGGGGACGGCCACAGCTGGGATGGTGAGACGACGCAGGCCAGCCTGCTTCCCGGGCCTGCTCAAGGTCTCAGGGATAACCATAGTCACATCCCGGTCTGGGCGGCTAGGCCAGCCGCCCTCCTTTGCGCACACTCTGCCTATGCATGCAGCTTTGAAACTGATCCACCACCGCTTCCAGCAAGCCCAACCCGGCGTCACCGGCTCCCCGGGGCTTGCCACTCAACCCGCCACCGCCACTGTCACTGCGGTGCCCGGCAGCACCCCGCTGGTGCTCGACTCTCCCCACAGCGGCACCCGGTACCCCGACGACTTTGGCTCCGCCCTCGACCTGGCTACGCTGCGCCGGGCCGAAGACACGCACGTCGAGAAGATCTACGCCTTTGCCCCCGCGCTCGGCGTGGCCTGGGTCGAGGCCCATTTCCCCCGCATCTACCTGGACGCCAACCGCGACACCACCGAGCTGGACACCAGCCTGCTCGACGGGGACTGGCCCGACCCCATCTCCACCGACCCCAAGGTGCTCAGCAAGGTGCGCCTGGGCAAGGGGCTGATCTGGAAGTTCACCGACCAGGGCGAGCCCATCTACCAGCGCCCGCTCACGGTGGCCGAGGTGCGCGCGCGCATCGACCGCTGCTGGCGCCCGTACCACGCCGCCGTGGCCCAGGCCATTGACGCCGCCCATGCGCGCCATGGCTACAGCATCCACCTCAACTGCCACTCCATGCCCGCCGTGGCCGGGCGCTTTGCCACCGAGTTTCCGGGGCTGGAGCATGCCGACTTTGTGGTGGGCGACCGGGACGGCACCACGGCCAGCCCGCCGCTGTCGGCGCTGATCTGCGAGCACCTGCGCGCGTGCGGCTACAGCGTGGAATACAACCACCCCTACAAGGGCGTGGAGCTGGTGCGCCGCTACGGCAACCCCGCACAACACCGCCACAGCATCCAGGTCGAGATCAACCGCAAGCTGTACATGGACGAGACCACGCTCGCCCAGCACCCCGAGGGCATGGCCCGCCTGCAGGCCGACCTGCAAGCCTTGGTGCACAAGCTGCTGGCACACGACCCGCGCTGACAGCCCCGGGCCTGGGCGCTGCGCGCGCAACGGGCGTCGTTTTCTCGGCGCAGCGACGCGCGGCGCCGCCTAAAATCGGCGCACAGGCGCGGCGCCAGACCGCTGCCACCCACCAGGAGACACCCGCATGCGCATCCTCATTGCCGAAGACGACCAGGTGCTGGCCGATGGCCTGCTGCGCACGCTGCGTGCCTCGGGCGCCGTGGTGGACCATGTCGCCAGCGGCAGCGAGGCCGACGCGGCGCTCATGACCAACAACGAGTTCGACCTGCTCATCCTGGACCTGGGCCTGCCCAAGATGCATGGGCTGGAGGTGCTGAAAAAGCTGCGCGGCCGGGGCTCGGCCCTGCCAGTGCTCATCCTCACCGCCGCCGACAGCGTGGAAGAGCGCGTGAAGGGCCTGGACTTTGGTGCCGACGACTACATGGCCAAACCCTTCAGCCTGCAGGAGCTGGAAGCCCGCGTGCGCGCCCTCACGCGCCGGGGCATGGGCGGCACCAGCAGCGCCATCAAGCACGGCCCGCTGGTGTACGACCAGGCCGGCCGCGTGGCCACCATCGACGGCAAGATGATCGAACTGTCCGCCCGCGAGCTGGGCCTGCTGGAGGTGCTGCTGCAGCGCGCCGGCCGACTGGTGAGCAAGGAGCAGCTGGTGGAGCGTCTGTGCGAGTGGGGCGAAGAGGTGAGCAACAACGCCATCGAGGTCTACATCCACCGCCTGCGCAAGAAGATCGAGGGCGGGCCCATCCGCATCGCCACCGTGCGCGGCCTGGGCTACTGCCTTGAGAAGATCCCCAGTTAACTATCAAAACGATAGCTGCTCGTGCATATGAATCTAGCGCTATCTGGTGTTTTGGCTTCTAAACTGCCACGGCGGGCGCTGTGAAGATCTTCCAGCGCGAGCAGCGCTCCCTGTTCGGCGAAATCCTCGACTGGATGCTCACGCCACTGCTGCTGCTGTGGCCCGTGAGCCTGGCGCTGACCTGGCTGGTGGCGCAAGGCCTGGCCAACAAGCCGTTTGACCGCGCGCTGGAATACAACGCCCACGCGCTCGCGCAGCTCGTGAGCGTGGTGGGCGACAAGGCCCAGTTCAACCTGCCCCAGCCCGCCAGCGAGATCCTGCGCGCCGACGACTCCGACATCGTGTACTACCAGGTCATCGGCCCGGGCGGCGAGTTCCTCTCGGGCGAGCGCGAACTGCCCGAGCCCCCCAGCGACGAGGTGCCCATGTCCGGCGAGGTGCGGCTGCGCGATGCGGAGATGCGCGGTATCGACATCCGCGTGGCCTACATCTGGGTGCGCCTGCCGCTCAAGGACACGCCAGTGGCGCTGGTCCAGGTGGCCGAGACGCGCGAAAAGCGCAGCGTGCTGGCCACCGAAATCATCAAGGGCGTGATGCTGCCGCAGTTCGTCATCCTGCCGCTGGCCGTGCTGCTGGTGTGGCTGGCGCTCGCGCGGGGCATCCAGCCACTCAACCAGCTGGAGCAGCGCATCCGCGCGCGCAACCCCGACGACCTCTCGCCGCTGGACGACCGCACTGTGCCACTCGAAGTCGCGCCGCTGGTGTCGTCCGTGAACGACTTGCTCACGCGCCTGAACGATTCGCTGGCCACCCAAAAACGCTTTCTGGCCGATGCCGCCCACCAGCTCAAGACCCCACTGGCGGGCCTGCGCATGCAGGCCGACCTGGCCCAGCGCGAAGGCACCAGCACCGAGGAACTCAAGCGCTCGCTGCAGCAGATCGGCCGCTCCAGCATCCGCGCCACGCACACCGTCAACCAGCTGCTGGCACTGGCGCGGGCCGAAGGCAGCGGCGTGGGCATTGCCCGCCAGCCCTGCGACCTGGCGCGCTTGGTGATCGAGGTGGTGCGCGACTCGGTGCCCCGCGCGCTCGACAAGCACATCGACCTGGGCTACGACGGCGCCGAGCCGGGATCTCCGGGCGTGCTGATCGACGGCAACCCCACGCTGCTCAAGGAGCTGGTGCGCAACCTGGTGGACAACGCCATCAACTACACCCCCTCCACGCCCGACAAGCCCGGCGTGGTCACCGCCCGCGTGCTGGCCGACACCTTCGGCCATGTGCTGCTGCTGCAGGTCGAAGACTCGGGCCCTGGCGTGCCCGAGGCCGAGCGCGAGCTGGTGTTCCAGCCGTTCTACCGCGCCCTGGGCAGCGAGGCCGATGGCTCCGGCCTGGGCCTGCCCATCGTGCTGGAGATTGCCAGCAAGCACGATGCCGAAGTCATGCTCGAGGACGCGCGCCCCGGCCAGAACCCGCCGGGCGCGCGCTTCAGCGTGCGTTTTGCAGCGCGGGACGTGGTGGCTGGCAGCTGACAGGGCAGACCGCAAGGCCGGCGCGCCACAGAACCTGCATACCCACCCCAGGCGCTTCAGGCGCAGGTACGCAGCGTCTTGCCCGCCATGGCCGTGCGCAGCACATCCAGTTGCGCGCGCAGCGCGTCGTTCACGGCGGGCAGGCGCAGCGTAAAGCCGGAGGATTCGGCGCGCTCCTGGATCACGCGGGCCGTGCGCACGCCCTTGTTGCCCAGGTTGGTCAGCTCGCGCTCGGCCGCCTCCTTCGAGGCAAAGCGGCCGAGCGACAGGCCCAGCTCCAGCGTGCCGCCGGCGCGGTCGTGGTCCACCTTGCGGGCGCGCAGCTCGGCGCGCTTGCGGTCCAGCGTTTCGGCATCGTCAAACCGCCCCATGTAGACCATCCAGCGGCCCGGCACGGGGGTGGGCTCCAGCACCCAGCTGCCCTGGGGCAAGCCAGCGGCGGCCGTACGCAGCGCCTCAGCCTGGCGGTCGTCAAACACCCCGGCCTGCAGACACTCGGCAGTGTCTGCGGGGGCAGAGGGGGAGGGAGAAGAGGGGGGGGAGTCGTTGGCGGCGGTGGCCAGGGATGGGGGGGTGGGGGTCGTGGAGGGCGCCGCGGAGGAGGTCTTGCTGGGGTTGACCTTCAGGATCTGCAGCGTCTCGGGCCTGATCTGCTGGTTCATGCGCTGGGGCTCGGACTGCTCTTGCGGCGCGTAGCCCAACGGCCTCAACAGCCCTTGCGACCACGCGTAGTACCCCGCGTTGGCCAGCAGCAGCGCGATCACGGCAAGACGAAGCATGGGGTGCAGCCTTTCAAGGACACTTGTCGCATCGGGAAGGGAAGCTGTCTCACACCGGTGGCACTGCCGCCGGCCGGACGCTGATCTCGGAACTGGTGATGGCCTGCATACCGCCCGCCGTGTGCACCAGCAGCGCCCCATCGTCGCCCACGCCATGCGCGGTGCCCGTGTGGCCGTCGCTCAGCGTCACGGCGCGGCCCTGCAGCACGTCGCGGGCTGCAAAGCGGGGCTGCATGGGCGCAAACCCATAGCCCGCAAACGACTGCAGCATGGCCACCAGCGGCGGCACGATGCGCAGCAGCGCGGTGGGCGCGTCCAGGCCCGGCTCCACATCCTGCAGGCTACCGGGCGGCATGCTCATGCCCTCGGGGCTGCGGGGCTGCACGTTGATACCGATGCCCACCACCACATAGCGCGCAGTGCTGGCCTGAGCGTGTGCAGTTGCCGCCTGGGGCGCGACAAAACTGGCGGTCTCCACCAGGATGCCACCCAACTTGCGGTCGCCCGCAGCGCCGCCCAGCCAGAGGTCATTGGGCCACTTGAGCCCCACACGCGCAGGCTGGTTGGCACCCAGCGGCGGCAGCGTGGGCTGCAGGCTTTCGGCCACGCTCACCCCCACCGCCAGCGACAGGCCGGACCAATCCTGGGGCGCCAGCGGCAGACCCAGCGACATCATCAGAGAAGACCCCACATCGCTTTGCCATACCCGCCCCAGCCGCCCGCGTCCGGCGGTCTGCTGCTCGGCCACCAGCAGGGTGGGCTCGCACTGCCCGTTGCGCGCACGGCGCATCAGATCGGTATTGGTGGAGTCGATGGTGGGCAGCACCTCGACGGTGAAGCCCGGCAGCAGCGGTGACACCGCCTCCCAGATGGCCTCGGCGGGCCAGCGGATCGGGGATGTGGCGCTCACTGGCTGCGGCCTCGCGGCTTGGCCTTCTGGGGAGCCTTGGCGGCCTTCTTGGCCTTGGTGGAAGACGGCTTGGACGGGGGCAGCGGCACCGGCGGTGCCCAGCCACGCTTGGGCGCCAGCAGCGTGCCCCGGCAGTTGGGGCTGCCGCACCAGCAGGGGTATTCGGCCTTGAGCTTCGGGGTGTAGCGCTCTTCGATGATCAGGCCGTAGTCGTAGTTCAGCTCTTCGCCGGCCTTGATGTTGCGCAGCGCCGTGATGAAGATGCGCTTGCCTTGCTCGTCGGCGTAGCAGTTGGGGTTGCAACTGTGGTTGATCCAGCGCGAGGAGTTGCCGCCGAACTTTGCGTCGATCACGTGGTCTTCATCCACATGGAAGTAGAACGTGTGGTTGGGCTGCAGGGGGTCGTGCGGGTGTCGGTCCTGCGCCTCCTGCCAGCCGATCACTTCGCCCGTGTATTCGACAAGGACTTCGCCCTCTGCAATATCCTGCACGGCAAAAACGCCCTTGCCGTGCACACCCGAGCGCCGGGTCTGGATGCGGCGGCCCTGGGCGGCGGTCGGGGTTGCAGGCGGTGCTGTGCGGGGCATGGCAAAAACTCTGTTAACTTGAATATGCACACATGCGCGTGCGCGTGTACGCGTGAGGCAACGGATTGTAGAAGCGACCGGCCGGATGCCGGACAGCCAGATTGGCGAGAAACCAAAAAATGACCAAGACCCTGGTAATTGCAGAAAAACCCTCGGTGGCGCAAGACATCGTGCGCGCACTGACGCCCGTAGCGGGCAAGTTCGAGAAGCACGAAGACCACTTCGAGAACGACCGCTATGTAGTCACCAGCGCCGTGGGCCACCTGGTGGAGATCCAGGCGCCCGAGCAGTTCGACGTGAAACGAGGCAAGTGGAGCTTTGCGCACCTGCCCGTGATCCCGCCGTTTTTTGACCTCAAGCCCGTGGACAAGACCAAGAGCCGCCTGAATGCGGTGGTCAAGCAGGCCAAGCGCAAGGACGTGACCGACCTCATCAACGCCTGTGACGCGGGCCGCGAGGGTGAGCTGATCTTCCGCCTCATCGAGCAGTACGCCGGTGGCAGCAAACCGCTGGGAAAACCCGTCAAGCGCCTGTGGCTGCAGTCCATGACACCCCAGGCCATCCGCGATGGCTTTGACGCGCTGCGCAGCGAGCAGCAGATGGCGGGCCTGGCCAGTGCGGCCCGCAGCCGTTCTGAAGCCGACTGGCTGGTGGGCATCAACGGCACGCGTGCCATGACGGCGTTCAACTCGCGCGATGGCGGCTTCTTCTTGACCACCGTGGGCCGGGTGCAGACCCCCACGCTGTCGCTGGTGGTGGAGCGCGAAGAAAAGATCCGCAAGTTCATCAGCCGCGACTACTGGGAAATCCACGCCACCTTTGGCGCCCAGGCCGGTGAATACCCCGCCAAGTGGTTCGACCCCAAGTGGAAAAAAGGCGAGGACGTGGAAGCCCGCGCCGACCGCGTGTGGTCGGCCGCTGAAGCCCAAGCCATTGCCAACGCCGTGCGTGGCAAGCAGGCCACGGTCACCGAAGAGAGCAAGCCCACCACCCAGGCATCGCCCCTGCTGTTCGACCTGACCAGCCTGCAGCGCGAGGCCAACGGCAAGTTCGGCTTCTCTGCCAAGACCACGCTGGCCCTGGCGCAAAGCCTGTACGAACGCCACAAGGCCCTGACCTACCCGCGTACCGACTCGCGCGCGCTGCCCGAAGACTATTTGCCCGTGGCCAAGCAAACGTTTGAAATGCTGGCCGACAGCGGCATGCGCCACCTGGCGCCCCACGCGCTCACCGCGCTGAACAACAACTACGTGCGCCCGTCCAAGCGCATCTTCGATAACAGCAAGGTGAGTGATCACTTTGCCATCATCCCCACGCTGCAGGCGCCGAGCGGCCTGTCTGAAGCCGAACAGAAGCTGTACGACCTGGTAGTGCGCCGCTTCATGGCCGTGTTCTTCCCCAGCGCTGAATACACCGTGACCACCCGCATCAGCACCGTGGCACCCCACAGCTTCAAGACCGAAGGCAAGGTGCTGGTCAAGCCGGGCTGGCTGGCCATCTACGGCAAGGAAGCGGCCGACGAAGTGGAAGGCGGCAAGGACGGCGACAAGGGCCAGAACCTGGTGCCGGTCCAACCCGGCGAAATGGTCAACACCCTCCAGGTAGACCCCAAGGGCCTCAAGACCAAGCCGCCCGCTCGCTACTCCGAAGCCACGCTGCTCGGCGCCATGGAAAGCGCGGGCAAGCAGATCGACGACGAAGAACTGCGCTCTGCCATGCAGGAAAAAGGTCTGGGCACCCCAGCCACGCGCGCGGCCATCATCGAAGGTTTGCTGACCGAAAAGTACATGCTGCGCGAAGGCCGCGAAATCATCCCCACCGCCAAGGCCTTCCAGCTCATGACGCTGCTGCGCGGGCTGGAGGTGGAAGAGCTCTGCCGCGCCGACCTGACCGGCGAGTGGGAGTACAAGCTCTCGCAGATGGAAAAAGGCCAGCTCAGCCGCGAAGCCTTCATGGCCGAGATCGCTGCCATGACCGAGCGCATGGTCAAGAAGGCCAAGGAATACGACCGCGACACCATTCCGGGCGACTACGCCACACTCGAATCGCCCTGCCCCAACTGCGGCGGCGTGGTCAAAGAGAACTACCGCCGCTTTGCCTGCGTGGGCAAACCAGGCGCAGAGCCTTGCGGCTTCAGCTTTGGCAAGTCGCCCGCAGGCCGCACCTTTGAAACCGCCGAGGCCAACGCCCTGCTGCGCGACAAGAAGATCGGCCCTCTGGAGGGTTTCCGCTCCAAAGCGGGCTGGCCCTTCACATCCGAGATCGTCATCAAATACGACGACGAGGCGCATAACTACAAGCTCGAATTCGACTTCGGCGACGACAAGAAGGGCGAAGAGTCCGGCGAGATCGTGGAGTTTGAAGACGCCGCGCTGGGCGCCTGCCCGATCTGCGGATCGGAAGTGCATGAGCACGGCAGCAACTACGTGTGCAGCAAGGCCGTGCCCACTGCCGCGCAGCCCACGCCCAGCTGCACCTTCAAGAGCGGCAAGATCATCCTGCAGCAGCCGGTGGAGCGCGAGCAGATGACCAAGTTGCTGGAGACCGGCAAGACCGACCTGCTCGACAAGTTTGTGAGCATGCGCACGCGCCGCAACTTCAAGGCCCACCTGGCGTGGGACAAGGAGGCGGGCAAGGTCAACTTTGAATTTGCTCCATCCAAGTTCCCGCCACGCCCAGGGGCCGCTGCAAAAACAGTAGCTGCCAAGGTAGGAAAGACGAGCACTACCGCCAAAAAGGCCCCTGCCAAGAAGGCCGCCGCTAAAACCATGGCCGCCAAAGCGCCGCGCAAGGCCGCCGCAGGCAAGGCGCCCAGCGCCGCCCTGGCCGCCGTGATCGGCGCCGAGCCGGTGGCCCGCCCCGAGGCCGTGAAGAAAATGTGGGAATACATCAAGGCCCACAACCTGCAAGACCCCAAGGACAAGCGCACCATCGTCGCCGACGACAAGCTGCGCGCCGTGTTCGGCAAGGACAGCGCAGGCATGTTCGAGCTGGCGGGCATTCTGGGCAACCACCTGGGCGGCGAATGATGCAAACGCCCGGCACGGCATCCACCCCGTCGTCCGCAGCGGTCGCGCAGGGCTTCTGGCGCACCGCACCGGCGGCCCTCGTGGTGGCTGCTGCGCTGGGTGGGTGCACCACCACAGGCTCTGCGCGCTCCAGCGACCCGGCCAGCCAGCAGCAGCCCCAGGGTGCCAGCGGCGTGACCGTGTTTGGCGACATCGACGTGAACGTGACGCGCGAGCGCACACGCTGACGGACCTTAGCAGGCACTCTCGCCGCATCCGCATGCGCAGCCGCACTGAACGCACCGTCCTCACCGCCATCGCGGTCGTGGTGGTAGCTGCCGCCGCCGCTGCGTGGTGGACGCGTGATGCCTGGCTGCCGCACGCGGGGCCCTGGTCCGAGCAGGTATGGAAAAAGATCACCCGCCCCGGCGCTGACACCTTGCCGCCCGACAAGCGGCCCGCCCAGGCGCAGCCCCAGCGCAACGGCGCCTCAACCCCGGCTGCGCCGCAACCGCGCAAGTGTGTGAAAGACGGCCGCACCACCTACACCGACCAGCCCTGTCCCAAGGGCACGCAAGAGCTGCCGGTAGATGGTGCGGTGACTTCGCTCCCGCCCTGACGGTTCGCTGCCCAGCGGACAAAGACGTGCCCAGGCGCCTGAGCCCGCGCTTGTGTGCGGCATGGGTTCTTGCATCGCAGCATTCACTGTCGCCCCGGTGTCTCCTGCGTTTCTGCCCTGCGGACATCCGCGCCACCATGTCACGCCGCTGCAATGGCGCCGCCCTAGAGTCGGCCTCTTTTCAGAAACGGAACCGCTGCCATGAAAGCCTTGTCCTCCTTCGCCGCCGTCTGCCTGTCTGCCCTGGTGCTTGCCGGGTGTGGCGGTAGTGACGATGCGCCCGCGCAACCCCAGGTCATCGCGCACCGTGGCGCCAGCGGTTATCTGCCCGAGCACACGCTGGGCGGCTACGAGCTGGCCATCCGCATGGGGGCGGACTTCATCGAGCCCGACTTGCAGATCACCAAAGACGGCGCGCTAGTCGCCATCCACGACGACACCCTGAACCGCACCACCAACGTGGCCACGCTGTTCGCGCAGCGCAACGGCGGCTACAAGGTGTCTGACTTCACCCTCGGCGAAATCAAGACGCTGACCGTGGTGCCCACCGGCACGGGCAAGGCAAGCTATCCGGGCTTCACGCCCAGCTCGGCCAACGCGTTCGCCGTGCCCACCTTCCAGGAAGTGGTGGACCTGGCCAAAAAGCAAAGCAGCACCGCAGGCCGCGAAGTGGGCATCTACCCCGAGGCCAAGCAGGCGGACCCCGCCATGGAAGACGGCATCTTGAAGACCTTGGCCGCCAACGGCTACAACGCCACCAGCAAGGTCTTCATCCAGTCGTTCAGCGATGCCACGCTGCGCAGCCTGCGCACCAAGCAAGTCGCGCAGAACAACAAGATGCCGCTGATCCTGCTGGGGGTGGCCACCACCGCAGCGGACGGCACCGCACGCATGGGGGTCACGGGCGCCACCGGCGTGCAGGCGCTCACGCTCAAGGATGTGGCGGCCTTCACCGAGGGGGTGGGCGTGCTCATCAACAACACCACCTACCCCGTCACGAAGTCCTTCATCGACCAGGTCCATGCCGCAGGCCTGAAGGTGCACGGCTGGACCTTTGCGCAGGCCGATGCCGCTCCTGCCGCCGCAGAGTTCCGCAAGCACCTGGACATGGGCATGGACGGCATGTTTGCAAACTACCCCGACCTGGCGGTGACCGCCCGCAACGCCTACGTGCAAGGCAAGTAACCCCGGCGCAGCGAAGGGGGGGCGGTCCCCGCACACAGCGTGCCGGTGCGCTGGATAGCCCCCATGCGACAACCGGGCGGGCGCTTCTGGGCTAGTCTTGCGGCAACGCCCTGTGCTTGAGCCTTTCGACCATGTCCTCTTCTGCTCCTTCTCGATCCCTGCCCCTGCGCGGCGCCACCAACTTCCGCGACCTGGGCGGCTACACCGGCCACGGCGGCCGCCCCGTGAAGTGGCGCCGCATCTTCCGCTCCGACCACCTGGCGGGCCTGACCCCCGAGGACCAGGCCTTGCTGGCCGAGCTGGGTGTGGCCCGTGCGGTAGACTTTCGGGGCCAGGCCGAAAGCGCTGCGTATGCCTACGCGCTGCCCGGCGTGGCCTACCACCCGCTGCACATCGAACCCACGGTGGTACAGCGCGCGCTGGAACTGCAGCGCACCGGCCGCCAGCTCACCGCCCAGGACGCCGTGGGCCTGATGCAGGACACTTACCGGGGCTTTGTGCACGACAACGCCCCGCGTTTTGCCGAGCTGTTCCGCCTGCTGCTGGCCAGCGATACGCCCACGGTGTTTCACTGCACCGCAGGCAAGGACCGCACCGGCTTTGCCGCCGCCCTCATCCTGCTGACGCTGGGCGTGCCGCGCGATGTGGTCATGCACGACTACCTCCTCACCAACGCGCTGTACCAGCGCCCGCCCGGCATGGGTAGCCACGCGCCAGAGGAAGTGCTGCGCGTGCTGTGGCGCGTGCAAGAGGAGTTTCTGGACGCCGCCCTGCACATGGTGGACAACGACTTTGGCGGGCTGCAGGCGTATCTGGTGGACGTGCTGGGTGTTGACGCTACCGCGCAGAAGGAATTGGCAGAGCGGTATCTGCAGACGGCCTAAATCGCTGATGGTGCCCGCTGGCGGCGCCTGCCCAGCTTACCCCGGGCTGTGCTGCGGCCGTATTGTCACAGCGCGCTGTTGGCGCACCCGCCAGAACAGCCAGCCCACGATGGACAGGTTCAGCAGGTTCCACGCCATGCCGTTCAAGAACGCCGCACGGTAGCTGCCCGTCAGGTCGAAGATCCAGCCCGACATCCAGCCCCCCAGCGCCATGCCGATCAGCGTGGCCATGATCACCGCGCCCACCCGCGCGCCCGCCTCTTGCGGCGCGAAATACTCGCGGATGATGATGGCGTAGGCGGGCACGATGCCGCCTTGGAACAGCCCGAACATGGCCGAGATGACGTACAGCGGCACCAGCCCGTCAAACGGCAGAAACAGCGCCAGCCCCACGCCCTGCAACGCTGAGCCCAGCAGCAGCGTGCGCACGCCGCCAATGCGGTCACAGATAACGCCCGACACCAGGCGGCTGACGATGCCACACGCCAGCATCAGCGACAGCATCTCGGCCCCGCGCGCCGCGCCAAAACCCAGGTCGGTGCAGTACGCCACGATGTGCACCTGTGGCATCGCCATGGCCACGCAGCAGGCCACACCCGCCACACACAACAGCAGCTGCGCATGCAACGGGCGCAGGCCAAACGGGCGGCTGCGGTCGAGCAGTAGCGCAGTGGGCACCACACCAGCTGCCACACCTTGCGCCGCAGCGGCCGGTGCAGGGGCTGCATCCATCTGCGCCACCGGCGCGCGCTGGCGCATGCGCAGCGCCAGCAGCAGCATGCCCACGCCACACACCAAGCCCAGCAGCACATAGGTGTGGCGCCAGCCGATCAGCTCGATGCCGTGCTGCACGATGGGCGGCCACAGCGCGCCCGCAATGTAGTTGCCGCTGGCGCAGATCGCCACCGCAATGCCGCGCCGCTTGTTCCACCACAGCGCGGTGTCGGCCATCAGCGGCGCAAACGTGGCCGAGCTGCCAATCAGCCCCATCAGCCCGTGCGCCAGCCCAAATCCCCAGATGCTGCCCGACAGCCCCGCCCACACAAACCCGCCACACACGGCCACCGCGCCCACGCACAGCACCGGCATCAGCCCATGCCGGTCGGCCATGCGCCCCGTCCAGATCCCGCCCAGCCCCAGGCACACCATCATCAGCGTGTAGGGCAGCGACGCATCCGCACGGCCCACGCCAAACTCGGCTTGCACGGCGGGCAGCACCACCGACACCACATACATGCTGCTGTTGCCCAACACCACCAGGCCCAGCGTGGTCAGCAGGCGCCAGGCGGCTTGGCGGGAGTCGATGAGGGATGCCGGGGCGGCGGCAGAGGGGGGCGAAGAGGTGTTCGGCATGCGGGGCAATTTACCTGACGGTACTGCAGGGACTTGCAGGGCGGCACCAGTGCACGCCGAGGGCCAGGGTACCGTTAGTTGATCGGTATGAAATTGATAGCTGCTATCGCTTATTGGATAAGCGCTACAGGCCAATATGGTTTGAATGATCTTGGTTGGGCAAATCTCTCTGCAGCGGCCCACTCTACCGGCGCTCGCCAAAACGTTTGGCATCGAAAAGTTGCGCCCCACTGCTGCACCACCTAAAGTGCCTTAACAACTGCATACAAAGATATGTACCGCACAGCATAGGGAGGGGCAACCAGCAACATGGCGAGATTAATACCGGCACTGGGTGCGTGCTTGCCGCGCATGACCAGTGGAGAAAAGCGGCAGGTTAAGAGGCTGCAACAAAAGACCAACGACTCGCTTGAATTGAGGTCGTATTACCGTGGGCGGTGCGCGCGCCCTGCTGCGTGATGGAATTCGCCACCATCACTCAATTCGGCGGCGCCTTGGCCGCCTTGATGCCACTGGTGCTGATCGCTTGCTTTGTCTTTGTGATCTGGCGCACCGTGTCGCTGCACACCTTGCTTCGGCGCCTGTGGCTGCTGGTGCACGGTAGCGAAGAAATCTCAGACCCCAAGATCCGTGCGTATGTGGACGAGCAGACCAACCTCATGTCCTTTCGTATGTTCTCTGGCGTGCAGGCGGCCAGCCTGGTAGAAGCGCACCAGCTGATTCAGTGGGCTCAACTCCACAGCGTCGATTTGCGCCAGATCGCCGCATGCGGGCGCTACTTCGACACCGGGCTGCGGCAGGTGCGCAAGCAAGACTTGCCCTCTCGCACCCACCTGTTTGCCCAGATTGCAGTGTTCGTCGTGTCCCTTGTCGGTTCGTTGGCCTTTGCTTGGCTGCTGCTGATCCCGCAAGTGCCGTTCACCTTCAAGTCGAGCGAGCGGACCTTTCTCGCCACAGAGTCCAGCGCCCAGACCTTGTGGCCCCCGGTCCTGTTCAACAGAAACCCAATGAAAAAGGGCGATTGCGATCAGCCAATGGCCGCGAACGCGGCGCGTACCTCCTTCACGGAGGCTGAGGTGAAAACGTTGTGCGAGTTTTTGCCCAGCGCAGAGTGGCCCGCACATCTAGCGAGCAAGCTGAAAGAACAGCGCTGGTCTTTGTTTATCTGCACGTTGTTCTTTCTTGCTCTGCTTGCTCGCGCGGTTGTGGTTTTGAACAAGGTCGTTGCGGCGAAGGATCTTTTGGCCCGTGGCCTGACACCAGCGTTGCCGGGGGCGCAGGCGGAGTTGGATTTCTGTGGCGCGAAAGATTGAAGTGCCACACTTTGACTGCTCTAAGCGGAGGCGCATCGGTATGACTTCGCTAAGGGGCAAAGCGGTGCTGTGCGCAGACACCAAGACGCGCGACCTGTGCCCCCTCACCCTGGCGCAACGCAAGCTGCCGGTAGAGACCCGGGGGACTTTGACCCCAACAGCAACAAGATCAAGTTGATGACCATGAAGGTCAGCAAGGGCTTGGGGTTCCCCGTGGTGGCGCTACCCCGTGTGGCGCATATACCTGCGGCGGAGGAGGATGAGAAGGAAGCGGCGCGGGTGTCTTATGTAGCGGCTACGCGGGTACGCAGAGGTTGGTGATTAGGCCAATCGGATAGGGAAATTTCGCAAACCAACTAAAAATCTAAATTAGAAGAGTGTGAAAGAGCTCACGCACAACGGCTTAAGAAATATTCAAAGATTACAAGGAAAAATATGCTTCTCGGTATGGGTTTGAAAAATTACAAAGTTTACAAAAGTGTTCAATACGTGCCCATTTCATCGGGTGCAAGTTTTTCAGCATTCCTTGGTCCAAATGGAATCGGAAAAACCTCCATATTTGAAGCCCTTGATCGATTTTTTAATGGTGGTGAGTGGGTTACCAATAATGAATCCAAGAAGACGTCAGGTGACGACGCCTACGCCGCACCGCTTTTCTTGATACCCATAAATGATATTTCTTTGAACAAAAAAGAGAAAAGAATTGCCACATTGTTAAGTTCCTATTTCTGGGATTACACAGGCGCTCCTTACGACCCTTTTGTAAAAGCTGTCATTGATAACCTCGCCGCGAACAAGGCAGCAGGTCACAGCAAAGATTCTCACTATTTTTTTATGCTCGGAAACACCAACCAAGCAAATGAAATAAAAATTCCATTCTTTGAAAATGAAATAGAAACATTATTTAATCAACATACCGATGTTGAATTCAACGATCTCAGCGATTTACTCAAAAAAATAAAATCCCACTATAGATATATATACCTTCCGGCAGAAGCAGATTCGCTGAGCTTTAGTCGCATGGAGTCCATATACATCAAAAAATTACTGGACGAGGACATTAAAGCAAAAATTCAAGACTCAATCAGCAAAAGTAGCATTGACGACATCAACAAAAAACTAAAAGAATTTATCGACCAGATAAATAATACGCTTGATCAGTATGTATACAAAGGCAAATACAAAGATCAACTCACAGCAAATGATCTTATCGAAAGAATATTTTCCGCATATTTCGGAATAAAGGTCCTTCACAAGAAAAATTCAGGCAAGGACACAACGATAAAAGACCTCAGTTCGGGGGAAAAAAGGCAGGCATTGATCGATCTTTCCCATGCTCTTATCTCCAGATCGAATCTGAAGAATTATCAAATCATACTTGCGATAGATGAACCAGACGCTTCGATGCATGTTGCGGCGTGCCATGATCAATTCGAAAAGATCGCCAGAATACCAAGCTTATGCAAACCCGCCCCTCAGGTCCTAATTAACACACATTGGTACGGCTTCATACCGGTCATACGATCCGGCATAGCACACTCACTATCCAGGGGTACAAATTCTATTGATTTCTTCTCTTTCAACTTAGAAAACTTCAGAGAACACATCAATCAGAATGTAAAAAAATCACACGGCAAATACCCAAAAGAAGTCGAGCTTAAAAGCTATCAAGACATGATCCAATCGGTCGTTGTGAGCATGCTTCGCGACAAGCCTTACAACTGGATATTCTGCGAAGGTTTATCAGATAAGATTTATCTTTCACACTATCTATCCAACCTTGTTGAAAACAACAATCTTCGCATCGTTCCTCTCGGAGGTTTCAAACAGGTGCGTCGCGTATATCAATATCTTTCGGCACCATTAAGCGATAAAGAAGCAGGCTTTAAGGGCAAAGCTTTGTGCATCGTAGATACAGATGCACAAAAGGAGCATGTTGAACTAAGTAAAGAGGCCAAGTGTCTCTTTTTCAAACGAATAGTACGAGATGAAAGTCAGTTGGAAGTTGTAGCACTCGACACGGATAGTCAGCACAGCTTCCCAACGGAAATTGAGTTTTCTTTGCGCGAGGAGGTATTCAAGAAATTACTTGATTCACCTGATATGCAAAAAGGCATGGAGGCCTTCTCGGTACTGCAGAAGATCGTGAAGGAAACAACCGTATCTGATGGTTCAAACAATCTTTACGACTATTTGAATCTGGGTCCGAGGCAGAAGAAACAATTGATGGATGATTTTTTCGATATCGGCAATAACAAGGTTGCCTTTGCCAACGCCTATATCGCCTGCGATTCAGAGAGGTCTTTTGAGCCCAAATGGATGGAAACTATCAGGCAATCTATCAAAGGGCAATAATGTAGTCACAACGTTCTTGCGTTTGCATTAATGACCGCTTGCGAATATTCCAAATGGCTTGCCGCTCTATTTGGCCAAAAATACCTTGATATTTACGCGTCGTCCGGCTGCTGCTCCATGGTCAAACATCAGACGCTTCAGAAAGCAACGGTATGCTCCCTCAGCTACCTATCCACCCGGCAACATACGTCCTATGCACGAAATCATCTGCCCCCACTGCAGCAAAGCCTTCAAGATCGACGAGGCGGGGTATGCCGACATCCTCAAGCAGGTGCGCGATGGCGAGTTTGAGCAGCAGTTGCACGAGCGGCTGGAGCTCGCCGAGCAGGACAAGCGCAATGCGGTGGCGCTGGCGCAGGCCCAGGTGGCCAATGAGCTGCAGAAGTCGGCGGCGGCCAAAGATGCCGAGATTCAAACCCTGAAGGTGCAACTGGATGCGGGCGCGGTGGAGCGCGACCTGGCGGTGGCGCAGGCCCTGAGCGCAGTGGAGAAGCAGCGCGATGCGCTGGCCAATGAACTGGACCGTGCGCGGCTGGCGCAGCAGGCCGCGGACCAGTTGGCACAAGCGCGGCTGGCGCAGGAACTGCAGGGCGTGGCGGCCCAAAAGGACGCAGAGATCCAGCAGCTCAGATCGCAACTGGAGGCGGCCGACGTGGCGCGCAAGCTGGCGGTGACCGAGGCGGTCACAGTGGTGGCCCGCGAGCGCGATGAACTCCAAAATAACCTGAACCTGGTGGTGGTGAAAAAGCAGCTCGAAGAGACCGCCATCAAGGAGCAGTACGCCTTGCAGCTGCGCGACCGCGACGGCGAGATTGCGCGGTTGCGGGACATGAAGGCACGCCTGTCCACCAAGATGGTGGGCGAGACGCTGGAGCAGCACTGCGAGACAGAGTTCAACCGCATCCGCGCCACGGCGTTTCCGCGCGCGTACTTTGAGAAGGATAACGACGCGCGCAGCGGCAGCAAGGGCGACTACATCTTTCGCGATGTGGACGAGGCGGGCAACGAGATCGTCTCGATCATGTTTGAGATGAAGAACGAGAGCGACGAGACCGCCACTAAGAAACGTAACGAAGATTTCTTGAAAGAGCTGGACAAGGACCGCAATGAAAAGGGCTGCGAGTACGCGGTGCTGGTGTCGCTGCTGGAGCCCGAGAGCGAGCTGTACAACACCGGCATCGTGGACATGTTCTACCGCTACCCCAAGATGTATGTGGTGCGGCCGCAGTTTTTCATCCCCATCATCACGCTGCTGCGCAATGCCGCGATGAAGTCGCTGCAATACAAGTCAGAGCTGGCACTGGTGAAGGCGCAGAACCTGGACATCACCAAGTTCGAATCGCAGTTGGAGGAGTTCAAGGGCGCGTTTGGGCGCAACTGGCGGCTGGCGTCGGATGGGTTCGAGGAGGCCGTCAAGCGCATTGACGAAGCCATCAAGGACCTGGAGAAGACCAAGGAAGCGCTGCACAAGTCGGCCAACAACTTGCGCCTGGCCAATGACAAGGCCGAGGACCTGACGATCAAGAAGCTCACCCGCGGCAACCCGACGATGGCGGCCAAATTTGCGGAGCTGAAGCAGGTGGGGATGTTGGACGGGGAGTGAGACAGGGCGGCACGGTGAACGGCGTGCGGCTGTGCATTGCAAACTGTCACCGCAAGCGGTGGCCAGGGCCCCGCTCGGCCTGACGCAGCCACGGTGCGCACATGCGCCCGGGCTCACACCTTGATGGAAGCCCCCGTCGCATAAAACTGCCCGCCCGCCACGTAGTGCAGCGTGCGCAGGTCTTCAGGCCCGGTGTCGAACTCCCAGTGCCCGTTGCGGAACACGCGGTCGTCGGCCCAGGCGGCCACCACTTCGCCGATGAAGAGGTCGTAGGCCTGCTGGTTGTGCGGCTCGGGGAGCACGCGGCACAGCAGCCAGGCGGCGCAGCCTTGCACCAGTGGGGGCGTGGTCTGCACGGGCTGGCCCGGTGCTTCAAACAACTCCACGCCATGGCGCTGCAGCTTGTCGGGCATGGTCTTGGCGCTGTCGGTGCCCAGCGCGACGGTGAGCGCCGCCAGGGGCACGGTGGGCAGCTGCAGCGCAAACAACCCGCTGGCCTCCACCAGCTCGCGCGTGCGGGTGGCCTTGTCGAGCACCACCGTGACCTTGGGCGGCGCAAAGTCCAGCGCGCAGGCCCAGGCGGCGGCCATCACGTTGTGCTGGCCCGCGTGCGCGGCCGACACCAGCACGGTGGGGCCGTGGTTGAGCAGGCGGTAGGCCTTGTCGAGAGGCACGGGGGTGACGTGGGGGTGGGAGGCAGTGGGCAGCATGGGGTGTCAAGGCCTGTTCAGAGGGCGATACCAAGCGGTGGGGGCGGGGCGCAGAGCCAGTGGGTGTTGACGACGTTCGCTACAAATTACATAGCTACTCAGACATATTGCACTAGCACTACAGCGCATTTTGACCGCAAACCGGCCTCCGTACCGGCTATGGGGCTGCTACGGAGCCAGGGCGGCGGGCGCAGCCGTGGCGGCCGTGCAGGGCCCTGCGGCGCGCGGCGTGCATGACGGGCTGGTTCCGCGTTGCCCTAACATCGCCCGGCCAGTCCGTTGGCTACAACCCGCCCCCCAGGGGCCTACAGGAGACGATGAATGTTCAGTCATGTGATGGTCGGTGTGAACGACCTGGAGCGGTCCAAGACGTTTTATGACGCGCTGCTGGGCACGCTGGGCGTGCCGCCCGGCCTGGCCAACAAGAACCGCTATTTCTATCGCGGCCCCACCGGTACCTTTGGCATCACCACGCCCATCAACGGCGAGGCCGCCACCTTTGCCAATGGCGGCACGATCGGGTTTGCGATGCAGTCGCCAGAGCAGGCCGATGCCTTTCATGCAGCCGGCGTGGCCCACGGCGGCACCACCTGCGAAGACCCACCGGGCTGGCGCGAAGGCCCCGGCGGCAAGCTGTACCTGGCGTACCTGCGCGACCCGGACGGCAACAAGATCTGTGCACTGCACCGCCCACCCCAGGCGTAGTCAACGGGCGGGGTAGCCCGTGCTGCCTCTGTGGCGCTGCAGCCAGCGTGTGGCGCCCCGTGCGCCGTGGCACGCTGCGCTGGCCGTGACGGCAGTGGCCGCCAGCATGGCCATGGTGTGCACGCCCAGCGCGGCCAGCGCCAACAGCAAGGGGGTGGAGGGCGCACCTGCACCTGCCGCGCCATTGCCCAGGCACAGCGGTACCAGCGCGGGCACCAGCGCCAGCCCCGCGCCGTGCGCGGTGGCCGCCCCCAGCGACCACAGTGCCATGCCCACCGGCCCGGCGGGCTTGCGCAGACGATCCAGAGTACGACCCGGCCGATGCGCGACAGCCAGGGCCAGCACCACCCCTCCACACAACCCGCCCGCCACGGCCCACAGCACAGGCCGGGACAGCGACAGGCCCCACACCACCGCAGCAGCCGTCAGTGCCACCGAGGCCAGGTGCCCTGCGGCCATGGGCAGCAGCGCGCGCAGCGGCACGCTGCGGTCGTTGGCGTGCAGGCTCCAGGCGGTGGCCAGCCCCCAGCCCGTGAGGGGGTTGAGCCCATGCAGTGCGCCCATGGCGGCGATAGCGAGCCAGGGCCAGAGGGTGGTGTCCATGGTTGTCGTCGCAGTCGCGTGTTGCTCAGCTCCGCGCGGAGCAGCATCCAACCGGCGCGGGGTGAGACGGTGCGGCCTGAAGTGCATGCGCAGCGGACGAAGCCGCGGAGACAGCCGTTGCCTGGGCGGGCGCATACCGGTCGTGGTGGCGCACCCAGTCCATGGGGTAGGCCGGGTTGGTCTCGTGGCGGCCTTGGGGCGTGAGGTCCAGCAATTGGTAGGTGCCCATCATGGCCTCCACGCCGCGCCCGAAGGTGGAATAGGCGTGGAACACCTCGCCCGCATCGCTGCGCACAAATACGCTGAGGCCCGGGGCCTCGTCGGCGGGGAACGGCCGCATGCCGTAGTTGTAGAGCACCTCGCCATTGCCGTGTGCGCGCTGCTCGGGCGTGAAGCTCACGGCAAAGTCGTGGTTGAAGTCGCTGTCGTGCGACGACGCCCAGCGGAACTGCCAGCCCATGCGCAGGCGAAAGCGCTCGATCTCGGCCAGCGGCGCGCGCGACACGGCGAGCACCGATACGTCGCGGTGTTGCAGGTGCAGCTCCATGCCGCCCATGTGGTCGGCCATGAACGAGCAGCTGGGGCAGCCCTGCTCCCACCCCGGGCCAAACATGAAGTGCTGCACCAGCAACTGGCTGCGGCCATCGAACAGATCGGCCAAGGCGCGCGGACCCTGCAGCGTGTCCAGCGTGTAGCGCTTGTCCACGCGGGTCCAGGGCAGTGCGCGGCGCTGCGCGGCGACCTCGTCATGCAGACGGGTCAGCGCCTTCTCGCGGTCCAGCAGCGCGTGGCGCTGGGCCAGCCATTGGTCGGCAGAAACCACGGGATGGGGGGTGGGTGCGTTCATCGGGGTGCTCCTGGTAGGTAGTGGATGACGTTGCGGGATGGGATGGAGGAGTGCATGGGGAGGGCGGCGCCGACAGGCGCACCGCTCCCCGGCCTGCGGCATCGCCTGATGCGCGCAGGGCCTGTGGTGGCAAAGGTGGTGGTGGGTGCGGCGGGGCGCCGCGTCACTCAGGGGGTCAGAGCCGGGCCGCCTTGGGCCGGCGCACGGCGCGGACCTTGCCGCTGCCGCCGCCCCCGCAGTAGAAGAGGTCGGCGCCATCGGATTCGAGGCCGCTCACGCCCATGCCCTGCGGCATATCGAGCTGCTGCAGCACGGCGCCGGTGGCGGGGTCGATGTGGCGCAGCGTGCTTTCGTCGCCCTCCCAGGTGCCATGCCACAGCTCGCCGTCCGCCCAGGTCACGCCGGTCACGAAGCGGTCGGTTTCGATGGTGCGCCGGATGGCGCCTGTGGCCGGGTCGATCTGGTGGATCTTGCGGTCGCGGTACTGGCCCACCCACAGGCTGCCCTCGGCCCAGGTGAGGCCCGAGTCGTTGCCTTTGCCGGGCGCGGGGATGGAGGCCACCACCTCGCCGGTAGCGGGGTCGATCTTGTCGATGCGCGCCTCGGTGATCTGGTACAGGTGCTGGCCGTCAAACGCGGTGCCTGCATCGCTGGCCACGGCCAGCGTGCGCCGGGTTTCGCCGGTGGCGGCATCAAAGGCCACCAGGTGCGCCCCCGTGGCGGCCCAGACATGCTGGCCGTCGTGGGTCACGCCGCTCACGCTGTCCGCGCCCGCAAAGGGGCCGTATTCGCGCACGATCTCGGCAGGCTGTGAGGGCTGGTGGCGGCTGGCGGCAGGTGTCGGGTCGTCGTGGGTGCATGCGGTCATCGTTGGCTCCTGTAGGGTGGCCCGGTGGGGGCTTGGCGTCCACTTTATGCAATTGGCAGCGCAGCGGGGAGTAACAAGATCGTCGTGAATCCGGACAGCGGCGGCGCCAGCCAGCGCTGCGCACGGGCGCGGCCGATGGAGCGCACCCGGCCTTGTTCTTCCAGCTCGGCCAGCGCGCGCTGCACGGTGCGCTGGCTGGCATCCACGGCCAGCGCTAGCGCCGATGTGGACCAGGCAGCACCGTCCGACAGCAACGCGAGCAACGCTGCCTGCTCGCCATCGATGGGCGGCGCCAGCACCACCACCGGCCGCCCGTCCAAGGGCTGCAGCGCAAAGCCGCGCGCCGTGGCCTCGATGCGCGCCAGCGGCCGCAGGAGCGCGCGCAGGCGCCCCACTTCCACCCGCAGCCGCGCGCGGTGGGTGTCGTCCGGGTGACGGGTGCGAAAGGCCTCGGCGATCAGCGCCTCGCGGTCTGCGTCGCCGGGCCAGGCTTGCGCCAGCGCGCGGGCGAGGGCAAACAGAATGGGTCGGCGTGCCAGTGGTTGCCAGACGGCGGTGGCGTCTGCGGCGGACAAGTCAACGCCCACCCCCACGCAGCGCCGGCACGCGTCCACCACCAGCGCGCCAGACGCCAGCAGGTCGGCCACCTCTGACAGGCGCAGCGGCTGGTCCACCCCCGCCCCCACGCGGCGCGCAGCGGGCTGGTCCAGCAGGGCGTGCGCCTGCGCCACCTCGGCCAGCAGGGCCGGTACGCGGGCTTGCTGGGCGGCCTCCTGCGCGCGGTCCAGGGCCGCGCGGGCGGCGGCCATGTGCAGCGAGCGCAGTGCCAGTTCGGCGCTGGTCAGGTCGGTCATGGCCCGCAGGGCGGGGGGCAGGTTGCCCGCTGCGGGGGCGGGAGCCACAGAGGCCATGGCGGCAGCGGCTTCGTCCAGCCGGCCGATGCGCAGCAGCCGCCGCGCCGCAATCAGCCGGGCCTGTGTGGCATTGGCAGTGTCGCCATGGGCTTGCAGCGTGTTGGAGGCCTCGAGCAGCGGTCGGGGTGACCCGCCCAGGTCGCGCATGGCCAGCGCCACCTCGGCCTCGGCCACCACGCAGCGGGCACGCGCCTGGGCTTCGTGGGAGCCAAAGGCGCGCGCCGCCTGCCGCAGCAGGTCGCGCGCACGGGGGTGCTCGCCCAGCTGCGCCATGGCAATGCCGCGCAAGGCCAGGGCGGGCGGGTCGTCGCGCAGGGCCACGCGCTTGAGGGCGCCCAGCGGGTCCCCGGCGGCCAGTGCGCGGGCGGATGCGGAGATCAGCGAATCCATGGGCCACAGACTACACGCCCGCCGCAGCCGCCGTCACGCCCACGCCAAGCACCCGGCCGGGTGCGGGATACTCTGGCGCTTTGCTGCTTTCACCGCCACAAGGACCGCCCATTGAAATCCGCCAGTGCCACCACCTTCGACGAGGCCTATTACCAGCGCTTCTATTTCGACAAGAAAACCAGCGTGGTGGACCCGCAGCACTTGGAGCGCCTGGGCACCTTCGTGTGCAGCTACCTCAAGTACCTGCGTGTACCGGTGCGCCGCGTGCTCGACGTGGGCTGCGGCATCGGGCTGTGGAAAGACATCATGGCGCAGCACTTTCCCGCCGCCAGTTACCAGGGCGTGGAGTTCAGCCCCTACCTGTGTGAGCGCTTTGGGTGGCAGCAGGGATCGGTGGTGGACTATGCGGCGAGCGAGCCGTTCGACTTTGTGATCTGCCAGGGGGTGTTGCCCTACCTGAGCCCGCCCGACCTGAAGGCCGCCCTGCACAACCTGGGCCGCCTGAGCCGGGGCGCGCTGTACGTCGAAGCGGTCTCGCGCGAGGACTTCGAGCGCGACATCATCGACGAGGACATCACCGACAACCGCGTGTTCCGCCACCGGGCTGATCTCTACCGGCGCGGGCTGCAAGAGGGCGCCATTGAGCTGGGCGGCGGCGTGTGGCTCAGCCGCAAGGCGGAGGTGCCGCTGTTTGCGCTGGAGCAGGCGGGCGGCCAGTGAACGACTCCACGCCCCCGGCCCCCCATGCGGTAGCCCGCCTGCGCGCCGAGCGCCTGGCCCGCAGCGCCAAACCCTTCCTGGCGCGGGGCGGCCCCAAGGGTGAGCGCTGCGCGGGCTGCCGCCTGGTGCCCAGCCACTGCATCTGCGCGCTGCGGCCTGCGCTGCCCACGCGCGCGGGCATGTGCCTGCTGATGGCCGACATCGAGCCCCTCAAGCCCAGCAACACCGGCTGGCTGATTGCCGATGTGGTGGCCGACACCTATGCCTTTGGCTGGGCGCGCACCGAGGTGCACCCCGACCTGCTGGCACTGCTGGCCGACCCGCAATGGCAGCCGTATGTAGTGTTCCCCGGCGAGTTCGTGGCGCCCGAGCGCGTCGTCACGCAGGTGGCCACGGTCGAGGGCAAACGCCCATTGTTCGTGCTGCTCGACGCCACCTGGCCCGAGGCGCGCAAGATGTTCCGCAAGAGCCCCTACCTCAACCACCTGCCCGTGCTGAGCCTGCAGCCCGAGCAGCTCTCGCGCTACCACCTGCGCCGGTCCACGCGCATGGACCACTTCTGCACCTCCGAGGTCGGCGCGCTGTGCCTGGAGCTGGCGGGCGAGCTGCAAGCCGCGCAGGCGCTGGAGGCGTACCTGGACGTGTTCACCCACCACTACCTGCAGGCCAAGCACCAGTTGCCAGTGGCTGCGGACGATGCCACGCACCTGCGGCTGCGCGCCCTGGTCACGCCCCCCTGAGCCGGTTCGCACCGGTGGCCGTTGCCCGTGCGGGCCAGCCTGCTCACCACGCCCGCGGTCAGCCCCCGCGCTGCGATTGCGCCGCATCCGCCGGTGCAAAGCCCCGGCTCAGGTAACGCGAACCCTGCAACCCGAACCGCCAGGGCATGTCCACCGCCTTGCTGATGCCGATGCGGGGCCCGGCCACCACTGGCAGCGCGCGGCGATGCTCGGGCGCGGGCTCCAGCAGCGCAAAGGGGGGCGCGTTCAGCGGCAGGTGGTTGAAGCTGGCGTCAATGCCCAGTGCCTGCGCCAGCCGGCCGGGCCCGGCGCACAGTAGCCTGGCGTCTTGCATGCCACCACGCCGTGCGCGCATCACGTCCAGCCCGTGGGTGGGTTCCAGGGCCCGCAGCAGCACGCCTGCGCCGTGCCCGGCCTCGCGGCACACGGTGTTGATGCACCAGTGCAGCCCATACGAGCGGTACACGTATGCCCGACCGGGCGGGCCGAACATCGCGGCATTGCGCGCCGTGGGGCCGCTGTAGGTGTGCGATGCGGCATCGGCCTGGTCGTAGGCCTCGGTCTCCACGATGCGGCCGCCCACGCCGTCCACCCACAGCGTCACGCCGATCAAGCGCTGCGCCACCGCGGGGGCGGGGGCACTGAAGTCGATGAGCGCCGGCACGAGCGACAGCTCGGGCAGCGAGGGAGGGGACGGGGACATGCCCGGATGCTAGTCCACGCGCGGCATGCGGCACAATCGCGCCCCGCACAGCGCCTTTGGGTTCCACGCCCCGGCCGACCCACCCCCACCCCTTGCGGGCCCGGGCGCCCCGGTTCGCACTACAGTCGTTCCTCGCGCACCAAGGCCCTGGGGCTGAAGGCGCGCTATTCCCTTGATCACCCGAAACGAAAGAGCTCCCATGACCAAAGACCTGGCCCGCCAGCGTGAACTCCAGCCCATGGTGCTGTGCGAGCCCTGCCAGGGCATCCAGCGCAACTGGCGCAAGGCCCCTGGCCACGCCGAACTGGTGCAGCGCGGCAACCGCAAGGAAGACCGCGAAGAGGGCACCGTCACCATCACCCGCTACGTGTGCGACCGCTGCGGCACCGCGTGGGAGTACGAGAACGACAAGAACAACCAGCGGGCAGGCTGGTCGGTGGTGGGGCGCTGAGCACAACCCATGCCCCGGTGCCAAAGCCGCCACGCGGGCAGACCACCTGGTTGCCAGCGCGCCATCTCCCTGCCAGCCAATGCACCTGTTTTGATAGCTACACAGGTATATGGCACTAGCGCTACCGCCCTGTAGAGCGCATATTCACCTGCGCGAGGGCTATAACCAGCGCACGGGCACCTTTTTGCGCCCCCGGTGTCACACCGGTTTTGACGGAGAGCACCCATGCTGCATCGCAGACGATTCCTGACCGCTACGACCCGTGGCCTCGCCCTGGGCGGCGTGGCGCTGCTGGCGGCGCGGGGCGCACAGGCCCAGCCCAGCTACACCGTGCCCCTGGCCCAGCTGCAGGCCATGGTGGACCCCAAATTTCCCCGCAGCGTGCCAGTGCAGGGCCTGTTCAACCTGACCGTGCAGACGCCGCACCTGCGCCTGCTGCCCGAGGTGAACCGCCTCGGCGCGGCCATGGCGCTCGACGTGGCCGGCCCGGCTTTGCGACGCAGCTACCCCGGCAGTCTGGATGTGGAATTTGCGCTGCGCTACGAGGCCAGCGACCGCACGCTGCGCGCCCACCAGATCCAGCTGGGTCGCATGGAGTTTCCCAGCCTGCGCCCGGCGGTGACCGAGCTGCTCAATGCCTACGGCCCGCAGCTGGCCGAGCAGTCGCTGCGCGAGGTCACGCTGCACCAGCTGCGCCCGCAAGACACGGCAGTGTTTGACGGCCTGGGCCTGCAGCCAGGGCCCATCACCGTGACGGCCAAGGGGCTGACCGTGGCGTTTGTGACCAAGGCGCCCTGAGTACAGACGCTAGGCACCCTGCGCTCAGCCCGACGTTTTTCTCAGATAAGGTGCCAGATACCGCCCCGTGTGGCTGGCCGGGTTGGCCGCCAGCTCTTCGGGCGTGCCCACCCCCACCACGGTGCCCCCGCCCGCACCGCCCTCGGGGCCCATGTCGATGAGCCAGTCAGCCGTTTTGATCACGTCGAGGTTGTGCTCAATGATCACGATGGTGTTGCCCGCATCGCGCAGCTGGTGCAGTACCTTGAGCAGCAGGTCGATGTCCGCAAAGTGCAGGCCGGTGGTGGGCTCGTCCAGAATGTACAGCGTGCGGCCGGTGTCTCGCTTGCTCAGCTCCTGCGCCAGCTTCACACGCTGCGCCTCGCCGCCCGACAGCGTGGTCGCCGCCTGGCCCAGGCGGATGTAGCTCAAACCCACGTCCAGCAGCGTCTGCAGCTTGCGGGCGATGGTGGGCACGTCCTTGAAGTACGCCGCCGCGTCTTCCACCGTCAGCTCCAGGATCTGCGCGATGTTCTTGCCCTTCCACTGCACTTCGAGCGTTTCGCGGTTGTAGCGCTGGCCGTGGCAGATGTCGCAGGGCACGTACACGTCGGGCAGAAAGTGCATCTCCACCTTCACCACGCCGTCGCCCTGGCAGGCCTCGCAACGGCCGCCGCCGGACGACTGCGACACGTTGAAGCTGAAGCGCCCCGGACCATAGCCACGTTCTTTGGCAGTGTTGGTCTCGGCCATGAGTTCGCGGATGGGGGTGAACAGGCCCGTGTAGGTGGCGGGGTTGCTGCGCGGCGTGCGGCCAATAGGGCTCTGGTCCACGTTGATGACCTTGTCGAAGTACTCGATGCCGACGATCTCTTCGTGCGCGGCGGGTTCTTCGTGCGCACGGTGCACCTGCCGCGCCACGGCGGCGTACAGCGTGTCGTTGACCAGCGTGCTCTTGCCCGAGCCCGAGACCCCTGTCACGCAGGTGAGCAGGCCCACGGGGAAGTCCACCGTCACGCCCTTGAGGTTGTTGCCCGTGGCCCCCACCACGCGCAGCGCCTGCACGGCGCCTTGGCGTGCGTGGTGCTCGGCCATGCGCTCGGCGCGGCGCTTGCTGGCCTCGGTCTGCGGAAAGCGCGATTTGGCCTTGGCCTCGACCACGGGCGCGGGCTGGTCCAGCACGGGCAGCCACGGCGTGCGGCGCTGGGGCACGGCAATGGTGCGCGTGCCCGACAGGTACTGGCCGGTGAGCGACTGGGCATTGGCGCGCACTTCGTCATACGTGCCCTGCGCCATCACCCGCCCGCCGTGCACGCCCGCGCCGGGCCCCATGTCGATCACATGGTCGGCGGCGCGCATCATGTCCTCGTCGTGCTCGACCACGATCACGCTGTTGCCAATGTCGCGCAGGTGCTGCAGCGTGGCAATCAGCCGGTCGTTATCGCGCTGGTGCAGGCCGATGCTGGGCTCGTCCAGCACATACATCACGCCCGTCAGGCCCGAGCCGATTTGCGACGCCAGGCGGATGCGCTGCGCCTCGCCGCCGGAGAGCGTCTCGGCGCTGCGGTCCAGGCTCAGATAGCTCAGGCCCACGTCGTTCAAAAACTGCAGGCGCGTGGCGATCTCGCGCACCACCTTGTCGGCAATCTCGGCCTTGGCGCCGGTGAGCTGCAGGGCGCGGAACCACGCGTGGGCATCGCTCAGCGTGGCGTGGCTCACTTCGTAGATGGCGCGGGCCTGTTCGCCCTCGCCCACCTTCACATGGCGGGCCTCGCGGCGCAGGCGCACGCCGTGGCACTCGGGGCAGGGCTGGGTACTGCGGAAGCGCGCCAGGTCCTCGCGCACCACCACCGAGTCGGTCTCGCGGTAGCGGCGCGCCATGTTGGGCAGGATGCCCTCGAACGGGTGCTTTTTGGTGTGCACCTTGCCCTTGGAGGCCCCGCTGTCCATGATGTAGCTGAAGGCGATTTCTTCCTCGCCCGAGCCGTGCAGGATGGCGTGCTGCACCGGCGCAGGCAGCGACTCAAACGGCGCCTCGATGTCGAACACATAGTGCCGGGCCAAGCTCTCCATCATCGCAAAGTAGTAGCCGTTGCGCCGGTCCCAGCCCTTGATGGCGCCGCTGGCCAGGCTCAGCGTGGGGAAGGCGACCACACGCGCCGGGTCGAACACCTCACGCTGGCCAATGCCGTCGCAGGCGGGGCAGGCGCCCATGGGCGAGTTGAAAGAGAACAGGCGCGGCTCCAGCTCGGCCAGCGAATAGCTGCACACCGGGCACGCGAACTTGCTGCTGAACAGGTGCTCCTGCCCCGTGTCCATCTCCAGCGCCAACACGCGACCATTGCCGTCATGGCCGCCCACGCGCAGGGCGGCCTCGATGCTCTCTGCCAGGCGCTGCTGCAGGTCGGCCCGCACCTTGATGCGGTCGATCACCACGTCAATGTCGTGCTTCTCGGTTTTCTTGAGTGCGGGCAGGTTCTCGTGTTCGTAGATCTGGCCATCCACGCGGAAGCGGATATAGCCCAGCGCCTGCATCTGCGCAAACAGCTCGGTGAACTCGCCCTTCTTCTCGCGCGCCACAGGGGCGAGGATCATGAGCTTGGTGTCCTCGGGCAGCGCCAGCACGGCGTCCACCATCTGGCTCACCGTCTGCGCCGCCAGCGGCAGGCCGTGGTCCGGGCAGAACGGGGTGCCCGCGCGGGCGTACAGCAGGCGCAGGTAGTCGTGGATCTCGGTCACCGTGCCCACGGTGGAGCGCGGGTTGTGGCTGGTGGCCTTCTGCTCGATGCTGATGGCGGGCGACAGTCCCTCGATCAGGTCCACATCGGGCTTGTCCAGCCTCCCGAGAAATTGCCGCGCATAAGCCGACAGGCTCTCCACATAGCGCCGCTGGCCTTCGGCATACAGCGTGTCAAACGCCAGGCTCGACTTGCCCGAACCCGACAACCCCGTAATCACCACCAGCTGGTTGCGCGGAATGTCCAGGTCGATGTTCTTGAGGTTGTGCGTGCGCGCGCCACGGATGCTGATGCGCTGCTCGCGCAGGGCGCGGGCGAGGTAGACACCATCGGCGGATCGGTCGTCGGCAACGGGGGGAGGGGTCACGGGCGGGCTCGGTGCGGGAAAACCCACCATGATAGGCGAGAGCCTCTGAGCCGGAGCCTCACTCTTATGACGAAGCGCTGCGCCCTCCATCCCGGCTTGCTACAGCTACCCCTATAACCTTGATCAATTGTTAACATCACCGGTTTAATCAATATCCAGTCACGCCTTGGATGCATTTCGCCCGACGCAACGACCTCGGCGATGCCGAACGCGGGTCTTCGGGAGGAAACAATGAAATGGATTCTGGGCGCAGCCTTGGGCCTGCTCTTGGCTGGAACGTCGCACGCTGTCAATTACGCCGTACAGGATGGTGGCGCAGCAAACGGCTGCCAGAATGCCTGGCCACCCGCTATCGTCGGTAACTACAACGAAAACGGTACGCTCAACGGAGCGCCCCGCTATGACGGAAA
Organism: Acidovorax sp. Root70; assembly: GCF_001428225.1. Lineage (NCBI taxonomy): Bacteria > Pseudomonadati > Pseudomonadota > Betaproteobacteria > Burkholderiales > Comamonadaceae > Acidovorax > Acidovorax sp. Root70. The sequence goes on from NZ_LMHQ01000027.1 coordinate 254,251, forward strand.
CGGCTGGTACCTGTACCGTGCATCCGTCTTCGGACAGGACAACTGGGTCGTCAGCAATTCGCTCGGCAGTACGGACCTCAACAACAGCACCATTGCTTTCTACGCGCTTTCCTCGGCCAGCACGCCTGTCACCGGCACGGGCTACAACAGCACCAACTCGGCCTGCGGCAAGATCAACGTACAGCAGGGCGTGACGGTGCCAGCACCTGATGCGCCTACGATCGGCCCGCTGAATTCTGGTGTACAGCCCTACATCTCCGGTGGGAGCACTACCGTATATTGGTCCGGGGTGGCCGGCGTGGTGGGCTACAAACTCGATGTAGCGACCGATGCCGCGTTCACAACCTTCCACCCAGGCTATAACGGGCTGGTGATCACAGCGTCGCCCACGCCTCCGACCAGCGCCACGGTCACGGGTCTCAGCAACGCTGGCACGACCTACTATTTCCGTGTGCGCTCGTACAACGGCGGCGGTGACAGCGTCCCATCGGCCACGGTGAGCACCACCACAGTACCCGCAGCGCCCACCCTACAGGCGGGCACCAATGTGCGCGCCGATCGCTTCACAGCCAACTGGAATGGCGCCACCGGCGCAGATGCGTACCGCTTGCAGGTATGTACAGACGCAGGGTTTACTTCTTGCATCGCGGGCTACAACCCGGCCAGCGTCGGCGACTCGCCAGCCCTCGTTTCGGGCCTTGCTCAAGCCACCACCTACTACTACCGTGTATCCGCCGGAAATGCGAACGGCTATAGCGCCTATTCCAGCAGTGCCAACGTCACCACCAATACCCGCCCCAGCCTGAGTGGCGGCTTCATGACAAACGGAGCAGTCAACGACAACGCCACGATTGCACCGTTCGCGGGCATCACCGTCTCGGACGCGAATGGCGACGCAGTCTCGGTACAAATCAGCTACACAGCAGCCAATGGCACGCTCTCGGGCACAGGGCTCACGGGCAGCGCGGGCAGCTATGTCTTGACAGCCCAGACACCAGCCACAGTGACCAGCAACCTGCGGGGTCTGGTATTTACGCCCACCTACCAGCAAGGGCCAACAGGGAGCACGGTGACCACCACGTTCACGCTGGTCCCTGACGACGGCACCGATGTCGGCACCAGCAACAGCACCACCAAGGTGACCACCACAATGACCAACGTCGCGCCCAGCTTCGTTGGTGCCACGACAACGATTACGGTCAGCGCGAACGCGGCCTCTACCGACATCAAGTCATTGCTGCACGTGAGCGATACCGACACGGGCCAGACAGAGATATGGTCCGTGCAGACGTCACCGGTGCACGGAACGCTCACCATCAGCGGCACAGCGACTCCCTCGGGAGGAACCGACATTGCACCTTCTGGCACCATCACTTACACCCCCGCAACCAACTACAGCGGCAATGACAGTTTTGCAGTGCGGGTGAGCGACGGCTCCGATGGCGACGTACGCACTATCACGGTGACGGTGCAGGCCGTGGCCCCCGGAGCCCCCACCATCGGCACCGCCACAGCAGGCGATACGCAGGCCAGCGTCACATTCACAGCACCCGTCAGCAATGGCGGATCGCCCATCACCACCTACACCGCCACCTCCAGTCCGGACGGCAAGACCGGCACCTGCGCCGGGCCCACTGCCTGCGCCATCACCGTGGGGTCGCTGACCAACGGGCAGGCCTACACCTTCACGGTGACGGCCACCAATGGCGTGGGCACCAGCTCGGCCTCAGGGGCGTCCAATTCGGTCACGCCCAAGGCCAACCAGATCATCACGTTCGCGCAACCCATCAGCTACAACTTTGGCGCCACGCCGACATTGAACGCCACGTCCAGTTCAGGCCTGACCGTGTCGTTCACTTCATCCACCACGGGCGTGTGCACCATCACCACCGGTGGCGCGCTGACATTCGCCGCCGCCGGCATCTGCACCATCGATGCCGACCAGGCGGGCAATGCATCCACCAATGCAGCCACCACCGTGACGCGCTCGTTCATGGTGAATGCCGTTATGCCGAGCGCACCCACCATCGGCACCGCCACAGCGGGCAACGCGCAGGCCACCGTCACGTTCACAGCACCTGTCAGCAATGGCGGCTCGCCCATCACCACCTACACCGCTACCTCCAGTCCGGACGGCAAGACCGGCACCTGCGCAGGGCCCGCTGCTTGCTCCATCACCGTGGCATCCCTGACCAATGGAACGGCTTACACCTTTACCGTTACGGCCACCAACAGCGCGGGTACGGGGGGAGCGTCCGCCAACTCCAATTCCGTCACGCCCAAAGGCGCGCAGATGATCACGTTCGCCAACCCTGGCGCGCAAAACTTCGGCACCAGCCCGAACCTGAGCGTCTTGAATGGTGGTGCATCGTCCACTTCTGGGCTGGTGGTGGGCTTTACCTCTTCCACGACAGGCGTGTGCACCGTCACGCCCGGCGGCGTGCTGACGTTCGTCACGGCGGGCAATTGCACCATCAACGCCGACCAGGCGGGCAACAGCAGCTATTTGCCAGCCACGCAAGTGAGCCGAACATTCATCGTCAACGCCGTGGTCCCCGGCGCGCCGACCATCGGCACCGCCACGGCGGGCGACACACAGGCCTCGGTGAGCTTCACTGCGCCCGCCAACACCGGCGGGACAAGCATCACCAGCTATACCGTCACGGTCAGCCCTGCGGATGTTGCGCCTGTCAATGGAGCGGGCTCGCCCATCGTGGTCACGGGTCTCACCAACGGTACGGCCTACACCTTCACCGTCACGGCGGACAATTTTGCGGGCACGGGCCCGGCATCGTCCAGCTCCAATTCCGTCACGCCCAAAGGCGGGCAGACGATCACGTTCGCCAACCCTGGCGCGCAAAACTTCGGCACCAGTCCTACGCTCACTGCCACCTCGGATTCAGGTTTGACACCCACTTTCACGTCGTCCACGACTGGGGTGTGCACCATCACCACGGGCGGTGCACTGACCTTTGTAACGGCGGGCTCCTGCACGATCAATGCCGACCAGGCGGGCGACAGCAGCCACCTTCCCGCTACCCAGGTCTCCCGCAGCTTTGCCGTCAACCCAGTTCTGTCCGCCTCTGGTTCCGTGGCAGGGATGGCAGGTGTCGTGACCGCAACGCTGTCGGGTGCCGCCACCTGCACATTCGCGCCCGGTGCCACCAGTTTCATGGTGCCCACGGGCATGCCGGCCGGAGTGTCGGTGCCCCATGGGGCCTTTCAGTTTCAGGCGACAGGGTGTGCCGTTGGCGGTGCGACCATCACGTTGCAGTACCCTTCGGCGCTGCCCGCAGGCATTCAGTTCTGGAAGTACGGCCCGGCCACGGCGGGAGCACCGACTTCCACCTGGTTCGCCTGGACAGGAGCCACCCTCAGCCCGGACCGGCGGACCGTGACCTACACCGTGACTGACAACGGCATCGGCGATGCGGACGGTGCAGTCGGAAGCATCCGTGATCCCTTCGCCCCCGCGTTTTTCGTGAGCGTTGGCGCTGCGACCATTCCCGTGGACAACCCCTGGGCCCTGGGTGTGCTGGTTGCGATCATGGCCTGGCTGGGTGTACGGCGTCGGCACCTGCGCATCTGAACGCCGGGGCCGCAATGCCATCCACCGCAACATTGCCTTCCACTGTCTTCGCCACCAACCACCTGGCGGCCGAGGAGCGCTTTGAGGCCTGGCGCAGCAGCATTTCAGTGATCTTCGACGTCGCTCCCATGGGGCGCGAGCCGCCCGGTGACTTCCAGGCCTCGGTCACCGCCAGCCACCTGGGCGCGCTGCTGGTGGGCGACCTGCATTTTGGCCCGCAGCAATTCTCACGCGGTTCGCCGCGCGTGGCGCGCGACGGGGTCGACCACTATCTGGTGCAGTGGTACCGGAGCGGGGGTTTCGTGGGTCAACACGACGACCGTGCCGACATGGCGGTGCATGCGGGCGACATCACCGTGTTCGACCTGGGGCGCACGCAGCGCACCTATGCCCAGCCGTCACATGTGTTGTCGCTCGTCGTGCCGCGCGAGATCGCCGCCGAGTCCTTCGGCAAGCGCGACGCGAACCTGCACGGCACCGTGCTGCGCCAGGGCACCGCGCTGGGCGGGCTGCTCAGCGACTATCTGCGGTCCCTGCATCACCGCCTGCCGGACATCACGCTCGCTGAAGCGCCTGCCGTGGTGCAGGCCACTACCCAGATGCTCGCGGCCTGCCTGCGGCCCAGCCGCCATACCCTGGCCCAGGCACGCGCCGAAGTGCAGGGTGTGACGCTGGAGCGCATCCAGCGCCACATCGCGCAGAACCTGGCCACACCACTTGGGCCCGACGTGCTGTGCCACCGCTTCGGCATCTCGCGCAGCATGCTGTACCGCCTGTTCGAGCCGCTGGGCGGCGTGGCGCACTATGTGCAGCAGCGCCGCCTGCTGCGCGCCTTCCATGCCCTGGCCAGCCCGGCCAACCGGCGCCTGCGGGTGGCCGAGGTGGCCGCGCGCAACGGGTTCCTGAGCGAGGCGCATTTCAGCCGCACTTTCCGAGCGGCCTTCGGTCTCACGCCCAGCGATGTGCGGGCCATGGCCGCTGGCACATCGGTCGGAGCGGCCGGCGCCGCCGGCAATGTGGGCCGTTCGACGGCCGAGTACGCAGACTGGGTGCGCGCGCTGCAGGTTTAGGCTGCGCAGCGGGCACCGTCTGGAACGGGTAGTCAAGAACGCCAAAACGCCCAGTCAAGCCAACCTGCCGGCGGCGCCTAGCATGGGCCAACGCCTGTTCACACTATTGCGCGCGACCCCATGCATTTCATTCGCCATCTGGCTGCGGCTGTGCTCGTGGCCGTGCTGTGCTGTCCGCTGCTGGCCAGCACCCTGCCTGCCGTTACCAGCGTAGCGCCCACCGAGGGCCTGACCATGGGCTGGACCCAGGTGGTCTTCACCGGCACCAACCTGGGCAGCACCTCGGCCGTGCGCTTTGACGGCGTGGACGCCACCAATCTGTTCGTGGACGGCAGCGGCGCCAGCACACGCCCGGGGCACCGTTGCGGTGGAACTGGTCACCGCCCAAGGCACGGCAGCGGCGGGCAACTTCACCTATGTGCCCCAGCCGGACATCACCAACTGGAGCCCCGGCGGAGGCTCAATGCTCGGCGGCACGGTGGTCACCATCACCGGCAGCGGGTTCACCGGTGCTTCGACAGTGTTGTTCGGGAGCCAGCCCGCCACCAGCTTCACGGTGGACAGCGACACGCAGATCACCGCTGTCGCGCCGCCCCAGGCCGCGGGCCTCACGGTGATGTTCGAGGTCGCCACGCCCATTGCCCATATGCCGCACCCCATCGGCTATTTCACCTACACCGTGCCGCCAGAACTGCGGCCCACCGTCACCAGCGTAGCCCCCTGCAGGCGGGGTGCCGGTGGTGCTAACCGGCGCCAACCTCACGGGCACCACGGCGGTGCGCTTTGCCGGCCAGCCGGCCCTCTCCTTCACCGTGGACAGCGCCACGCAGGTGACCGCCATTCCTCCCCCTGCGCCGTTGCAATCGGGAGGCGTGGAGATCACGACCAGCCTCGGCACGGCCCAGGGCTTTTTCCTATATGCCCTAGCGCCGGTCTTGGCCAGCGCCAGCCCTGCCACTGGACCAACGACTGGCGACACCCCAGTAACGCTACGCGGCAGCGGCCTGCTGAGTACGACAGGCGTAAGCTTCGGCGGCGTGGCGGCCCGCAGTTTCAATGTGGTGGACGACACCCGCATCGACGCGGTTACCCCTGCCCATGCCGCAGGCTCTGCCTCTGTGCAGGTGGTGGCAGAGAGCGGAACGGCAATGCTGGACGGTACGGCTTTCACCTTCACCGCGCCGGCCATCGACGGCGCCTGCGGCGCGGCGGACGGGCTGGAGCGCGTCACCCCGCCGACGGTCGGCCTGTGCAGCGCCGGTGTGGCAGGCAGCGTGGCCGCAGCCTCGGGAGCTTTTGCCTGGACCTGCGCGGGCCAGAACGGCGGGGCCAGCTCCCGCCAGTGCAACGCGTCCTGGCCCATGTCCGGTGTCGGGGGGCTGCGCGCATCCCTCACGTTGCCCGACCCGGCCGCCAACCAGGGCTGGGGCCTGGATGCCGCAGCGTTCGATGCCACGTTGCCCGCGCCACTGCCTAGCGGCGCGAGCACGCAGCACCGGGCATTGCGCCTGGTGCTCAGCGGCGGTGGCGTTGGCTCCAGCGCCCAGTTCACGGTGCAATACAGCGAGCCCGTGGCAGCAGGTGCCGTCTACCTCAAATACGGCCCCAGCCCCCCAGGTCTGAACTGTGCCGGTGCCGCCTGCGCCCAGCCCCACTGGTATGCGCTGCCCGGCAACGCGGCGGTGTTTGCCCCCGACCGGCGCAGTGTGACGCTGACGCTGACCGACGGCGGTCTGGGCGACACCGACGCTGTGCCTGGTCGGATCACCGATCCCGGGCTGCCGGTGCTGCTGGCCGGAGCAGGTGGAGGGGTTGGACTGATGTCCGTGCCCGTACTGGGCCCCGGGGCGGTGGCTGGATTGGCGTTGTTGTTGGTATTGCCCCTATTTGGCGGATTGGGACATCGGCTCAGTCAAAAAAAAATAGCTGTCCGCAGAACCAATGTATGCGCTGCAGGCAACTGGTTGGCACTGACTGAGAGTTGCTTGGCTAGGCCAGCGGTACTGTTCCTTATCACCTTCTGACCGAGCGGCCCATCCTATCTGGCCTACCCGCAACGCCCTGCAGAACAGCAAAAACCATCGTCCTGCGCTGAAATCAGGAACCGGCGGCGCCAGCTGCCACCCCACGAGCAATATGGGCCGGGGGTGCCGCCTCACCATGCGTGCTGCCGGAGCAGGCCTTTTCCCTCATAGCCACCCAAGCGCACGGGAGGGTCCGGCCGCCATGGTCACATTCACCTATCCGCGAATCACCGCCCGTGGTTCACGCACGGCGCTTTACCTTGCTCCCTCCGAGGTGCGCGCACCGGCACGGCATGTCGGCTCCCTGCGACGCAGAGCAGATCTGCCAAGTACGCCACCTGGGGTTGGCCCCTGCAAGGCATTTCCGACGTCTTCAGAGCTTCACCAGGCGAGCCCAACGTCCAGGACGCAGGCAGCAACGGCAGGGCGGTTGGAACACCTGGTCAACAAAATGCAAACGCAGAGGCAAGCTGCGGTCCAAAGCGCGGCATAGGATGAGCCACGCTCCCTGTGCGGCCGTGCTTTTCGCATGGAGGCTGTGGGTGCGCCGACCTGCCCCATGTCACAAGCGAGCATCCTTTTTCTGCCCAGCCAGCGCCCGCACCTTATGGCCATCTGCACCGTGGCGCGCGCGCCCCTCAAAGGCTGGGCAAGCGCATGGATGCTGGGTGCGGCTTTGTCCGCCAGCGCAGAAACCATGCCACCGCCCCGATCCACCCACCCCGCGCAGAAGCCTCCCACAATAACCACGGTCGCCCTGTCCCCACCCCGTGCACAGGCGGCGGGCAGGCCCCGCCCAGGCCCAGCGGCAGGGTCCAAGCCCGCCAGCACGTCGACAACCCACAATGGGTCGCACATTCCCACCCCTATCGACAACCCCTGGGCACTCGGCATGTTGGCCGCACTTGCAGCCCGGATGCTGTGGATGGACAGGCGTTCCAAGCAAGGCCACGGCTCAGAACGCGAGCGTCCAAATCCGCGTGGGTGAATCCGAACTGTGCGTGTGGGCCTCCATAACCAACACCGTCACGGAGTCCAACGCAGCCATGGCCCGGGCTACGGAAGGTGTTTGCCGTGCGAACAGGTGTGTTGCCGCTGGACAGGTGGACATGGCAGGCTCTTTCGCGCCTTCTCGGTGCGCCAATCGGCGGGCCCGCGCCCAATGGGCGAAAATCCAGCTTTTGCTTTACCGGGCCATAGCGCACCACCGTGCCGGATTCTTCTCCCCTGTCAGCCACGGCCGCAACGCGGCCACCCGCCCTTGACTCCCACATGACCGCCCTGGAGCGCCGCTCCAGCGTCAGCCTGGCGCTGATCTTTGCGCTGCGCATGCTGGGCCTGTTCCTCGTGTTGCCCGTGTTTGCCCTGGAGGCCCGCAAATACCCTGGGGGCGACGACCCCGCACTGGTGGGCTTGGCCATGGGCATCTACGGCCTGACGCAGGCGGTGCTGCAGCTGCCGCTGGGCATGGCATCCGACCGGTTTGGGCGCAAACGCGTGATCGTTCTGGGCCTCCTGGTGTTTGCGGCAGGCAGCCTGTTGGCCGCATTGGCGGATTCTCTGTCCGGGCTGCTGCTCGGGCGGGCGCTGCAGGGGGCGGGGGCCGTGTCGGCCGCCGTGACCGCTCTGCTGGCCGACCAGACGCGCGACGCCGTGCGCACCAAGGCCATGGCGCTGGTGGGTGGCAGCATTGGGCTGATGTTTGCCGTGGCGCTGGTGGCGGCCCCCGTGCTCACTGCTCACATTGGGCTGGCAGGGCTGTTTGGCTTGACCTGCGCACTGGCACTGGCGGGTGTGGCGGTGGTCGTGTGGTGGGTACCGCCCGAGCCTGCGCAGCACCAGAACGCCCCCCGGGGCCGCCTGGCCGATGTGTGGGCCCACCCTGATCTGCTGCGTCTGAACCTGGGCGTGTTTGTGCTGCACACCGTGCAGCTGTCCATGTGGGTGGCCGTGCCCGCCATGCTGGTACAGGCAGGCCTCACCAAAGACCACCACTGGCAGGTGTACCTGCCCGCCGTGGTGCTGTCGTTTGCCGCCATGGGGGGCCTGTTTGCGCTGGAACGCGCGGGCCGCCTGCGCGCCGCGCTGCTCGGGGCCATCGCCCTGGTGCTGGTGGTACAGGCGGGGCTGGGCCTTCTGGCAGCCAGCGGCATGCCGGCCACGCTGTGGGTACTGGGGCCGCTGCTGTTCGTCTTTTTCTGCGGGTTCAATGCGCTGGAGGCCAGCCAGCCCAGCCTGGTGTCGCGCATGGCACCAGCCCACCTGCGCGGCGCCGCACTGGGCAGTTACAACACCCTGCAGTCGCTGGGCCTGTTTGCGGGCGGTGCGCTGGGTGGCGCGCTGGTCAAGTGGGCGGGCGCTCCGGGCCTGTTTGCGGTGACCACGGCGCTCACGGCCCTGTGGTTGGTGCTGACCTGGCCGTTGCGCCCGGTAGGACGCGGCGGGCACTGAGCCCCAGGTACGGAGGCCCCTTCGGGGGTTCCATTGCTCCTTGGTTGCGGCACAATGGCGCGTTTGGCGCCTGGAATCTCTCCCCAAATCCGGCGCTTTCATCTCTTTAAGGCATAGACAGCACCATGGCATCCGTAAACAAAGTCATCATCGTCGGCAACCTGGGCCGCGACCCTGAAATGCGCACTTTCCCCAGTGGCGACCAGGTGGCCAACGTGACGATTGCCACCACCGACAAGTGGAAAGACAAACAGTCCGGCGAAATGAAGGAAGCCACCGAGTGGCACCGCGTGGTCTTTAACGGCCGCCTCGCCGAAATCGCCGGCCAATACCTGCGCAAGGGTTCGCAGGTGTATGTGGAAGGCAGCCTGCGCACTCGCAAATGGACCGACCAGAGCGGCGTTGAAAAGTACAGCACCGAGATCCGCGCCGACCAGATGCAGATGTTGGGCAGCCGCCAAGGCATGGGCGGTCAGGGTGGCGGCCAGCAAGGTGGCGGCTACGACGACGGCGGTGGCTATGGTGGTGGCGACCAAGGGGGCTACGACCAGGCGCCCCGCCGTGCTGCGCCCGCGCCACGCCCCATGGCAGCCCCAGCACAACGCCCCGCGCCTGCCCCTGTGGCCCAGGCGCCCCGCGCCGCATCGGGCTTTGACGACATGGATGACGATATTCCGTTCTGATCGCCGATCCGATTCGGCGCGTCTCGATTTCTCGGCGCGGGCAGGCACCCAGGGTGTTCTGAGCCTGCTCCTGACAGGGCCCCTCTACGGGGCCCTGCTCTTTTTGGGGTCGCCCCCCAATCGCCACCATCGCCCCCTGACGGCATGGGCGGCAAGCAGCAGAACGCGACCCGCTTGCCGAGCACCGGTTACACCAGGACCACGCAATCCGCCAAGCACACTGGTGGCAGCACTGCGGCATCCACGCGACACACTACATTTTGAAACCTGAACGCCACTGCAGTCACAGATCATCCCCCTGCGTTTCATCGATTGCATCTTGCAACGAAGCGCCGTCCGCCACAGAGCCCCTCGATGGGCCAGCGGCCAGAACACAGCAACAACGAGGGAGGGAGTTTCGTGCCAGGTTTCGTCCGAAAAATACTGATATTCACCACGGGCTACGCGTGGCTGCTGCTGATCGCGGGCCCGGGACTCATCGGCATGTCGGTGTGGAGCCATTGGAAAGCCGAAGGCGACCATGCCTACAAACCACGCGAGCAACTGGAGGCCCTGTCAGGCACAGTCACCAGCGCAGCCGAGATCACCGTCAAACGCAAGCGCCGGGCCACGCAGAAGTACTACGAAGTCACAGTCACCCCGGAGGCAGGTGGCGCTGAGCGCAAGCTGCGCATCGACCACAGCACACCCTCCACGCTGGTGGGCAACCTCATCGACGAAAAGATCTCGGCGCTGTTTGACGGCGATGACAGCAACATCACCTACGAAGTTGTTACCAATGGTCAACCCATCATCGCGTACGAAACCACCCGCCAGCGGCTGCTTGCGGAAGCTCAGTCCAGTGCGCAATCGCTCAGCGGTGCTGGCATGTGGATCTTGGCGATCCTGCTGACGCTGGCGGGCGCCGGCGGGGCCTGGGTAAATCGCACCCTGCGCCGCACGGACGACAAGCTCCAGGCCGCTGCAGCCTGAAACGCGGCACTGATTCATAAAAAGAGAGAGGGAGGGAGGGGCAGCGCCCGGGGTGCGCTCCTCCCGCAGTGGGCGTGGGTCATTGCGCTCATCTCCGCGCTGAAAGACTGACGTCACTGCGCATACGCGGTGACCCCAACGGCAGCCCGGCTCGCCCCGTTGTGGAGAACAACCAAGTGTTCTCGCCCACAGGCCGCCACATGCGCCTTCCAGTCCTTCCGCTTTCTGTTCGCCCCTGCACAAGCGGGCTTACTTCTTGCGCTCAAAAGAAAGACGGCTGGTTAGTCGAGCACCCAATAAGGCAGATAAACGGGGAATAAGCCCCTGATAGCCGCAAGGACGCGACCTTTACAGCCATTGCAGGACTTTCCGCGCAAGTACGAGCGACAGATCGCCCCTTGACGAGCATCATGAGTTTCTGCCCGTTGTTTTATTTTGTAATAGTTTTTATCTATTGAATTGCAGGGACAATCACGGTTTGCGAACTCGGAATCAAACCCTGCGGCGGCTGTGGACGCCAAGGATTTGGACGCAGCGACGGGACAAGTCGCCGCACGAGCCACGGACCTCTTCTAAAAAAATACGCCGATTGAATCTGTTGCGCTCAAAAGCCCGTACAACCCATTCTTCTGTCTCCATGTGGTTTTCTTATGCAGGCTGACAAGCATCCGGGAACGCTCTTTCCAGCGTTCTTTCACACACACGCCCGGCGCTTAGAGCTGGCGATTTGGTGTCTGTCCGCGGTTGTATTTGTCTATCTGTCTCTGATTCCAACGACACAGCATGCACAGGTGCTGATTTCCGCAGCGCTACTCACGGTCCTGGGCGGTTGCTACTTGCTTGGCCGACGTGCGCAAGACCCCCGGCGGCGGCGCCTCGCGCGGTTGACCATCATCATGCTGTGCACCTTTCTGTCATTGCGTTACATGCATTGGCGCGCGACCGATTCGTTACCTCTGCAGTTCGGGCTCCTCTCCATGGTGTGCGGGCTGCTGCTATTCGCCGCCGAAGGCTATGGTTTTGTGAACATGCTTTTCGGCTTTTTCATAAACAGCGAACCATTTGCCCGTCATTCGATACCGTTGCCTGACGATGAGGATGTTTTGCCCCATGTAGACATCTACATACCCACTTACAACGAAGATCCTGACATTCTCCGACCCACGGTCATTGCAGCCACGCAGATGCACTACCCGCGCCACAAGCTGCATGTGTATGTTCTAGACGATGGCGGAACAGCACAAAAACTCAACGACGAGAACCCCGCCAAAGCCGCTGCCGCGCATGAGCGGGCGCAAGAGCTCCAATTGATTGCGCGCCAGTTCGGTGCGGGCTACCTCACCCGCGAGCGCAACCTGCATGCGAAGGCTGGCAATATCAACAGCGCGTTGTCCAGCACACAGGGCGAGTTGCTGCTCATTCTGGATTGCGATCACATTCCAGCGGCAGACTTTCTGCAGCGCACCGTGGGGTTCTTTCTGGCGGATCCCCAGCTTTTTGTGCTGCAAACCCCCCACAACTTCGTCAGCCCAGACCCCGTAGAGCGGAACCTGGACACCTTCGAGAACTCGCCGGCCGAAAACGAGTTGTTCTATGACGTGATGCAGCCGGGCCTGGATTTTTGGGGCACGTCTTTCTTCTGCGGCTCGGCTGCGGTGCTACGGCGCAGTGTGATTGACAAGCTCGGCGGCGTGTCGGGTCAGACCATCACCGAAGATGCAGAGACCACCCTCGATGCACTTTCCCTCGGATACAAGTCTGCTTATTACAACCGCCCCATGGTGTCGGGACTGCAACCGGAGACCTACTCAGGCTTCATCGTGCAACGCGTCCGCTGGGGCCAAGGCATGCTCCAGATCTTTCTGCTGAAAAACCCCTGGAAGCAGCCTCACCTGACCTTCACGCAGCGCCTTCTCTATACCAACTTTGCCTTCTACTGGGGCTTTGCAGGGGCCCGGGTGATCATGCTGCTCGCCCCTCCGGCGTACCTGATGTTCGGCATCAACCTGTGTGACACCACCGCGCCGCAGCTGCTGGCCTATTCCGTACCGGCTTTGATCGCATCGCTGGTTTCCACCCAGTTTTTCTACGGTCGGGTGCGCTGGCCCTTCATGTCGCAGCTGTACGAAATCGTCCAATCGGTCTACGTGCTGCAGGGTCTCGCGGAGGTGATACGCAAACCGCGCTCCCCGTCGTTCAAGGTGACGCCCAAGGGCGAAGTGCTCAACCAGAACTTCATCTCCTCGCTGGCCTGGCCGTTCTACGTGTTGCTGATTCTGACCGTCCTGGGCGTGGGGTTCGGGGTGCTGCGCATATCGAGTGAGCCCTGGAACGTCGGCGCCATCAGCTTTGTGTTGTTCTGGGCCGTCCTGGACACGGTGCTGCTGCTCGGGGTCCTGGGGATCACGTTCGAGCGCCGCCAGTTGCGATCAGAACCAAGGCTGCGCCATGAGGAACCCATCACGGCGCACATCGCCGGGCAGACGTTCGAAGGAACCACCACCAATGCGTCCGCGTCTGGCCTCGCCGTAAAGCTGCGATATCCACCCGGTAAGACCACGCCCGACATCCAGCCAGGCAGCCCCATCGAGATCACCCTGCATGGCCGGCCCGGTCGCCTGCAGGGCCACCTGCAATCCTTCAGGCACATCAACAGCCAGGAGTTCAGCCTTGGGCTCAAATACAGCCACGGCAGGCAAGCCCAGGAGCGTCTTGCCATCGATCTGGCCTTTGGCTCCAGCGATACGCTGGTACAGAACAACCAGCGCCGGCACGCAGGACGGAGCGTGCTGGGCGGCTTGTTGGCAGTTATCCGCTTCGCCCTCACCCAAGGGTTGGGCCATCTGATTTTCCTGGTGCAGCAGCAAGCCCATCGCACGCTTGCCGCAGCGCGCATTCTGCTTTCTCCCAAAAACTCTTCATGATGCATCTCGCCGCGCCCATGCTCCATCACCGCCATGCCTTCAGGGCGACCCGGTTTGCCGTTCTGTTGCCCTTGGTGCTGGCGCCATTGACCGCCATCGCAGACACCAAGCGCCCGGGTGAGCCCAGGGCGCAAGCCCCGCAAGAGCGCACCGATGGCAAAGAATTCACGATCCCGCTGTCGCGGCTGAAGGGGGAAGACAGACCCTACCGCCTGGCGGGCGTGGCCTCCAGCATGAAGCTGTCGCTCCCCCTGCCGGCGCTCGTGCAGGCACAGGACGTGCGACTCGAACTCTCAGGCACGGCCTCGCGTTCATTGACGGCCTCGTCACAACTGGAAATCGCAGTCAACGGCCGTGTGGTCCGGCAGTTGGGACTGAGTGGCAGTGAAGAGAACTTCCGTCACTCCATCAGTCTCCCGCTGAGCGCTCTGCGCGAGGGCTTCAACGAAGTGCAAATCAGTGTTGCACAGCACTATGCCAGCACATGTGAATACCCGATGGCCTCCCAACTGTGGACGGACATCCACCTGCGGGAATCACAGTTCGTCGTATCGGCCACCCCCAAGGCCTTGCCAGCAAGGCTCGACAGGCTCGATGCCTTGTTTGACAAGGCGGTGTTTGCCGATCCCGCCCCCGTCGCCATCCTCACGGCCAAGGCGCCGGAAGGCGCGGTGCTCAGCGCTGCAGGACTCGTCGCCCAGGGGGTCGGACACCGCTATGACTACGTGCCCGTCCGCATTTCCAGTGCACGGTTTCCGGCGACACCGGCCGAGCTGGGCACCGCTTTGCCACCCCAGGCCCGGGCGGCCGTGGTACTGGGCACCTTCGACAACCTCGGTGCCTATCTCCAGGGGCTGGGGACGCCCACGGACTCCGGACCGGTGGTCGCCGTACGTACCTTGCCAGAGGACCCCACTCGCTTTGTCGTGATCCTCGCGGCAGCCACCGAAGCAGAACTCCCGACGGCAGCCACGGCCTTTGCCATGCAGCGCATGCCCTGGCCGGGCAAGGCGTGGGTCGCAGTGCGTGATCTCAAGCTGCCATCGCCAAAGGATCTGCGCGAGGCAGCTGACGCCCAGGACGCATCAACCCATGCGCAGCCGCTGAGCGCCCTGGGGTACGCCACCACCACTTACAGCGGCCTGCCCACCGGCAACGCAAGCCTCCGTTTCTGGAACTCCAATTGGCAAGGGCGCATGCAGGTGCGACTGCACCTTGCCTACGGCAGCGGCATGTCGGCACAGTCGGCCCTCAATGTGGTCGCCAATGGGGTCATGCATGGCTCCATACCACTGAATAACCCTGCGGGCGGCGTGTACACCAACTACGCCGTGAGCCTTCCCACCGGGTCATTGCGCATGGGTTGGAACACCCTGGAGCTGCAGCCTGTGCTGGTGCCCCAATCCAATGGTGGGGAGTGCAAGCCATTCTTCCTGGGCAATCTCGCCACCACGATCTATGACGACAGCACGGTGCAGAACTTCGGGGGCAGCCCGCTCCTGCGTCCCGACCTGGGGCTGATCGCCCGCGACGGGCGCGGCTCTCCGATTCCGCCTCTGGGTGACGGCATGGCGGTGCAGCTGACCGATGCACAGGACCCGACTGTGGGGGCCGGCCTCACGCTCATGGCCAAGCTGGTACAGGTGCTGCGAACCCCCTTGTTGCGCACCTCTTTCCAGGTCGGCCAGGACGAGAAAGCCACCAACCGCCTCTGGGTCGGGGCCATGGAACGCCTGCCGGAGAACGTACGAGAGCGGGCAGGACTGAACACCGCCAGCAGCCTCTTGCTGAATGTGCCCCTGATGCAATCCGTCAGAGTCCCGGTGATCGAAGGCAATGACACCCTGATGCAGCTGCGCGAACTCATCGAGGGCTCGGCAGCACGCCCCCTGGTGCTGGGTGCCGCCGTAGCGATCAACGATGCCCCCACACAACACGCCATTGCCACCACCGTGTTTGATGGCAACCAGCCCCTGACGGTGTTCACCGCGGCCAACCCCGAAGAACTGCAGGCAGCCCTGCATGATGTGGTGGGGTATGGCCCATGGGGCCAACTGCGCGGTGGCATGGCGTTCTGGCGGCCGGGTGAACCCGTGAAGACGGTGATTTCGGAGGACACACCCTTCAGCGCCTACGCCTTGCGCGGCAGCATCGGCCTGTGGGTTTCGCAGTACCCCTGGTGGTCGCTGGGCATTGTGCTGGCCCTGATCGCCTCGCTGGTCGGACTCACGCGCACGGTGCTGGCCCGCTATCGGCAGCGCAATCTGCCGGTACAAACCCAGCGTGCATCCGGGAGCAAGGCATGAGCCACCACCTGCATCGGTATCTCCTGTTGATCGGGCTGTCCTGTGCGGGCCCCTTGGCATCGGCACAAGACGCTGCGCCAAAGCTCTACATCGGGGGTAGCCAGGGGTCCTCAGCAGGTACCTACACCTATGCCGGGCAGATCGTCCCCCTGGAGGGCGCGCAGGTGGGCCAAGGCTGGTTCCAGAAAACCGTGGCGAGCTGGCTGACCTACCAATACGACACCACGGTGGCGGGAGTACCCACCGAGGCGAAAGCCGGTGCTGCGGGCATTGAGAGCGGCTGGGGGTACGCCTGGGACACCGAGCGCTTCAAAGGCGACGTGTCGCTCTCTCTGGGCCTGCGCAATACCCACCTGCGCCCGGCCGCAGTCCGGGCAGACGGTCAACACGGCACCCGCGTCACCCTGACACCACAAGTCGCCGCGCGCTATCTGCTCACCCCCCGGTGGGACGCCGACGTTCTCGCGTCGTACAGTGCAGGCACCCAAAGCAGCTTTACCCGAGCGCGCATGGGCGTTCGACCCGGCGACACCGAATGGCGCCTGGGGCTCGAGGCCACGCTGTCCGAGGGCAAGGACTACCGCACCCGGCAAACGGGGGTGTTCGCGGGTCGCAGCATGGGATCTGGCTGGTTTCTGGAAGTCAATGCCGGCCAGGCACGGCCCAAGGATGGCAAAAGCACGCCATACGTCGGACTGTCTGCATCGCTCGTGCGATAGGCTGGTGCGTTTACCGCCAGGGGGTCTGCAGCGCACCCTCAGCGCTGAATCGATAGCGACCCTCCAGAGCCCCTTGCGCGAACAACGCCAGCACTTGGTCATAGTAGGTCGGAGGGTTTCCCAGCAACCCCGTCGCAAAGCGCGAGGCAGGGCAGCCAAGGGAGGGACGGGCGGCTGGTGCGGCCTGCCGCGTTGAACGCACCACAAGCGCCTGCTGTGCCTGGAGCAGCGCCGTCGCCCCGTGCGCCTTCAAGTACGGCAGAAGTGCGGCAGAAAAACCGGGCGGCGCCACTCCGAGGCCAGAGCCGTCGTCCGTGCGAACCTTCTGCGGCGGCTGGGCATTGCCAGCAGCGAGCCAGTCCCGCATCCCCCGCAGCCCTTTCAACAGTTCAGGGCGGGCAGGGTCGGCCCCATGCACCAAACCCGCCCACAGATACGCACGAATCGCGTCATAGCTGCCCAATGCCGGACTGGCGGCAGTGGCATGCCAGCCTCGGTGCTCACTGTATTCGACCCAATCGGGCACGAAGCCATGGGGTGTCATGGCACGTAGCATGGCGAGCGTGTTGGTGGTGATCTCAGCCCAGGGGCCTTCGCCACGCAGCGCGGCCAAATAGCGCAACTGGTGGATCGGCAGATAGCTCGGATTGAAACGCCAGCGGGCTGTGTCTGTCTGAAAGCCCTGGGGGGCGGGAAGCAGCATCCAGCCCAGGCCCGGCAGCCGCACCAGCTCCGAGGCTTCAATGCGCGCCAGCAACGAGTGCCCCAACTGGCCGTAACTCGGCATGTTCCACAAGCGGGCTGCCTCCAGCAAGGTGTAGACAAGCCACAGGTCTGCGTCCGACGCAGGGTTGGCATCCACCAGCATCCACTCGCCACTGTCGTGCCGCCCCCAGCGCCATCCCGGGAGACGCGCTGTCAGGTCCCCCGCCGCCAGATGGCGCTCTGTCCAGCGCAGCAGCGTGTCAAAACGGCCTCGCTCATTGGCCACCAGACTGAAAAACAAGGCATAAGCCTGCCCTTCGGAGGTGGTGTAGCGCGTCTGGTGCTGGTCATCAATCACACGCCCATCGTCTTGCACAAAACGCGCCAGAAAGGCATCCCACAAAGGCCACGCGGGACACCGGGGCGCAGGCTCATGCAGGGGCGGCGGCGCAGCCGCAACCACCACCGGCCAGGCCAGACATCCAGCGGCCAGGCGACGGCGCCGAAGGTCAACCAGGGGCCGGCCCGGGGGCACCTTCAGCGGAGACTCCCCACAGGTCCCAGCGTCGGCAGGCACCTGGGGAGTCTCTGGCATCACACCACGCTCGCAATCACACCGCCACCCAGGCACACGTCGCCGTCGTACAGCACTGCGCTCTGCCCCGGCGTCACGGCCCACTGGGCTTCGGGGAACTGAAGCCCAAAACCGTCCGGCGCGGCCTCCAGCGTGCAAGCGGCATCCTGCTGGCGGTAGCGCGTCTTGGCGGCATAGGCGCCGGGTGTGGGCGTATGACCGGCGCACCAGCTCACGTCCTGCGCCACCAGACGGTGTGACAGCAGCCACGGGTGGTCGTGCCCCTGCACCACGCGCAGCGTGTTTTTTTCCAGGTCCTTGCGCGCCACGAACCAGGGCTCGTGCGCACCGCCACCCCGCTGTGCGCCCTTTTCTTTCACTCCGCCAATGCCCAGCCCCTGGCGCTGGCCCAGCGTGTAGAAACTCAGGCCCACGTGCTGGCCCAGCTTGCGTCCCCGGTCATCCAGAATGGGGCCGGGCGCATGGCTGATGTAGCGGTTGAGAAATTCACGGAACGGCCGCTCACCGATGAAGCAGATACCGGTGGAGTCCTTCTTCTTGGCGTTGGGCAGGCCAATTTCCTCGGCTATGCGGCGCACCTCGGTCTTGTGCAGCTCGCCCACGGGGAACAGCGTCTTGGACAGCTGGGCCTGGTTCAGGCGGTGCAGAAAGTAGCTCTGGTCCTTGCTCGGGTCCAGTCCCTTGAGCAGCTCGAACAGGCCAGATGTGGCGTTCTGGCGCACGCGGGCGTAATGCCCGGTGGCGATCTTCTCCGCCCCCAGCCGCATGGCGTGGTCCAGAAAAGCCTTGAACTTGATCTCTGCGTTGCACAGCACATCGGGGTTGGGTGTGCGGCCCGCCTGGTACTCGCGCAGGAACTCCGCGAACACGCGGTCCTTGTAGTCGGCCGCGAAGTTCACATGCTCGATCTCGATGCCGATCACGTCGGCCACCGCGGCTGCGTCCACGAAGTCGATGTTGGACGAGCAGTATTCGCTGTCGTCGTCATCTTCCCAGTTTTTCATGAAGATGCCGACGACCTCGTGGCCCTGCTGTTTGAGCAGGTAGGCGGTCACGGCCGAGTCCACCCCGCCGGACAGGCCAACAACGACCCTGTGTTTGTTCATCCCCCGATTATCCCCGGCGCATTGCTACCACCCTCGTTGCGCCCGGAATACCCGCCGTGGAGCGGCGGGAAGGGATGTCCACGCACCCAACCGCTATCGCACCACCATCGACGTGAAGGGCCATACGTAGGCCTGCAGGGTGACCAGCAGCCCGACCAAGCACGCCAGCGCGATCGAATGGAAGAAGACGAAGCGCAGGATGTCCCCTTCGTGGTTGAACCAGCGGGTGGCGGTGGAGGCCACGACGATGGACTGCGCATCGATCATCTTGCCCATCACACCGCCCGAGCTGTTGGCAGCGCCCATGAGATTGGGCGAAAGGCCCAGCTGCTCGGCAGCCACCTTCTGCATGCCACCAAACAGCACGTTGGAGGCCGTGTCGGACCCGGTCAGCGCCACACCCAGCCACCCCATCAGGGTGCCGAAGAAGGGATACAGCACACCGGTGTTCGCGAATGCCAGTCCCAGGGTGGTGTCCGTGCCCGAGTAGCGGGTGAGCGTGCCCAGCGCCAGCATGAGCACGATGGTCAGCAGCGAATAGCGCACCAGCCAGATGGTGCGGAAGAACGTGCCGACGATGGCGACCGGGCTATAGCGCATCAGCAGGGCACTGATCAGTGCAGACAGCAAGATGCCCGTGCCGGTGGCCGACAGCAGGTTCAGCGTGTAGACCGCGCCTTCCTTGGTGGGCTTGGGCACCACGGGAGGCATCTTCTCAATGAGGTTGTGCAGCCCGTCCATGGGGAAAGCCGGGGCGAAGATGCCATTGAGCGCTGCCTTGACCGATGGCAGCCCCCAGACAAACACACACACCGACAGAATCAGCCAGGGCATCCAGGCGTTGATCAGCTGGGCGCGCGAGTAGCGAACGACCGGCTGTGCAGGCTTGGCTTCGGCAGCGCTCGGGTCGTGGCCCCGCATGGAAGGCGAGGTCCAGATCTTCTTGGGCTGCCACACGCGCAGGAACGCGATCAGGCTCGCCATGGAGATGATGGCCGCAATGATGTCCACCAGCTCGGGGCCGATGTAGTTGGAGACCAGGAATTGCGGAATGGCAAACGACACACCAGCCACCAGAATGGCAGGCCAGATCTCCCACATGGCCTTGCGCCCCGCAAATGCCCAGATCAGCCAGAACGGCACCAGCACCGAGAAGAAGGGCAACTGGCGGCCGATCATGGCCGTCACTTCCATCAGGTCGTAGCCATGCACCTTGGCCAGGGTGATCACCGGCGTGCCCAGGGCACCGAACGCCACGGGGGCCGTATTGGCAATCAACGACAGACCCGAGGCCGCCAGCGGCGAGAAACCCAGCCCGATCAGGATGGCGGCAGTGACCGCCACGGGCGTGCCGAAGCCAGCGGCGCCCTCAAAGAACGCACCAAAGCAAAACGCAATCAGCAACAGCTGAATGCGGCGGTCCTCGGTGATGTTGGACAGCGAGTCCTGCAGCACCTTGAAGCTGCCGTTCTGCTCCGTGAGCTGGTGCAGAAAGATGATGTTCAACACGATCCAGCCTATCGGCAGCAGCCCCGTGAAGCCGCCATACAAAGCCGCGCGACCGGCCATGTCGGCAGGCATGCCATAGGCAAATATGGCCACCACCAGCGCTGCGACGAGCCCCATGCCCGCAGCAATGTGGGCTTTGATGTGAAAGAACCCCAGGGCGGCCAGCATGATGATCACCGGGATCGCAGCCAGTGCGGTGGACACAACCATATTGCCCGCCGGGTTGTAGATTTGTTGCCAGATCATGGCCTGTCTCCGTTCGGAAAGGGTTGAAGTGAAAAGATGCGGGCGCAGCATTCGCCTGTGCCAGCTCGCCGGCGGATTCTTCGGGAAAGCGCTTGGGGCGCTCTTGAAATGCAGTCCACCGGCGGTGCAAATAATTTCAAGTCCCCAGCTTCCACAGGGAATTGACGGGCCCCGGATGCGCGGACTGCGTGTTTACCCGGAGCAACGGCGTCAGCCTGCTGAAAGTGCTGCGTTGCGCGCGCCGCACGCAGTCGCCAACGAGTCAGGTGCGAGTGGCGGCACCGGTGTATTTGCGTTCCCGGGAGCAACGGACACGCCGGAGTACAGTGCCGCATGACCAAAAGGGCGCCATGGAACTGAGACAACTGCGCTATTTCGTGCGTGTGGTGGAGCAGGGCTCCATGAGCCGCGCTGCGCTGGACCTGGACGTGGTGCAGTCTGCGCTCAGCCAGCAGATCACCCGGCTGGAGAGCGAGCTGGCCACGCGGCTGCTGCAGCGCACGCCGCGCGGCGTCACGCCCACCGAGGCGGGGCTGGCGTTCTTTCGCGAGGCGCAGCTCACCCTGCGCCATGCCGACCAGGCCGTGCGCGCGGCGCAGCAGGCGCGGCTGTCGGGCACTGTCACCGTGGGCCTGGCGCCCACCACCTCGGGCGTGCTGGGCCTGCCGCTGATGCAGGCCATGCGCACACGCTACCCCGACGTGCGGCTGCACATGGTGGAGAGCATGTCGGGCCACCTCACGGCCATGCTGCATGCGCGCGAGCTGGACCTGGCCGTGTTGTTCGACACCCGCCTGCACCAGGCGCAGCAGGCCGCCGGCGCGCGCCGCTGGGACATGGCGCCGCTGCTGGAGGAGGACCTGTTCCTCATCTGCGCCCGTGACCGAGGGGAGGGCCCCGGCAACCCCCATGGCCGGCAGCTGCCGGAAACCATCACCGTCGCTGAGCTGGTACAGGAGCCGCTGATCCTGCCCACCGGCCCACACGGCCTGCGCAGCACGCTGGACACCGCCTTTGCCCGTGACCGCGTGGCGCCGCACGTGGTGCTGGAGGTGGACTCGCTTGCCATGGTGATGGCCGCCGTGGACGCCGGCCTGGGCTCCACCGTGCAGCCCTGGGCGGCCATGGGCCGCTACCCGGATGCGTCCGAGCGCTTTCAGTGCGCACGCCTCACCGACGCGCCCGCGCGCCGCGTCAATTTACTGTGCAGCCTGCCCGACGAAGAGCTCTCGCCCGCCGCGCTGGCAGCGCGCGTGGTGCTGACGGACTGTGTGCGCGACCTGGTGACGACTGGCCAGTGGTTTGGCACGACATGGATCGGTGGGCAGGACGCCTGCGCTTGAGCGCCCCTCAGCCATCACGATCCGTGATACCCCCATGACCTGAACCTGCTGCACAGCGGGTCTGCGTCTCCCTACAGTCGCCATCACCCCGATGAACGACACGGCGACCGCGCCAGGAGACACCCCATGGGCCCCACAACCCTTTCTTCATTCCCCCGCGCACGGCGCATGGCCTGGAGCCACCGCCCATGAGCGGCGATGCTGTGGTCGATGTGCTGGTGATCGGCGGCGGCAATGCCGCCCTGTGCGCCGCCCTGATGGCGCGCGAGGCCGGTGCCAGTGTGCTGCTGCTCGAATCGGCCCCACGCGCCTGGCGCGGCGGCAATTCGGCCCACACCCGCAACCTGCGCTGCATGCACGACGCGCCGCAGGACGTGCTGGTCGATGCCTACCCCGAAGAAGAGTTCTGGCAAGACCTGCTCAAGGTAACGGGCGGCCTCACCAACGAGCACCTGGCGCGCCTGGTGATCCGCGAGTCGAGCACCTGCCGGCCCTGGATGCGCCACCACGGCGTGCACTTTCAGCCCGCGCTGGCGGGCACGCTGCATGTGGCGCGCACCAACGCATTCTTCATGGGCGGCGGCAAGGCGCTGGTCAACGCCTACTACCGCAGCGCAGAGCAGCTGGGCGTGCAGGTGCGCTACGAAGCGCCCGTGCAGCGCATCGAGATGGATGGCCGCCGCTTCATCGCCGCGCACCTGGCGAGCGGCGAGCGCATTGCCGCCAAGAGCTGCGTGCTGGCCGCCGGCGGGTTTGAATCGAACCGCGAATGGCTGCGCGAAGCCTGGGGCCAGAACGAACGCGGCGAGTGGCCGGCCGACAACTTCCTGATCCGCGGCACGGCCTACAACAAGGGCGTGCTGCTCAAGCACCTGCTCGACGACCACGGCGCCGACCGCATCGGCGACCCCACGCAGGCCCACATGGTGGCCATCGACGCACGTGCGCCGCTGTACGACGGCGGCATCTGCACGCGCATCGACTGCGTGTCGCTGGGCGTGGTGGTCAACCGTAACGGCGAGCGCTTCTACGACGAGGGCGAGGACTTCTGGCCCAAGCGCTATGCCATCTGGGGCCGCCTAGTGGCGCAGCAGCCGGGGCAGATCGGCTACTCCATCATCGACAGCAAGGCCATCGGCCGCTTCATGCCGCCCGTGTTCCCGGGCGTGAAGGCCGATACGCTGCCCGAGCTGGCGCAAAAGCTCGGCCTGCCCGTGGACACGTTCACCGGCACGCTCGATGCCTACAACGCCGCCTGCCGCGTGGGCCAGTTTGACCACACCACGCTGGACGACTGCCACACCGAAGGCGTGGCACCCGCCAAGACGCACTGGGCGCGGCCCATCGACACCGGGCCGTTCTACGGCTATGCGCTCAAGCCCGGCGTCACCTTCACCTACCTGGGCCTGCACACCGACGACACGGCTGCCGTGCGCTTCAACGACCAGCCCAGCCCCAACCTGTTTGTGGCGGGCGAAATGATGGCCGGCAATGTGCTGGGCAAGGGCTACACCGCCGGCGTGGGCATGAGCATTGGCACCGCGTTTGGCCGCATTGCGGGCACGCAGGCAGCTTTAGCCTCCAAACGGCCAGTAGCGCTAGTTGCACATGCCTCAAACGCTACAAAACAAGGAGCAAATCATGCAAACGCTTGAGGCCCTGACGCGCAACGCCCGGGCGCTGGCGAACGGCGACATCGTGCTGTCTGCGCCCGAAACCGAAGTGGCGCGCCAGCTGCAGATCTGCAACGCCTGCCGCTACTGCGAAGGCTTTTGCGCCGTGTTCCCGGCCATGACGCGGCGGCTGGAGTTCGGCAAGGCCGACATCCACTTCATCGCCAACCTGTGCCACAACTGCGGCGCCTGCCTGCATGCCTGCCAGTACGCGCCACCGCACGAGTTTGCGGTGAACATTCCACAGGCCATGGCCCAGGTGCGCGGCCAGACCTATGCCGACTACGCCTGGCCACCCGCACTGGGCCAGCTCTACCAGCGCAACGGCCTCACGTTGGCGCTGGCGCTGGTGGCAGGGCTCACGCTGTTCCTGCTGCTGGCCGTGGGGCTGCACGGGCAAGGCCTGGCGGCGCTGTGGATGGCCCCCGTGGGCGGCTTCTATGGAATCTTTCCGCACAACCTGCTGGTGGGCTTGTTCGCACCCGTGTTCCTGTTTGCCGTGCTGGCGCTGGGCTTGGGCGTGCGCCGCTTCTGGCGCGACGTGACGCCCGCGACAAGCGGTGCGCCGCTGAGCGCCCCCGCCACCGCCGAGGCCACCGATGCCGTGCTGCGCCTCAAGTACCTGGACGGCGGCCACGGCGATGGCTGCCACAACGAGGACGATGCCTACACCCTGTCGCGCCGGCGCATGCACCACCTCACGTTCTACGGGTTCATGCTCTGCTTCGCCGCCACCAGCGTGGCCACGCTGTACCACTACCTGCTGGCCTTGCCCGCACCGTACGACTTGCCCAGCCTGCCCAAGCTGCTGGGCGGTGCGGGCGGCATCAGCCTGACCGTAGGCACCGCAGGCCTGTGGCGGCTGAACCTGCGCCGCCACCCACAACATGGCGACGCCGCGCAAAAGCCCATGGACCGCGCCTTCATCGCCCTGCTGTTCCTCACCGCCACCAGCGGCCTGGCCTTGTGGGCCGCGCGCGGCACCGCCGCCTTGCCGCTGCTGCTGTGCCTGCACCTGGGCGCGGTGATGGCACTGTTTGCCACCATGCCCTACGGCAAGTTTGCGCACGGCATCTTCCGCACCGCTTCGCTTCTGCGCCACGCGGTGGAGAAGCGCCAGCCCAACCCCATCGGCCTCGGTTCCGATTGATCCCCGCACCCCACCACCCACGATGAAGGAGACCCCCATGAAAAAACGCACCCTCTTGATGAGCGCGCTGGCACTCGCCACCGCTGCCGCGACGCTGTCTGGCGCAGCCCACGCGCAGGATTTCCCGCCCAAAAAGCCCGTCACGCTGGTCGTGGGCTTTGCCGCAGGCGGCGCGGCGGATGCGGCGGCGCGCCTCATCGCCAAGAAGCTGGGCGAGAACATCGGTCAGTCGGTGGTGGTGGACAACAAGGGCGGTGCGGGCGGCAACATTGCCCACCAGTTCGTGGCCAATGCGCCCGCAGATGGCTCGGTGCTGCTGCTCGGGTCCGTGGGGCCGCTGACCATTGCGCCGCACCTGATGAAGGTGAACTACGACCCCTTCAAGGACCTGACCGCGGTGTCGGGGGGCGTGAACTTTCCGAACGTGTTGGTGGTGCACAAGGGTGCGGGCGTGAAGACGCTGGCCGAGTTTGTGCAGCTGTCCAAGAAGAAGCCCGGCAGCGTGGACTTTGCCTCCACCGGCGCGGGCTCGGCATCGCACCTGGCGGGCGAATTGTTCAACCAGCGCGCAGGCATCGACATGACCCACGTGCCCTACAAGGGCGGCGCTCCCGCGCTGCAAGACCTGCTGGGCGAGCGCGTGACCTCGTACTTTGCCGCGCCGCCCACCGCGCTACCGCACATCGAGGCCGGCAAGCTCATCCCCCTGGCAACCACCGGCCTCACACGGCCCTCGTACATGCCCAACATCCCCACCGTGGCCGAGGCGGGCTACCCGGGGTTTGAAGCGCTCAACTGGTACGCCTTCGTGGCCCCCGGCAAGACGCCTGCGCCGCTGCTGGACCGCTGGAACCAGGAGATCGTGAAGGTGCTGAACGACCCGGGCGTGAAGGAGGCACTGAACAAGCACGGCCTCACGCCGCAGCCCACCACACGCGCCGAGCTGACGGCCTTCATGAAGAAGGAATCGACCCAGTGGGCCACCATCATCAAGGAACGCAAGCTGACGGCGGACTGAGGCCACAAGACCTCGCGTCGCCCAGCCCGCGCAGAGCTATTGCGCAGCGGGCTCGGTGACCGAAATATCGGTGTGCACCAGCGTCAGCGGAAAACGCTGGCCCGCCAGGTAGTCCTCCAAGCAGCGCAGCAGCAGCGGGCTGCGGTGCCGTTCAGGGCAGGCGCGGATCTCGTCGACCGTGAGCCACAGAGTACGCACGATGCCGGTGTCGAGCGTGCGCCAGTCATGGTGCGTGCCCAGCTTGCCCGCGAACGCAAAACGCAGGTAGGTGGTGTCGTCGCCCGTGCGCGTCTTGGTGAAGCGGTTGAGGTACACGCCGATCAGCGCGGTGGGCTCGAAGTCGTGGGCGGTTTCTTCCAGCACCTCGCGCGCGCAGGCCTGGATGGGCGACTCGCCCGGGTCCAGGTGGCCGGCGGGGTTGTTGAGCTTGAGGCCGTCGGTGGTTTCTTCCTCGACCAGCAGAAAGCGGCCATCGCGCTCGATGAGGGCGGCCACGGTGACGTTGGGTTTCCAGCGATGGGGCATGGCGGGCATTATGACGAGGGCAGGTGACAGTGGGCCTACACAAGCTGCAGCGCTCGCGCCATGTATACGGCGCCGTCGCCGTAGCTGGCCAGGCGGGCCTGCTGGGTGGCGTCCTGCAAGGGGTGCAGCGCATAGCCCTGCCGCTGCCAGTAGGCCTGCGAGCCCTGCACCGAGACCAGCGCGCTGTGCCGCAGCCCTTCTGCGCAGGCCTGCGCCCACAGGGGCTGCAGCAGCGCGTGGGCCAGACCTTGCCCCGCATGGGCGGGCAGCACGGCCATGTCGTGCAGGTACAGCGTGTCGGGCTGGGCGGTGGCTTCAAAGTCGCCATGCAGCGGGGTGACCTTGCCGCGCACGCTGCGGTAGGCTGCCAGGTAGGCACACACCGCGCCGCCCTGCTCCAGCACCAGCGAGCAATTGGCGGGACTGGCGAGGCGGCGGGCAAACACATCGCCGCTCTCCACAAACCCTTCGCCATAACAGGCCAGTTGCACGGCCAGCAGGTCGGCCAGATCGCTCAGCGCCAGCGGGCGCACCACCACGGACATGGGAGAACTTCGCTGGGTCAGTGCGGCAGCACCGGGGCCTGCACAAAGTCGTCGAGCGACAGACCCTTTTCCTTCAACAACGCCTCCAGCACGGGCTGCAGGCGGCCCAGGCTCTCCTGCACGGCCTCGCGCACGGTGTCCACCACCACCTGGGTGCTGCGCTCGATCTCGATGTTCAGGCGGTCACCCACCTTCTTGTGCTCAAACACCGTGGCGCGGCGGGTCTCGGGGATCATCCAGATCTCGAACCAGCCCTCTTGCCGGTTTACCTCGGCCACCGTGAGGCTGGCGCCGTGGATGGCGATGTAGCCCTTGGCGAATACATAGCGGCGAAACGCCTCGGGCACGGCCACGCGCCACACCAGGTTGTTGTCGAACTCGCGGCGCTCGATGAGCGTGCCGGTGAAGTCCACATGGCCCGACAGCGGGTGGCCGCCGATCTCGGCGCCGTCCTTGGCCGCGCGCTCCACGTTCACACGGTCGCCCTGCGCGTAGCTGCCCAGCGTGGTGATGTTCAGGCTCTGCAGCATCACGTCGAAGTTGGCCTGCGTGGGCGACAGGATCTCGGTGACCGTGAGGCACACGCCATCGGTGGCCACGCTGGCGCCAATGGCCAGGTCCTGGCAAAAGCCCTCGGGAAAATCGAGCGTGAACGTGCGCAGCCCTGCGCGGTCGTGGATGGCGGCAATGCCTGCCGTGGCTTGGACGATGCCTGTGAACATGGTGGCGCGGCTTGTGGAGCGTTGGAAGGGGAACCGGGAATTTTGCCACCCGGCCCCCACCGCGCGCTGGTGCCGGGTTACTTGGCCCGGAGCAACTCGCCCACTTCCAGCAGCACCAACTCGTTGTCATCCGCCTTGTTCGGATCGCGGCTGCTGCTGAAGGGCAGGTTGTTGTCGTTGCCCACCACGATGTGCGTGCCGTCCACGATGTCCACGTTCTCGATGGTGAAGAACGGGAAGGTGAGCACGCCGTTATTCAGCGGCTTCTTGGCCAGGCGCTGCGGGTCCTGGATGTTCATGAGGTCGATGTAGCCCACCTTGCGGATCTCGCCGCCCACGTTGGCGTCGCTCAGCTCGACTTTGTAGATGCGCTTGAACTTGGCCAAGTCGTGGAAGCAGTCCGTGCGCTTCTGGCCTTCGGCGCAGGCTTTGTCGGCCGTGCCTTCGCCGTTGTCGCGCTCGATGATCAAACCGGTCGTGTTGTCGATCATGTTGAAGTCGCCAATGGCGTGGTGGTTGGCCTCCAGCACGTACTTCCAGTGGCGGCCGGTCCATTGCTCGGTCTTCACGTCAAATTCGAGCACGCGCAGGTACTGCTTGCCGCCGACGTTTTCATAGGCCTTGGTGCTGTCGTTCCACAGCGCGCCTTCGAGCAGCGCGTAGAGCTTGCTGCCGTCCTTGCTGGAAGCCATGCCTTCGTAGCCCTTGGAGCGCTTGACTTCAAAGGGCGTGGGTTTGGCGTCGGGTGCGCCGGGCATGAGCACGCCGGGCGCG
This sequence comes from Acidovorax sp. Root70, assembly GCF_001428225.1. Lineage (NCBI taxonomy): Bacteria > Pseudomonadati > Pseudomonadota > Betaproteobacteria > Burkholderiales > Comamonadaceae > Acidovorax > Acidovorax sp. Root70. The sequence goes on from NZ_LMHQ01000027.1 coordinate 282,900, forward strand.
TCGGGCGAGCGCACGACCTTGCCGTCCACCTGCGTCTCGAACACGGCCAGCACCTTGCCGTTCAGGTCGGCCTTGATCAAGAAGGGGCCAAACTCTTCGCCGATCCACAGCGCGCCACCGGCGAACTGGAAGCTCTCGGGGTCGAAGTCGGCGCCGGTCAGGTAGCGCTTGTCGGTGCCTTCGTGGGTGATGCGGAAGGGGATCTTCTTGTCGGGGTCGTGCAGGAAGATGGTCTTGAGGCGGTTGAACTGGCCGCTCTTGAAGTCTACGGTGTAGTGGCTCAGGTGCAGCATGAAGTCGGGCGAGTTGGCCTTGGAGCCGGCGCCGTTGTCGGTGAGGATCCAGAACGATCCGTCGGCCATGCGCTTGATGCCCGAGTGGCCCTGAAGGGGTTGGCCCTGGAAGGGCAGCGACACGCCCGTGTCGCGGCCGCCCGACTGGCCCATCACGCTGCCCACGGCGTCCACGCGGCGGGGGGTGGTGAACTTGCCAGCCACCTGCAGGTCTTGCGGCGCGTCCTTGGGCGCGGCAATCACGGTGAGGGCGGGCAGCACGGCGTGGCCGGCCAGGGTGGCCGGGTAGGCCCGCTGGGCGATGGCGGGGGTGGCGGCGGCGCACAGCAGCGCTGCGCAGGCGGCAATCAGGGACAGTCGGGACATGGTGGTCAAGGTGAAGAGGGCCAAAACCGTGAACAATGCCGCCGCCCTGTGACACCGCCATGAAAGGCGGTTCTCCAACGCCCCCAACCTGGCAACGCCGAATCAGTCACACACCAGGGACCTTGCCAGGGACCTTTTACCGCTGGCAGGAGTCACACCCGCCTCACCCCACCCGCACAGCCTGCGCACCCCGCCATGGAAACCCTCTCTGCATTGCAATCCCTCGGCCTGGAGCTGCCCAGCCCGGCCTACATCGTGGGGGCCATCCTGTTTGGCCTGATCGGTATGGCGGCGTACTGGCACGGCAAGCGTGCGCAGCAGCCGCGCACCCGCTGGTGGGGCGTGGCGTTGATGTTCTATCCCTATGTCGTCTCGGCCACCTGGCTGCTGTATGCCGTGGGCGTTGCGCTGTGCCTGGGGATGTGGTGGGACGGGCAGCGCGGCTAGGGACCCTCTGCACGAATCACCGCGCCGTGTGCATCTGCGGTCTCGGGCGGTCTGCGGCGTTGCAAATACTCGCAATAGCTTCAGCTATTGCTGCGTTTTGCGCCTTGTAGCCCATCCCGATCCGCAGTGCCCACTTACCGCTCGATTCGTGCAGAGGATCCCCAGGGGCCGCCCGTACGAATCGCCGCAGGCATCAACCGGCGGCGGCCACCAGCCCCGCGCCGTGCCCACGCGTGAAGGCCTCTTCAAACACCGAATACCCCGACCAGTCGGCATGCGCAAACGCCAGCCGTGCGGTGGTGGGCGTGGGCAACCAGGCGGCACGCTCACCATTTGATAGCACCTTGGGCATGAAAGACCTGCGCTCCAGGCCGATTTGACTCAAAAACTGCTGCAAACTCGGTGTGGGGATGGACATGGCGTGCCCGTAGCGGGTGATGTCCACGCGCGTGGCGCGCTGGCGCAGGTCTGGGTGCGGCACGGCCAGGGCGGCCAGGGCGGCGTCGGCCCAGTGCTGCCAGGGCTGGGTGGCCAACTGCTGGCGGCCGTCCGCCCGGTCGCCCAGTGCCTGGTAGTAGGTAAGCACGGTGGGCCCGGCCAGCGTGGCGCGGGTGTCCAGGCGCTGGTGGCCGGCGTTCACATAGCCCAGGCCGCCCGCCGTAGGGTCGGCGTACAGGACGTTGTCCCAGGCCGGCGCAGCGCCGGGGCGGTCGGTGAGCGGGCTTTGGATGTGGATGTTGGCCACCAGCCAGGGCGCCCACGACAGGCGCTGGGCCGCCCCGGTGAGGAAGGCGGGCGGGTTCTGCACCACACGCGCCGCCACGAAGACGGGCAGCGCCACGATGCAGCGTGGCGCCTGCCAGCGCTCCACGCTGTCGGTGGCGTGGTTGAACGCATCTACCTCCACGCCGTGGCGGCCTTCGGTGATGCGCAGCACACTGGTGCCAGTGCGCAGCTGGCCGCCGCCGTTGGCCGTGTTGGCCAGCGGCTCGGCCAGGCGCCGGGTGATCCAGCCATTGCCCTCGGGCCAGGTGAGTACGCTCTCGCGGGCTTCGTCCACAGCCTCGCCGGGCGCGTGAAAACCGTGGCGGCTGGCAAAGTAGTGGATGCCCGCCCAGGCCGAGACGCGGTCGGCCCCGGCGCCGTAGTCGTCGCGGCAGCAGTAGTCCAGGTACCAGCGCAGGTGGGCATCGTCCAGCCCTTCCTGCGCCAGCCAGGCAGCAAACGTCACCGCATCCAGTGCCTGCTGGCTGGGTGCCAGCGGGCGCTTGGCGGTCCACAGCTTGAGTGCGGGCATGGCAAACCGCGCGGCCTTCGACTCACGCTCCACCGCCTGCGCAAAGCGGCGGTACTGCGCCAGCGTGGCCTCGCCCACGCCCTGCACGGGCAGCAGGCCCTCCTGCCACTCGCCCTCGAAGTACAGGCGCTCCTGCGGGCTGTGGCACAGGTGGCGTTCGTCGTACTGCCAGCGCCCGGCCACGCGCTGGCGCAGGCCCAGTTCTTCCAGCAGGTCCTGCACCTCGCGCGCGTCGCCGCCGGGCACGGGCAGGTAGTGCGCGCCCTGCGGGCAGGCCAGGCCGTTGACGGCGGTGCCCCGGCTGTTGCCGCCTGCGGTGTCTTCCAGTTCCAGCAGCGCAAAGTCCTGCACGCCCGCCGTGCGCAACGCGCGCGCAGCGGCCAGCCCCGCCACACCACCGCCCGCGATGATGATCTGCGCGCGCCGCACCACGGCGGGCTCGGGCCAGGTGCCACGCGCCAGCCACTCGCGCAGCTGGTGGCCGCGCGCCATGTCGATGCCGGTGAAGCCGCCTTCCAGCGGCGGCATGGCGCGGTCGCACCCGCCCAGCGCCGCCGTGGCCAGGGCGGCAGCGCCCGCCACAAACTGGCGGCGCTGCAAGGTCCAGGGGGTCATGCGGTCACCCCTCAGTCGGCCCAGCGGGCGCGGATCTCGAGCAGCTGCGGCAGCAGCGGGGCGAACAGCGCCACCAGGGCGGGGTCGAAGTGTTTGCCCGCCTGCGCTGCAATGTGGTCCAGCGCGTCCTGCACGGGCCAGGGCTCCTTGTAGGGGCGGCGGGTGGTGAGGGCATCGAACACATCGGCCACGGCCACGATGCGCGCCGACACCGGGATGGCCTCGCCTGCCAGCCCACGCGGGTAGCCGCTGCCGTCCCACTTTTCGTGGTGGGCCAGCGCAATCTCGCGGGCCAGCTGCAGCACGCCGGACGGGTGCTCGCCGATGATCTCGGCGCCGATCTCGGGGTGGCGGCGCATGGTGTCCCACTCGTCGGCGTCCAGCGGGCCAGGCTTGCGCAGCACGGCGTCGGGGATGCCGATCTTGCCCACGTCATGCATGGGTGCGGCGTTGAGCAGGTCTTCGGCCCAGGCCGGGCTGTGGCCGGCAGCCAGTGCCAGCAGCTGGGCAAAGTGGCTCATGCGGATCACATGCATGCCGGTTTCGTTGTCCTTGTACTCGGCTGCGCGGCCCAGGCGCTGCACGATCTGCAGGCGGGTTTCGCGCAGCTCGTCCATGCGCACCAGCGACAGGTGGGTGCGCACCCGCGCGCGCACCACGGGCGGGCTGACGGGCTTGGTGATGTAGTCCACCGCGCCTGCGTCAAACCCGGCGGTTTCGTCCTGGCTGTCGGTGAGGGCGGTGATGAAGATCACCGGGATCGAGGCCGTGGCGGCATCGGCCTTGAGCGCGCGGCACACGGTGTAGCCATCCAGGTTCGGCATCATGATGTCGAGCAGCACCAGATCGGGCCGCTGCTCGCGCGCCACCTGCAGCGCGCGCTCGCCGTCGGTGGCAAACAACAGGCGATAGTCGGCCTGCAGGATGTGGCGCAGCACCTGCAGGTTGGTGGGCTCGTCGTCCACCAGCAACAGGCGGGGCCGCTGGTCAAGGGCCGGGGTCATGCAGGGTTCTCCAGGGGTTCGTCCAACCAGTGCGTGCGCAGCTGCTGCAGCTGCACCACGGCTTGGTCAAAGTCAAAGCGGTCGATGGCCTCTTGCAGGCGCTCGGTAACGTCGGCGGGGAGCAGCTGCACCAGCACGTCCAGCGGCGGCTGGGCCAGCTCGGACTGCGCCAGCGCCTGCTGCAGCGCCTGCGCGGCAGCCAGGGCCTGCTGGCACTGGTCGGCGGTCAGCGGTGCGTGCTGGCCCACGCCGGGGGCGGGCGCTGCGGCGGCCTCGGCCTCGTGGGCCAGGGCCTGCTGCACGGCCTGCAACGCGGTGGGCAGGGCGGCCACCAGCGGCTGCAGCGCCGTGCGGTCCAGGCTGTGGGCGGCCTCCTCGATGCGCTGCGCCAGCGTTTGCAGCGGGCCCAGCGCCAGGTTGCCCGCCGCACCACGCAGGCGGTGGGCCAGAGCGCGGGCCGCATCCATGTCGGGCTGCGCCATCAGGGCCTGCAAGGTGGCCGGGGTGGCAGCGTGGTCGGCCAGCAGGCGGGCCACGGCGTCGCGCAGCAGCGCGAGCTGGCCCCACAGGCGGGTGCCACGCTCCCAGTCCACGGCCGCAGCGGTGGCTTGGGGAGCGGGCGGCATGTCGGCGGGCCGCGCCGGGGTCTGCAGGTGGCTCCAGACCGAGGCCGGGGCATCGGGCTGCAGGTGCAGCACGCGGGCGATCTCGCGGAACAGGCGGGCGGGCTCGAGCGGCTTGCTCGCAAAGCCGTCCATGCCGGCGGCGCGTGCGTTGCGCCGGTCCTGCTCCAGCACGCTGGCCGACAGCGCAATCACCGGCACCGGCTTGCGCCGCTGCGCCTGCTCGAACGCACGGATGCGGCGCGTGGCCTCCAGGCCATCCATGCCGGGCATCTGCAGATCCATCAGCACCACGTCAAAGCGCCCGGCTTCGTAGGCGGCGACTGCGCTTTCGCCGTCCCGCGCCACGGTGATTTGGTGGCGGCCCCGGTCCAGGTGGATCTGCAGCAGCTCGATGTTGGCTGGCACATCGTCCACCACCAGCATGCGCAGCGGCGGCAGCTGCACGGCCTGGCTCACGGTGGCCACCGCTGCTGTGGCCTGGCCCACCGGCAAAGGCACACACACGGTGAACGTGGTGCCCACCCCCAGCGTGCTGCGCACGCTGATGCTGCCGCCCATCAGCTCGACCAGCTGGCGCGAGATGGTGGTGCCCAGGCCCGTGCCGCCAAACTGCCGGGTGGTGGAGGCGTCGGCCTGTGCAAAGGGGTCGAAGATGCGCTCCAGGTGCTGCGCCGCGATGCCGATGCCGGTGTCCTCCACCTCCATCACGAGCGTGCCGTCCTGGTAGTCCAGCCGCAGCAGCACATGGCCGCGTTCGGTGAACTTGAGCGCGTTGCCCAGCAGGTTGAGCAGCACCTGCTGCAGGCGCAGCGCATCGCCCTGCAGATAGGGCGGCACGCGTTCAGCCGTCACGCACTGCAGCGCGAGCCCCTTCTTGCCCGCATGGATGCGCAGCGAGGCGAGGATCTGGTCGCACACCTCCTGCAGTGAGAAGTCGGCAATCTCCAGCTCGACCGCGCCCTTTTCCAGTTTGGCGGTATCCAGGATGTCATTGAGCAGGCGCAGCATGGAGCGCGCCGCATGCTGCACGGTGCCCAGGTGGCGCCGCTGCTGCGCGTCCATGGGGGTGTCGAGCAGGGCCTCGGTAAAGCCGATGATGGCGTTCATGGGCGTGCGGATCTCGTGGCTCATGTTGGCCAGGAAGGTGCTGCGCGCGGCGGCGGCCTGTTCGGCGCGGTCCTTGGCGGCGCGCAGGGCCTGCTCCATGGCCAGGCGCTGGCTCAGGTCCGTGGCAAATTTGACGACCTTGAACGGTCGGCCCTGCACGTCGAAGATGGGGTTGTAGGTGGCCTGGATCCAGATGCGCCGCCCGTCCTTGCCCAGGCGCTCGTACTCACCACCATCGAGCTGGCCGGCGCGCAGCTGCGCCCAGAACTGCGCATACGCCTCTGTCTGCGCGTAGGCGGGCTCGCAGAACATGCGGTGGTGCCGGCCCACGATCTCATCGAGCCGGTAGCCCATGAGCTCGCAGAAGTTGGCATTGGCATCGAGCACATGGCCCTGCATGTCGAACTCCACCACAGCGAGTGCGCGGTTGATGGCCCGCACCGTGCTTTCGAACTCGGCATTGCGCTCGCGAAAGACGGTCATGTCCATGATGACGCCGTCGATCCACAGCACCTGGCCGTCATCGCCCACCACGGGGCGGCCGCTTTCCGACACCCAGCGCAGACGGCCTTCGCGATCCCTCAGTCCGAACTCCACGTGGTAGGGGCGGCGCTCCTGGATGGCGACCGAGACTTCTGCCCACAGGCGATCCACCTCTTCGGGCAGCGTGAGCTGCGTGAAGGTGATGCGGCCCTCCAGAAAGTCCTGCGGCAACCAGCCGGTGAGTGCGGTCACCGCATCGCTGACGAACAGCATGGTCCAGTCGGCGTCGTGGCGGCAGCGGAAGGTGACGCCCGGTATGTTGGCCATGAGCGAGCGCAGGCGCTGCTCGCTGGCCTGCAGCTCCTGCTCCATCGCGCGACGCTGGGTCAGGTCGCTGATGAAGCCCACGAACACCGGGTCGCCGTCGAGCGGCACCCGCCCCACAGAAATGCGAATGGGCACGGTGCTGCCATCGGGCCGCAGCGCCAGCACCTCGCGGCTGTTGGCGCCGACCACGCCGCTGCCCTGGCCTTGCAGGTAGCGCTGCAGATAGGTGTCGTGGCGGGAGCGATCCGGCTCGGGCATGAGCATCGACACGCTCTGGCCCACCACTTCATCGGGGCGCCAGCCCAGGATGCGCTCGGCCGCCGCGTTGAACGACTGCACACGGCCCCGCGCGTCGATCATCACCATGCCGTCCACGGCCGTGTCGGCAATGGCGCGCAAGCGGGATTCGCTCTGGCGCATCTGGAGGTACATCTGTCGGTAGCGCAGGCCCGCGTTGATGGCGATCACCAGCAGCCCGATACCTGACGCCACGGCTGCCACCGCCAGGGCCAGGGGCGTGCCCCCGGCCGCAGCCAGCAGCTCCAGTTCGTCGGGTGCATCGGTGAAACGCAAGGCTGCCATGCCCGTGTAGTGCATGCCGGCAATCGCCAGACCCATGACGGTGCCCGCCGCCGCATTGAGCCAGCGCGCGCGCCAGCGCACCCAGCGCTCCAGGCCAAACCGCACCCACAGGGCCACGATGGCCAGCAGCACGGCCACCAGCACCGATGCGGCAAAGCCCCAGGGGTCATAGCGCATGACCGCCGCCCACTGGGAAGCCGCCATGCCGATGTAGTGCATCGCACCAATGCCCGCGCCCACGCACACGCCCCCGGCCACCAGAGCGGTGCGGCCGATCTCGCGGCGCATCAGTAAGCCCAGCGCCACCCACGACGCGCCCACGCTGGGCACCATGGACAGCACAGTGGTCCACACATCGAACTGGCCCCGCGCGCACACCGCGAAGGCCAGCATGCCGATGAAATGCATGGACCAGATGCCGCCGCCCAGCGCCATTGCGCCCGACCCCCGGGCCATCTGCCGCATGAAGCGGGTGTCAGCGCGCCGGGCCAGGCCCGCCATCTGCAGCGCCAGCATTGAGGCCAGCACCGCCATCGCCACCGACAACGCCACCAGCCAGGGGTTGTGCTGCGCCCAAAGCAGCGGGTAGGGCTGTGCGTCAGAGAGGAAAAAGAGGTCCAGCATCGGGGGCGCCCACGGCGATCAGGTCTTGGCAGGTTTGTAGCCGATTGTGGTGCCCGTGCCAGCGGGCAGAACCCCTGCAAATTGCTCGGCGAATGGCTGTTGGGGCCCAGTCCACCGGCGGCTCAATGCGCCACCACTTTGCCCCATTCGCGCTCGTAGCTGTGCACCAGCGCCTGGTTGGACAGGCGGTTCACATCGGCCGGCACCCGCGCCATGTCGAGCGGAAAGTCGAACAGCAGCGGCAGCGAAGGGGGGCTCAGGAACCGCAGCCCGTCCGGCAAACGGTCGGGCAGGCGCCAGGGCCTGCGGCTGGCAATGACGTAGCCCCATTCGCCGAAGCTGGGCACATGGGCGTGGTACGGCGCTGTCGAGAGGCCCACGGACTCGATGGTCTGCACCACCGTCCAGAAGCTCTGGCGCGCCACCAGCGGCGAGGTGGTCTGCACCACAGCGTAGCCACTGGCCGCGAGTCGCTTGTCCAGCAACGCATAAAAGCTGTTGGTGTAGAGCTTGCCGATGGAGAAGTTGGTGGGATCGGGAAAGTCCACCACGATGACGTCAAAAACTTCTGCAGCCCCCACGCTCCCCGCTTCGCGTGGTTCGCTGCCCCCCAAGGGGGCCTTCGCGCCTTCGGGCGGCCGGGCGGCGCTCACGCTACCCTGCTGCAGCCACCCAAAGGCATCGGTGTTGACGATGGTCACCTTGGGGTTTTGCAGCGCGTTGCCGTTGAGCTTTGCCAGCGTGGGGTTCTCGCTGAAGATGCGCGTCATGGCCGGGTCCAGCTCGACCAGGGTGACGGACTCGACCGAGGGGTACTTGAGGATCTCGCGCACCGCCATGCCGTCGCCGCCGCCCAGCACCGCCACCCGCTTGGGCGCGCCGTGCGCAGCCATGGCGGGGTGCACCAGGGCCTCGTGGTAGCGGTATTCATCGGACTCGGAGAACTGCAGGTTGCCGTTGAGGTACAGCCGGTGGCCATAGCGGCCCTGCGTGACCACGATGCGCTGGTAGGGCGTGGCCGTGGTGAAGATGATGCGGTCCTGGTAGAACTTGTCCTCGGCCAGACTCGTGATCTGCTCGGCCCCCGCCAGCCCCGCCAGCAACAGGCCCACCACCATCAGGCAGGCCAACAAGTGGGCTTGAAGGCGCCGCAGCTCATGCCGGAACAGCCACACCGCCCACAGCGCCACGGCGGCGTTCATCAGCCCGAACAGCAGCCCCGTGCGGATGAGCCCCAGGTGCGGCACAAGCAGCAGCGGAAACGCCAGCGACACCGCCAACGCGCCCAGGTAGTCGAACGTAAGCACCTGCGAGACCAGATCCTTGAGCACCACGTTGCGCTTGAGGATGCGCATGACCAGCGGAATCTCCAGCCCCACCAGCGTGCCCACCACCAGCACCATGCCGTACAGCAGAAACCGGAACGCGCCCGGCGCGTACGCATTGGCCAGGAACAGCGTGGCGGGCAGCGCGCCGCCGATCAGTGCCACCAGCAGCTCGATGCGCAGAAAGTGCGCGGGTAGCTGCCGCTCAAAGTAGCGCGACAACCACGAGCCCAGGCCCATGGCAAACAGGTAGGTGCCAATGATGGTGCTGAACTGCAGCACCGAGTCGCCCAGCACATAGGAGGCCAGCGCCCCGGCAGCCAGCTCGTACAACAGGCCGCAGGCCGCCACGACGAACACGCTGATGAGCAGCGCAATGTCGATGGGGCGGGGGCCGGAGGATGGGGGCGGCACCGCAGTTGCGGGCGCGACGGAAGGCGGGGTGGGAGACGACAAGGCAGCGGTCAGCGCACCCTGCCGGGTGCGCCGCTTCGTTCATTCAGGCGGTAGGGGCTCGAAAACGCGTCAATGCGTCGATGCGTCAATGGATGGCAGCCGCCACGATGATGCTGATGCCCAGGCACATCGCAGCCACCACCAGGCCCAGGGCCTGGTTCTGCTTTTCGACGATCTCGCGCCACAGGTCATAGGGCGTGATCTTGTCAACGATGACAAAGGCCAGCCAGAAGATGATGACGCCAATGATGGCGTAGAGGATGGACCCGAGAAATGCTGCGGGTTTGAGCCATTCGAATCCCATCATGGTGTGATCTCCTTGAAACGTGTGGTCAGTGACAGTGGCGGGTAGACGGTGGACAAGCGCAGACGCTGCACTACTTGTGGCTGCCGCCCGACGAATATCCGCCGTACGAGCCCCCCGAGCTGCGGTAGCTGGAGGACGAGGAACAGTTTTCGACCCGGGGATCGCAGCTGGAGCAGCGGCTCAGCAGGATGAGCAGGATCAGGATCACCACCGCGATGATGATGATGGTGCCGCAACCCAGGCCGGATTTGGCCACGAATGGACCGGGGTCGTCGCGCTTCAGGACATCTTTCTTGTCGTCCAGCTGGAAGGCCTTGGCCACCGTGTCGCTGGAGAGCTTATCCCCCGCAGACCAGGTGATCTCGTTCGGGCTCTGCTCCATCGACAGCAGGCCCTTGCTGCTGGCAAAGTCGCGGTTGGTGGTCTTCTGACCGCGCGTGACCTGCCAGTAGAACTCGCCCAGCACATAGGTGGTCTCGGCCTCGTAGGTGTACTTGAGGTCGTACTTGGTGCCCATGTACGTGGCCGAGCGACCGGTGGACGCCATCTGCGGCGCGCCGGTGGTGGGGCGCACCATGCTCCAGCCTTCTTCGGAATCGACCAGGAACGCAAAACCGCGCTTCTGGTTGTAGAGCAGGTATTCGCTCCAGCCAAAGTGTTCGTCGTCGCCGGGTTCCACGCCCATGCGGTGCTGAAAGCCCACCACCTGCCAGTGCACGCCCTGCAACTGGCCCTTGCTACCCAGCGGGATCAGGGGCTGCACGGGTTCGTCCTGCTCGGCCGAGCGCAGTTCGCCGCCCACGCCACTGTCCAGGCTGATGATGCTGGCGCACGAGCCGCAAGTAATGCTCTTGGATGTGGACAGCTGCACCTGCACGGGCGCACCGCAATGCGGGCAGTTGAACTGGCGGCCTTTTTCGTCCTTGGCCGATTCGTCCTTGAGGCCCTGCAGCTGCAGGTCTTCGAGCAGCACGGCCTTGCCACGCTCCACATTGGGTGGCGTGTGGCCGTAGTCGATGCTGACCACTTCACCGTCGCTGCTCCTCAGCTCGACCATGCCAAAGGGCTGGCCCAGCGGCGGCAGCTTGGGCAACTCGCCCTGGGCCGAGATCAGCTGCGCCTGGCCGGTATAGGCCACGCTGTAGGGCTTGCCGTTGATGGCCGTGGTGGTGCCAATGCGAAAGCGCTCGGCCTCGGGCATCTCACGGCCCGGGTCGATGGGGCGAGTGAAGACGTAGGCGCCGTTGTCCTCGCCCAGCGTGGCCAGCGTGCCGTCGTTCAGGAAGGCCGCCCATTCGGTCCACACGCCCGCATCGCCCTTGTACTGCAGGCGACCGATGAGGGTGAAGGGAACGTCCTTGCCGTCGAGCTGGATGCGCCCGCTGGCCATGAGCTGCAGCGGGCTGTGGTCGTCGAACAGCTCGGCCATCTTGCCCAGGCGCGTGAGCACGTCGCCACTGCGCACCACGGTGCTCTGGCAGTAGCCGCAGACGGCATGGGTGGACTGCGCGCTCTTGAACTCCACCGGCGCGCCACAGCCGGGGCAGGGCGCGCGGTAATAGCGCTGGGTGGGGTCGGTGGCCATCGTGTGGAGTGTTCTGCCCGCGCCGCACTAAACGGCTTTGAGGCCTTTTTGGCCTCTAGTGCCTATCCCTCCAGCGCAAGCAGCTATTTTTATGATAGCAATCGAGCCAATCGGTCAGACGAGCTTCTTGAGCAGTTCGGCCTTCTTGGCGTCGAACTCTTCCTGCGTAAGGATGCCCTTGGACTTGAGTTCGCCCAGCTTCTCCAGCGTGGCCATCACGTCTTCGGGCTTGACGCCCACCGCAGCGGCCGCCGCTGCAGGCGCTGCCTGGGCTGCTGCACCGCCGCCTTGCAGGCCCTGCTGCAGGTTCTGCGCCAGCACCTGGCCCAGCGCCACACCGGCGCCCAGGCCCATGGCGTCACCCGCCACGCCGCCGCCGTTGCCCGCGCCCTCAGCAAACTTGGGGATGGCCTGCGCCGTCTGGTACTGCATGAACTTGCCCATGTCGTTGCCGACCATGCCCATGCCGATCTTCTGATCGAGGATCTTCTGCAGCTCTTCGGGCAGCGAGACGTTCTGCACCGTGAGGGACTCGATCAAGATGCCCAGCTTGGCGAAGATGGGCGCGAGTTCCTTGGTCAGCGCATCGGCAAACATGACCTGGTTGGCCGCCAGGTCCAGGAAGGGCAGGCCACTGCCCGCAATGGCGTTGCTGATGTTCTGCAGCACCATGCCGCGCAACTGGCCCTCAAGGTCGGCCACGGGGTAAGACTCGCGCGTGCCCGAGATCTCGGTGTGGAACAACTTGGGGTCGGCAATGCGGAAGGCGTAGTTGCCGAACGCGCGCAGGCGCACGGCGCCAAAGTCCTTGTCGCGGATCGTGATGGGCTGGGGCGTGCCCCACTTCTGGTCGATCTGCTGGCGTGTGCTGAAGAAGTAGACGTCGCTCTTGAAGGGGGACTCGAAGAGCTTGTCCCAGTTCTTGAGGTACGTGAGCACCGGCAGCGTCTGCGTGGTGAGCTTGTAGGTGCCGGGGCCAAACACATCGGCCACCTGGCCTTCGTTCACGAAGATGGCCATCTGCGACTCGCGCACCACCAGCGTGCCGCCGTTCTGGATTTCCATGCCGGCCATGGGGAAGCGCCAGGCCAGCGTGCCGTCCCCCTCTTCGGTCCATTGAAGGATGTCAATGAACTGTTTCTTGATGAAGTCCATGAGGGCCATGTGTGCTCCCAAAGCAAAAGAGGGGGTTGAAGAGAGCGGCCATCATAGCAACGGGGGCTTTGGTGGCAGAGGCTTTTTTCAGCCCCTGAATGTGAACTAGTTCACACGCAGAACCTGTCTGTTTGGGATAGGCACTCTGACGCTGCGCACGGCGTCATTGGATAGCAGCTATCTGCGCTTTAGCGACGATCAATTGGTCTACGCTATTGAGAATCACTACCATTCAAACATCCCTGCTGCACCGCCGCAGGCTCTGTTGAATCCAACAAGTCAGGAGTCCGCCATGTCCCTCGTCCGCCGCGTTGCCCGCCAGAATCAAACCATGCTGATGAAGACGGGCAGCTACTACCTGATCCACATCTGCGTGGCCGCCCTGGTGGCTTATGCCGTTACCGGCAACCTGTGGGCCTCGCTCACCCTGAGCCTGCTGGAGCCCACGGTGCAGGCGGTGGCCTTCTTCTTCCACGAAAAGGCGTGGGACCGGGCTGGCCAGCACGCTGTCACCCAGGGCGTCTGAACTTCACCTGCAGGAGCGTCACCATGTACACCATTCCACTGCGCAGCCGCACTGCCACAGGCCTGGCCTTTCAACGCTGGCTGATCCACCGCCTGGCGGGGCTGGCCTATGCAGGCTGAGGTCTGCTGAACACGCCCCTGTGCGCCAGAAACAAACATGCCCCGACCAGCGGGGCATGGAGGAGCAGGGGCATCACAGACGCTCAGGCTTTCACATCCAGCAGAGAGCCCATCATTTCATCCTGCGTCTTGATGGTCTGCAGGTTGGCCTTGAACGCATAGGTGGCCGACATTTGCTCCACCGCCTCCTGTTCCAGCGCCACGCCTTTGGCGTCCTGTTCACGCTGCACGGTGGCGCGCACACCAGCGCTCTCGGCCACTTCTTCTTGCGCAACCACCTCGCGGCGGTAGCCCGGGGTGTTCATGTTGGCCACGTTGTTGGCCGACGCGTCCAGCCGCAACTGGGCGGCCTGGAGCCCTGAACTGCCGATAGAGGAAATGCTGGCCATGGATGCTGCTCCCGACGTCACACAATGTTGCAAAGAGAGCGAATTGTCCGCCCCTCCATGACCGCTGGCAAGCCGCAGCCCCGCAATGCCCCTGTCAGCGACCGGGGCGGTGCGCGTCTTCCAGGCATTGCGCAAACGCCTGGGCTGCGCGGGCGGGCGCGGGCGAGCGGCGCATCAGGCTCACAAACTGGCAGTGGTAGTGGAACAGCGACGGGTTCACGGCCTGCATGCGGCCCTGGCGCTCGAAGGCCTCGGCATAGTGATCGGGCAAGAACCCCAGAAAGCGGCCCGAAAGGATCAACGTGGCGATGGATTCCTGGTCAAACCCCGTGGCCGCGCGCTGCAGCCGCGCCTGGTGGCTCAGCTCCATGTTGGGCGAGTGGTAGCCCAGCCCCGCAAACTGATAGCCACGCACCGCGTGCCAGTCGGCCGGGGGCGCAGCCGCCCCGAACAGTGGGTGACCCGCGCCGCAGTACAGCAGCATGGTCTCGCCAAACAGGTCCGCATAGGCCAGGCTTTGCGAGCTGCGGTGCGCGGGGATGATGCCCACCTGATAGCTGCCGTCGATCACGCCACGCTCGATGGCGTTGATGGAGCCCACGTGCAGCTGCAGCTGCACGTCGGGCGCCTGGGCGGTGAAGGCGGCAATCGCCTCGCCAATGCGGGCGGCGGGGTTGCTGGCGGTTTTGTCGAACACCGCCACGGCCAGTTGCCCGCCCATGCGCGAATGGATGTCGTCCACGCTGTCGCGAAAGCTGCGCACCGAGGCCAGCAGGCGCAGGGTTTCGTCGTACACCCGCTGCCCCTCAGCCGTCAGCGCAAACCCCGCCCGCCCCCGGCGGCACAGCGTGAGGCCCAGGCGGGCTTCCAGGTCCTTGATGTGGCGGCTGACGGTGCTGGTGCCGATGTTCAGCTCCAGCTCGGCGGCCGACATGCCACCGCACTCCACCACGCTCTTGAAGACCTGCAAAAGGCGCAGGTCCATGTCGCTGAGCTGGCCCAGCACGGCACGGTGTTTTCCGGGTCCGGCAGGCGCGGAGATTGGTGGGGGTGGAGCGGGGTCTTTTACTTGCATAAATCGTCAAGTAAACATTGATATTGGATTATTTGAGAGATTAACAGGCGGCGCAACAATGCCCTACGTCAAGCCCCAGGCCACTGGGGCAACTTTGCTTTTTTCCCGCCCTTTTGTCGCCGCCTTTGCACTGGAGAACCCCATGAGCTTCGTCAACATCGAAAAACCCGCCGCCGGTGCCGAAGGCCCCCGCATGGACGCCGAGTGGCTGGACGCGCACTGGATGCCGTACACGGCCAACCGCCAGTTCAAGGCCAACCCGCGCATGATCGTGGAGGGCAGCGGCGCCTACTACACCGATGCGGACGGTCGCAAGATTTTTGACGGCCTGTCGGGCCTTTGGTGCGCGGGCCTGGGCCATGGCCGCCGCGAGATCGCCGAGGCCATTGGCAAGCAGGCGATGAAGCTCGACTACGCACCCGCCTTCCAGTTCGGCCACCCACTGGGGTTTGAGTTGGCCAACCGCGTGAAGGAGCTGACGCCAGCCGGTCTGGACTACGTGTTCTTCACCGGCTCGGGCTCCGAGTCGGCCGACACGTCGCTGAAGATGGCCCGCGCCTACTGGCGTGCCAAGGGCCAGGGCACCAAGACGCGCCTGATCGGCCGCGAAAAGGGCTACCACGGCGTGAACTTTGGCGGCATCTCGGTGGGCGGCATCGTGGCCAACCGCAAGCTGTTTGGCCAGGGCGTGGAGGCCGACCACCTGCCCCACACCCAGCCGCCCGCAGGCTCGTTCCACAAGGGCATGCCGCCCACGGGCAAGGAGCTGGCCGACCGCCTGCTGGAAGTGATTGCACTGCACGATGCATCGAACATCGCCGCTGTCATCGTAGAGCCCTTCTCGGGCTCGGCCGGTGTGGTGATCCCGCCCGTGGGCTACCTGCAGCGCCTGCGCGAGATCTGCACGCAAAACAACATCTTGTTGATTTTTGACGAGGTGATCAGCGGTTTTGGCCGCAGCGGCGCCTGGACGGGTGCCGAGGCTTTTGGCGTGACGCCCGACATCCTGAACTTTGCCAAGCAGGTCACCAACGGCGCACAGCCGCTGGGCGGCGTGGTCGCCAGCAAAGAGATCTACGACACCTTCATGGCGGCAGGCGGCCCTGAGTACATGCTGGAGTTCCCGCATGGCTACACCTACTCGGCCCACCCCGTGGCCTGCGCGGCGGGCATTGCCGCGCTCGACATCCTGCAAAAAGAAGACATGATCGGCCGCGTAAAAGCGCTGGCGCCGTATTTTGAAGAAGCCGTGCACAGCCTCAAGGGCGCCAAGCATGTGCTGGACATCCGCAACTTTGGGCTGGCTGCGGGTCTGACGATTGCGCCCCTGCCCGGAGAACCCGCCAAGCGCCCTTATGAGATCGCAATGAACTGCTGGAAAAAGGGGTTCTACGTGCGCTATGGCGGCGACACCATCCAGCTGGCGCCGCCCTTCATCAGCGAAAAGGCCGAGATCGACCGCTTGGTCAACGCGCTGGGCGATGCACTGGCTGAAACGGCCTGACCCCGTCCGTCGCCAGATACTCATCTTTTGATAGCTGCTAGCGCTTTATAAATAAGCACTAGCGGCCAATTTGACTCATATTTTTCCCATGAACCACGACAAGAACGTCACCACCACCATCGGCCACCTGATCGACGGCAAGCTCGTTGCGGACACCGAGCGCACCCAACCGGTGTTCAACCCCGCCACCGGCCAGTCCACCACCAGCGTGGCCCTGGCCAGTCAGGCGACGGTCGAAGCCGCCATTGCATCGGCAGAGGCCGCCTTCCCGGCCTGGCGCAACACGCCGCCGCTCAAGCGCGCCCGCGTGATGAGCAAGCTCAAGGTGCTGCTCGAAGAAAACGCCGACAAGATCGCCGCCCTGATCACCGCCGAGCACGGCAAGGTGCTGAGCGACGCCCATGGAGAGCTGCAGCGCGGCATCGAGAACGTGGAATACGCGAGCTACGCGCCGGAGCTGCTCAAGGGCGAGCACAGCCGCAACGTGGGCCCCAGCATCGACTCGTGGAGCGAGTTCCAGGCGCTGGGCGTGACCGCCGGCATCACGCCCTTCAACTTCCCGGCCATGGTGCCGCTGTGGATGTGGCCCATGGCCGTGGCCTGCGGCAACACCTTTGTGCTCAAGCCGTCCGAGCGCGACCCCAGCAGCACGCTGTTCATCGCCCAGCTGGCGCTGGAGGCAGGCTTGCCAGCCGGTGTGCTGAACGTGGTGAACGGCGACAAGCTGGCCGTGGACACGCTGCTGCGCGACCCCCGCGTGAAGGCCGTGAGTTTCGTCGGCTCCACGCCCATTGCCGAATACATCTACGCCGAAGGCTGCAAGCACGGCAAGCGCGTGCAGGCCCTGGGCGGCGCCAAGAATCACGCGGTGCTGATGCCCGATGCCGATGTGGACAACGCCGTGAGCGCGCTGATGGGCGCTGCGTATGGGTCCTGCGGCGAGCGCTGCATGGCCATCCCGCTGCTGGTCGCCGTGGGCGACGAAGTGGGTGACGCCGTGATTGCGGGCCTCAAGACCGAGATCGCCCAAATGAAGGTCGGCCCCGGTACCGACAACGGCAACGACATGGGCCCATTGGTCACCAAACCCCACTTCGAGAAGGTGAAGGCCTATGTGGACAGCGGCGTGGCCGAAGGCGCCACGCTGGTGGTCGATGGCCGTGGCGTGAAGGTCGCGGGCCATGAGCAGGGCTACTTCCTGGGCGCGTGCCTATTCGACAACGTGAAGCCCGGTATGAAGATCTACCAGGAAGAGATCTTTGGCCCCGTGCTGGGCGTGGTGCGCGTGAAGACGCTGCAGGAGGCCATGCAGCTCATCAACGACCACGAGTACGGCAACGGCACCTGCATCTTCACCCGCGACGGCGAGGCCGCCCGCTACTTCACCGACCACATCCAGGTCGGCATGGTGGGCGTGAACGTGCCCCTGCCGGTGCCCGTGGCCTACCACTCGTTCGGCGGCTGGAAGCGCAGCCTGTTCGGCGACCTGCACGCCTACGGCCCCGACGCCGTGCGCTTCTATACCAAGCGCAAAACCATCACGCAGCGCTGGCCGTCGGCGGGCGTGCGTGAGGGGGCGGTGTTCAGCTTTCCGAGCAGCCGATAAGCCATCAGCGGCTCCTTTCAAAAGGCCCCTTTTGGGGCCTTTTGTTTTCCGGCATCGGGCTTTTTGAAGATCAAACCCTTCGGACGTCACCCTGTGGTTAGCGCGGCATGCAGCTTGTTGGCGCAAAAAGAGTCCATGAAGCGCCCTGTTCCCGGAAACCGAGACCTTCCCTCTCAAAAAGCAAAACACTCCATAGCTTTTGTGCATGGATAGAGACGCCTCAAAACGCTGCGCAAGCGACACAATCAGTAAGCAAACAGCCTGCAGGTAAGCAGATTCGCTTACTAGGGTTTTTACGCACATCCCCCTACAATCGCAGACCCTTACAAAGCTGACAGCCTGCTGCAGACCCGCTGGAGTACGGTTTTGGCCCTCACCCCCCTGAGTTGGAGACACTGAATGCCCGAGAACACCACGGCCCAGAACAACAACAACGATTCCGACAAGCGTGCCCAGTTGCGCCGTGCCGCTCTCGAGTACCACGAGTTTCCCAAGCCCGGCAAGCTGTCGATTGCCGCGACCAAGCAGATGATCAACCAGCACGATCTCGCGCTGGCCTACTCGCCAGGCGTGGCCGCGCCCTGCGAAGAGATCGTGAAGGACCCCGCCAACGCCTTCCGCTACACCTCGCGCGGCAACCTGGTCGCCGTGATCTCCAACGGCACCGCTGTGCTGGGCCTGGGTGACATCGGTGCGCTGGCCTCCAAGCCGGTGATGGAAGGCAAGGCCGTTCTGTTCAAGAAGTTCGCGGGCGTGGATGTGTTCGACATCGAGATCGACGAGAAGGACCCCGCCAAGCTGGTGGAAGTGATCGCCGCACTGGAACCGACCTTTGGCGCGATCAACCTCGAAGACATCAAGGCCCCCGACTGTTTCTACGTGGAGCGCGAGCTGCGCAAGCGCATGAAGATCCCGGTCTTCCACGACGACCAGCACGGCACGGCCATCACGGTGGCAGCGGCCATCGTGAATGCGCTCAAGGTCGCCAACAAGAAGATCGAAGAGGTCAAGCTGGTCACCAGCGGTGCCGGGGCTGCGGCCCTGGCCTGCCTGAACCTGCTGCTCAAGGTGGGCGTGCAGCGCAAGAACGTGTTCGTCACCGACCTGGCCGGCGTGGTGTACGAAGGCCGCGAAGAGCTGATGGACGACGACAAGCGCCAGTTCATGCAGAAGACCGACGCACGCAAGCTGGCCGAGGTGATGGTGGGCGCCGACGTGTTCCTCGGCCTATCGGCCGGCAACGTGCTCAAGCCCGAGATGGTGGCCACCATGGCCGAGCGCCCGGTGATCTTCGCGCTGGCCAACCCCAACCCCGAGATCACGCCCGAGCTGGCGCACAGCGTGCGCAGCGACATCATCATGGCCACGGGCCGCTCGGACTACCCCAACCAGGTCAACAACGTCCTGTGCTTCCCCTACATCTTCCGCGGCGCACTCGATTGCGGCGCCACCACCATCACCGATGAGATGGAAATCGCGGCCGTACACGCCATCGCCGAACTGGCCCAGGCCGAGCAGAGCGAAGTGGTGGCAGCCGCCTACGTGGGCGAAAAACTGTCGTTCGGCCCCGAGTACCTGATCCCCAAGCCGTTCGACCCGCGCCTGATGATGAAGATTGCGCCGGCCGTGGCCCAGGCCGCAATGGACAGCGGCGTGGCCCAGCGCCCCATCACCGACATGGACGCCTACCGCGACCGGCTGCAGACCTTTGTCTATGCATCCGGCACGACGATGAAGCCCATCTTCGACGCCGCACGCACGGCCGCCAAGAAGCGGGTAGCCTACGCCGAAGGGGAAGAAGAACGCGTGCTGCGCGCCGCCCAGATCGTGGTGGACGAGAAGATCGCGCGCCCCACACTGATCGGGCGCCCGGCCATCATCGCCCAGCGCATCGAGAAATTTGGCCTGCGCCTGAAGGAAGGCGTGGACTACGACGTGGTCAATACCGATTTTGACCACCGCTACCGCGACTTCTGGCAGACCTACCACCGCATGACGGAGCGCAAGGGCGTGACCCAGCAGGTGGCGAAGATCGAGATGCGCCGGCGCCTCACGCTCATCGGCTCCATGATGCTCCACAAGGGCGAGGTGGACGGCATGATCTGCGGCACCTGGGGCACCACCGCCAACCACCTGCACTACATCGACCAGGTGATCGGCAAGCACGAGGGCGGCTGCCCCAGCACCGCACAGGACGTGCCGGTGTATGCCTGCATGAACGCCCTGCTGTTGCCGGGCCGGCAGATGTTCCTGGTGGACACCCACGTGAACTACGATCCCACGCCCGAGGAGCTGGCCGAGATCACCACCATGGCCGCCGAGGAAATGATGCGCTTTGGCATCAAGCCCAAGGCCGCGCTGCTGTCGCACTCCAACTTCGGCACCACCAGCCACCCCAGTGCCGTGAAGATGCGCCAGACACTCTCCCTGCTGCGCCAGCAGGCGCCCTGGCTGGAAGTGGACGGAGAAATGCACGGCGACGTGGCGCTGGACGGCAAGGCCCGCTCGGCACTCATGCCCAGCAGCGAACTGACCGGCGACGCCAACTTGCTGGTGTTCCCCAACATCGACGCCGCCAACATTGCCTACAACCTGCTCAAGACGGCGGCGGGCGGCGGCATTGCCATTGGCCCCGTGCTGCTGGGCGCTGCCAAACCGGTTCACATCCTGACACCCAGCGCCACCGTGCGCCGTATCGTGAACATGACAGCTCTCACCGTGGCGGATGCCAACGCGTTACGGTAAGCCTTCAAAGAATAGCAAGCGCTAACTTAAAACCCTTGCAAAGCCCTTCAGCGTCTGCCCAATCTTTGTGCAGACGCTTGCTTTTTGGGGACCGTTGAGCGACACTAGCGGCTCGAAATTTCGGGTTAACCCGTAGTTTCTGAAAGGTTCGTTGATGCTGAAGGCTGTAGCCACCCGGGCGCGCAAAGCAGGGTTATTGTGTGTTTTGGGTGTTGCTTTCGTGCTGTCTCCGGTTGCGGGACATGCCCGGAAATCCCCGTCCACTGACGGGTCCATCACCCCCATCGCACTGGCCGAGTTGCCGCCCCAAGGGCGGACAACGTACGCGTTGATCCGTGAGGGCGGGCCCTTTCCGTACGACAAGGACGGATCGGTTTTCGGCAATCGCGAACGGCTGTTGCCCGCCCAAAAGCGGGGCTACTACCGTGAATACACCATCAGAACGCCAGGATCGCGCGACCGGGGAGCCCGGCGCATCGTGTGTGGCGGCAAGCCCCGGACGCCGGATGCCTGCTACTACACCAGCGACCACTACGCCAGTTTTCGCGAGATCGTCGAGTGACCTCCAATGCGGTGTACGCCAGCCCGGACAGCATACGCCGCGCCCCATTGAATTCCCCATTCACAGGCCGCATCCTGCAGCCTCGTGAGATGCCAGAAGTTTGTGGACTTTATAAAGAAAGAGTAGCGGAGATGCAGACGCCACTTCGTAAAGACCTGGAAACGCCACTGCGTGGCGTGCGCACCAACATCGTGCAGTCCATTCGCGCGTTCCGCGTGCAGGACCTGCAGGATGCAGCCACCTCCATGGGTCACCATTTCTTGTACGCCAACCTGGCCCACGCGCAGTCCAAGCAGGATGTGCTGGACCTGATTGCCGCCCAATTCACCTTCCCGTCGCACTTCGGCAAGAACTTCGACGCGTTGTACGACTGCATGACAGACCCCTTGCACAAATCGGGCCCGCAGCCTGGTTTCATTGTGGTGCTGGAGCAGATCCCCGCCACGGGCAAGTTCGACAAGGAAGCGCGCGAGCAGTTGCTCGACATCTTCCGCGACGCGGCCGACTACTGGGGTGATCGCAAGATTCCTTTCCGGTGTTTCTATTCTTTTCTGTAGCCCGTTCTGCATCCACCAGCCAAGCAGAACGGGCGAACGAGGCTAGCGACGCCCAAGGCGTGGAAGGCATCGAAATCAACGGCGAACCCGCTGAAAAGATGCCCACCGACAAGCTCGTGGACGTGTCGCCCATGGCACTGCGCATGAGCAGCCCCTTCAATGCGGGCTATTGGCTCAGCGCCGCATAACTCGGTACATCCCCCTGAGCGGCTACGCCGCTTCCCCCTTCTCTCTGCGCATTACGCGCTCCAGGAAGGGGGACACCGCCAGCTCGGCGGAGTGGCCCTTGCGCGGCGGTCGCTGGTCTGGGCTATGCCAGGGCCACGGGTGGTGGCGAAATGAGGCGCCGAAGCTGCAAGCACGACACCATCGCAGGCCAGACGAGCGCAGCGTCACTCAATACGCCATCGCATCAAGAGCAAAAAAGGTGCTTTGCGCGCGTATAGCAAGCACCAATAGCTATAAATTTAAGAGCAAACCTGTGCCAGTGCCACGTATTCGGCCACGGGCACTTCCTCGGCGCGGCGCTGGGTGTCAAAGGTGCCAGCGAACTGGCGGGCTTCGAGCCAGCGGCCCAATGTGTGGCGCAGCAGCTTGCGGCGCTGGCTGAAGGCCACTTGCACCAGCTCTTCCAGCAAAGGCACTGACAGGGCAGCCGGTTCCGCGTGCGGCACCATGCGCACCACGGCGCTGTCCACGCGCGGCGGCGGGTCAAAGCTCTCGGGCGGCACGAACAACACGTTTTCCATTGCGTAGCGCCACTGCAGCATCACCGACAGGCGTCCGTAGTCGCTGGTGGCGGGGCTGGCCACCATACGATCGATCACTTCCTTTTGCAGCATGAAGTGCTGGTCTTCGATCACCTGGACATGGTCCAGCAGGTGAAAGAGGATGGGCGTGGAGATGTTGTAGGGCAGATTACCCACCACGCGCAGCCGCAATTCGGGCTGCCCGGCCTGGTCGCGCAGGGCCTGCGCCAGTGCCGTGAAGTCCACCTTGAGCACGTCCGACTCGATCACGTCGAGCTGCCCATGCAGGCGCAGGCGCAGCGCCAGGTCGCGGTCCAGTTCGATGACCGTGAGGCGCCCCAGGCGCTCTACCAGGGGCTGCGTCAGCGCGGCCAGGCCCGGCCCGATCTCGACCATGGGCTGGCCCGGCAGTGGCGCAATGGCCTGCACGATGCCGTCGATGATGCCCTGGTCGGACAGGAAATGCTGCCCAAAGCGCTTGCGGGGAATATGTTTCAACGCGGCCTTACCTGTTGTGGTGTCTGAGAATGCTGGGTGCTACTGCGCTCTGCACTCACTGGGGTGGCTCGCGGTACTCAACGTATGCGCGCCCGCGCAGCTCTTGCGCCCAGGTGGCATAGGCCTCGTCGAGTTTCTTCTCGCGCACCACGTTGCGTGCCATGTCGCGCTGCTCGCGCTGCGTGAGCTTGGCCTCGCGGCGCTCCAACAGCTGGATCAGGTGCACGCCAAAGCGCGAGACCACGGGTTCGCTGATGTCGCCGGGCTTGAGCGCGTCCAGCGCCTGCTCGAACTCGGGCACATACCGGCCGGGGTTGGCCCAGCCCAGGTCACCACCTTCCTTGGCGCTACCGTCCTGCGACTGCTCGCGCGCCAGGGTCGCAAAGTCGGCCTGCCCCGCCAGCACGCGGCGGCGGTAGTCAGCCAGCCGTGCTGCTGCAGCGGATTCGGACAACTGGGGGCCCGTGCGCAGCAGGATATGGCGCGCATGGTTTTGCACCACCGTGCTGGGCAGACCCGCCGTCACACGTTCCACCACCTTGAGCACGTGAAAACCGGCGGGCGAGCGCACCGGACCCACGATGGAGCCCACGGGCAGGCCCAGGGTGGAGTTCACAAAGAGTTCTGGATAACGATCCGCAGGCCGCAGGCCCAGCAGCCCGCCAGCGCGCTGGCCTTCGGGCGCATCCGAGAACTCGCGGGCTACCGCCGCAAAGTCTTCGCCCGCACGCACCTTGTCTGCGGCGCGCTGCGCACGCGCCTGGCGCTCGGCGACCTGCGCAGGGGTGGCGCTTTCAGGCACCAGCACCAGCACATGGCCGAGGTTGATCTCCATGGCTGCGACGTCCGTGCCCTTTTGCTCTTCGCGCAGGAACTGGTCCACGTCCAGGTCGCTCACCTTCACCCGCGCTTCGACTTCGCGCTCGCGCAGGCGCTGCTGCAGCAGCTGGTTGCGCAGCTCTTCGCGAAACCGGTCCTTGCCCACGCCTTCACGGGCCAGGCGCACATACAGTTCGTCCACCGTCATGTCGTTCTGGCGGGCCACGCCCTGCTCGGCCTGCGACACGGCATAGTCATCGACCTTGATGCCCGATTCACGGGCCTGCTGCAGCTGCACCTTCTCCAGGATGATGCGTTCGAGCACTTCGCGCGCGAGTGCATCACGCGGGGGCATGGCGCCGCCCTGCTTGGCGATCTGCGCCTCGGCCCGTGCCAGGCGTGAGCGCACCTCGTAGTTGGTCACGGGCTCGGAGTTGACCACCGCCACGATGAAATCGGCCGAGCGCGGGGCCGTGCTGTCAGAAGGGGCGGCCAGCGTGACGGAAGGCACGGCGGCAGGCCGCGCCGTCAGCGACGACGGAGAAGAAGACAACCCCGTCTTGCCAGAGGACGAGGAAGCCCCTGAGGGGCGCAGACCCTGCGCCCCAGCGCCTTGCGCCACGAGGGATGCCAACGCGGCCGTCAAGGCCAGTGCGAGTACACGGTGATTCATGGTCTAGTCGTAGTTGCTGAAGCGGCTGGGCGTGGAGACCTGCTCGCGCAGGTTCTGGTAACGCGGCACATTTTGCTTGAAGGAGTCGAGCGGGCTCGAGCCCAGGCTCAGGCGGGAGAAGCCCACGAATTCGATTTGGAACAGCAGGCGCGTGTTGGAGCTGGTCACGCTGCTTTGCAGGCGCTCCAGCACCACGCGGCCGATCCAGCAGCAGCTGTCGTACTCAAAACCCACCACGGTGTCCACCAGCTTGCGGTCCTTCATGCTGTAGTTCAGGCGGCCCACGCTGTACCAGCGCCCGCCGCCCTGGCCACGGCCGGGGCCCAGGTCCTTGCCTTTGTCGCCCCACAGGTCGTTCAGCGGCCACTGCCACCCGATATCGATCTGCTCGCTGGTGCCACGCTGCAGGCGGTAGGCCGCGCTCACAGTGCGGTAGTTGCTGGGGCTGTAGCGCGCGCCAATGGTGGAGCGGATGGACTGGCCGGTCTTGGGGTTGTATTGCACGGTGGAGTCAAAGCCCCACTGCGGTGTCCAGTTGATGCTCGCACCCAGCAGCAGGTCCGACAGGCGCTCACTGACCGGCGTGCCCCCTGGCAGGGTCACCTTCTGGTCCGAGAACCGCACCCGTTGCGCAATGCCGAAGCGCGCTGCCTGGGCACCGGTGTCGGGGTCCAGCAGGCGCGTGGTCACGCCCAAGGTCAACAGGTTGTTGTCGGCCAGCCGGTCATTGCCGCCAAACGCGTTCTCTGTGTAAATGGTCGCAAAGTTGAAGTCATTGGCCGCCGTGTCGTACACCGGCAGCATGCTCTGGTCGCGGTAGGGCGTGTAGGTGTAGAACGCCCGGGGCTCCAGCGTCTGCAGGAAGGCCCGGCCAAAGTAGGCGGTGTCGCGCTCAAACACCAGGCCGCTGTCCAGGCTGAAGGTGGGCAGCGTGCGGCTGGCCGAGCGCTGGCCGTTGGAGAGGGCCGAATCAAACTGGTACTGCGTGGCATGCAGTTGCAGGCGCGGGGTGATGAAGCCGCCTGGCGACAAGAACGGGCGGCTGATCTGCGCCATGGCATAGCTGCGATCGGCGTTGGGCTGGCCCGTGAGGGCGCGCGCGGCCTCGAAGCGCGTGGTGTCCAGCTCCACGCTGGCATCGAATCCGCCGCCCAGTTGTGACGGGTTGTAGCGCCACTGCACCTGCGGCATGCGGTCATACGGCGGCACGATGGGCGAGGTGACATCCTGCAGCGTCTGCCATTTGAGGGTGCGCACCGTGGCCGACATGTCGTTGCGGCCCCAGGACAGGATGGCATCGTTGGGCAGCAGGCGCTGGCGCAGCTGTTCAGTGGCGCGGCTGAAGTCGCGCCAGTAGTTGTCGTCGCTCACGCGGTTGAGGTTGAGGTTGAGCCCCAGCCCGCCAATGGCCGTGTCGAACGCGCCCTCGTGCTTGCCGCTGAAGCTCCAGCGCACCCGGTCGCGCAGCCGGTCGGTGGGCATCACGTCGGCGCTGATCTGGCCCTTGTAGGTTGGCTCCAGATACCGGAACTCGCCGCCCACATTAGCACCCCGCTTGGTCATGAGCGCGGCGCGCAAGGTGGCATCGCGGTTGGGGGCGATGTTCCAGTAGTACGGCTGCATATAGGTCACGCCATCGCGGCTGTCGAGCCCGATGGTGGGTGGCAGCAGGCCGGACTTGCGCTTTTCCGACAGCGGGAAGGTGATGTACGGAATGGGCAGCACCGAGATGCCCTTGAACTCCAACACAGCGTCTTCGGCCGTGCCAACCTCTTCCTCGTTGTCAATGCGGATGGTGGCTGCGCGCAGCACCCAGTCGGGTTGCCAGCTCTCTTCGTTGCCACGCTCGCAGGTGGTGTAGGTGCCGTTGTGCACCACGGCACGGTAGCGGTCCACAAAGTCCACCCGCGTCGCATCTCCATGGGCCTGCGTGGCCAGGAAGCGGTAGCGCGCGTCGCTGAAGAAGCCCTCGAAGGCCTCCACCCGCAGCTCCAGCGCCGTGCCTTCGTACACGTTGCCGGCGCGGTTGATACGCACCTTGCCGTTGGCCTTGGCCAGATCCTCGGGCACGTTGTAGTCGAGCTGGTCGGCGCGGATGACCGTGTCGCCCCGGCGCAGCTCGGCGTTGCCTTCAATCAGTGCGTTGAGGTCGGTCTGGCCGCTGATGTGATCGCCCTTCACAAACACGGGCAATTGCGAACGCACGGCGTCTGGAATCTTTTCCTGCAGCAGGGGCGAGGTGCGCAGCACCGGGGGTGCGTCCCAGGCGCTGGGCGCGGTGGCCTGCGCCAGCGCGGCCAGCGGCAGGCCGCACCAGGCCAGCGCAACGCCCACAGCCAGTACACGGGGCACGGGGGGCCGCAGCCGTGCAGACTTCGCCATGGCGGGCCGGGCGCGAAGGGAGGTGAGGTTCTGCACGGTGGGGGGCTGGCAGCGTGGCACGTGGGGTGTTGGGGGCGGTAGCAAACAAAGGGACCGGCCCTGGCCAGCGCGCACGGCGCCAGCCACGACCGGTTTGTAAAATCGGATTATCCATGAGCCACCCCATCCCCCCATCGCCCGCTGGCCAGCCCCCCGGCGCCACCGTGGCCGCACCTGCTGCGCCCGCCGCCTCCACCCCCGTCAGCTGGCCTGATGCCGCCCGCCGTGCGGCCTTTGACGCCTGGCTCGCACCCCTGGTGGGACCGCACCAGTTGCTGCCTGACACCCTGCGCCCCGCGTCGGCCGATGCCAGCTTCCGCCGCTACCTGCGCATCGACACGGCCACGGGCGCCAGCCGCATCGTGATGGACGCTCCGCCCGACAAGGAAAACAGCAAGCCCTTTGTGCAGGTGCAGGGCCTGATGGCCGCCGCCGGGCTGAACGTGCCGCAGATCCTGGCGTTTGACGAGCCCACCGGCTTCATGCTGTTGTCCGACCTGGGCCACCAGACCCTGATCGAGCGGCTGAACCCTGAAAAACCCCAGGACGCCTACGCGTGGTACCAGCAGGCCACCGATGTGCTGCTGCAGTGGCAAAAGGCTTCCACCCCCGGCGTGCTGCCCGCCTACGACGAGCCTCTGCTGCGCCGCGAGCTGGCGCTGTTCCCCGACTGGTACCTGGCCAAACACCGCGCCATCGCCCTGGACGACAAACAGCAGGCGACCTTGGGCAGCGCCTTTGATGCCATCGTGGCGCACAACCTGGCAGCCCCGCAGGTCTATGTGCACCGCGACTTCATGACCCGCAACCTCATGGCACCTGCCGAACAGGGCGCCCCCTTGGGCGTGCTGGACTTCCAGGACGCGGTCTACGGCCCCATCACCTATGACATTGCCAGCCTGCTGCGCGATGCGTTCATCAGCTGGGAAGAAGAATTCGTCATCGACATTACCGTGCGTTACTGGGAGAAGGCGCGCAAGGCCGGATTGCTGGGCGCCAACAGCGCCAGCGGCTGGGGCGATGACTTTGGCGAGTTCTACCGCGCGGTGGAATGGATGGGCCTGCAGCGGCACCTCAAGGTCGCCGGCATTTTTGCGCGGCTGACCTTGCGCGACGGCAAGCCCAAGTACTTGGCCGATGCGCCCCGCTTCATGGCCTACATCCGCGCAACGGCCAACCGCTACCGCCAGCTGGGGCCGCTGCTCAAGATGCTGGACCAGATCGAAGGCACCGAACCCGCGGTGGGCTTTGCCTACGGCCGCATGTAGCCGCAGCCCTCTGCATTCACGGCACACCCCAAGAAATCAAGCAAAAACCGGCTCAAGCGCAGACAAATCATGCGCTAGCAGCTATTACAAAGATAGCAAATGCCCCGTTTCCATTGCCCGGCCCCCCTGGCCACCGGCGCCGAGCTGGACCTGCCCCCGGGCGCCGCACGCCATGTGCAGGTGCTGCGCCTGCAGCCCGGCGACGGCATCACCCTGTTCCACGGCGGTCAGGGCGCGGGCGACCCGGGCGGCGAATTCCATGCCACCGTGCTCAAGATGGGCCGCAGCGATGTGCGCGTGCTGGTGGGTGCGCACCATGCCATCGAACGCGAGGCGCCCCGCGCCGTGCACCTGCTGGCCGGCATCACCGCCAACGAGCGCATGGACTGGCTGGTCGAAAAGGCCACCGAACTGGGCGTGGCCAGCATCACCCCGCTGGTGGCCGAGCGCAGCGTGCTCAAGCTCAAGGGCGAGCGCGCCGACAGGAAGATCGCCCACTGGCAGGCCGTGGCCGTGGCCGCGTGCGAGCAATGCGGCCGCAACCGTGTGCCGGTGGTGCACCCGGCCATCGATCTGGCCGGCTGGCTGCGCACACCCGGACAGGGGATGACCTCCTCCGATGGGCACGCTGCGCAAGGCACGCCGCAGCGCCTGCTGCTGTCGCTGCGGCCCGGTACGGTGCCACTGCGCGAAGCCACGGGTGGCGAAGGTGCCCAGCAGCGCCCGGTGCTGTTTCTCTCCGGTCCCGAGGGCGGTCTGAGCACTGCGGAAGAAGACCTGGCGCTGCAACATGGCTTCGCCCCGGTCACGCTGGGCCCCCGCGTGCTGCGTGCCGAGACAGCCCCGCTGGCCGCCCTGGCTGCGCTCACCCTGTAGCGCAGCCCCCATGCCCCGTGGCCTGCACCGGCCGCACAGGCCGCGCGCCTGCCCAGGGACGGGGCTGTACGCATGGCACTACCTCGCCGTAAAATTCCCGACTGGCCGGTAACCCCTCCCCCTGGGTTGTCGCCCCCCGCCCGCGCACCGCGCGGCCCTCCCTCCTGGCCGGAGCCCCCCACCTTGCGCCCACACGCCCGCTGGCAGCGCCTCAAGGATGTGATCCTCTCCACCGACCCCCGGCGGCGCACGCTGGTGGGCATGGCCTTGCTGGCGCTCACGCTGATGGTCGGCAGCGCCGGCGTGATGCTGCTGGTGGCACACGCCGGCACCGCCGTGGACAAGACCGCCGTGCAATGGTGGGCCACCCTGTCGGTGGGCGGCCTGGTGGTGATGACGGCCTTCATCCGCTCGGGCGAAACCGCCCGCCTGCGCGACCCCTCGCTCACCATCCCGCAGATGGTCTGGACCATCACCAGCGGCGCCGTGGCCTATGTGCTGGCGGGCGATGCGCGCGGGCTGGTGCCCAGCGTGCTGGCCATGATCCTGTTCTTTGGCACCTTCGGCCTCACGGTGGCCGAGGTGATTGGCATCGGCATCTACGCACTGCTGGCGTTTGCCTGCGCCATCGGCGCCAGCTCGCGCTTCAACGCCAACGCCTCGGGCTACCTCGATACCGCCTACGCACTGATGGTGCTCATCGTGCTCAGTGGCTGCATTGCACTGAACCTGCGCATCCAGCGCATCCGCGCCAAGCTGCAGCAGCAGCGCGAGGCGCTGGCCCATGCGCTCGAAGTCAACCGCGAGCTGGCCACCCGCGACGAGCTCACCGGCCTCATCAACCGCCGCGCCATGCTGGACCTGATGGCGCTGGAGCACCGCCGCGGCCTGCGCAGCGGCCGCCCGATGCTGCTGGCGCAGCTGGACATCGACCACTTCAAGCCCATCAACGACCAGCACGGCCACGCCACCGGCGACCGCGCACTGCAAGCCTTTGCGGGCACGGTGCGTGCCAGCGTGCGCGACACCGATGTGCTGGCCCGCTGGGGCGGCGAGGAGTTTGTGCTGATGCTCACCGACACCTCGGCAGACCACGCGCGCGAGTTGCTCGAACGCATCCGCCAGGCCGTGCAGGCGCTGGAGATTGCCCACAGCACCGGCACGCTGCATCTGACGGTGTCCATTGGCCTCGCACAGCACCTGCCGGGCGACACGGTGGAGCACACGCTGGAACGCGCAGACCAAGCGCTGTACCGCGCCAAGGCCCTGGGCCGCAACCGCGTGGTGGTGGCGCCCGCCGCCCACCGCGCAGCGCCGGCAGGGGTCAACGTGCGGACTTGAGCGTGCCGCAGTCGGCCGCGAGCCACTTGCCGTTCTGCACCATGTCGATCTGCTCGGGCTTGCCGTTGGACGTGGTCTTGACCTTGAAATTGCCCGTGTAGGCCGTGGGGCCCTGGAAGGTCATCGTGCCCTCGCCCGTGGTGGGCGGCTGGCCCTGGGCGCCCTTGCAGCTGAACGTCATGGCCACCGCGTTGGGGCCCGTGCGTTGCACGTTCTGCGTGCAGCCTTCCTGGGCAGGAATGCGGTCCAGGTCGGCCTGCTCGGGGCTGATGCAGACCTTCACAGTATTGCCGCTGGGGCCCATGCTCACACCCTGCTGGGCCATGGCCTGCTCCATCTGCTTGCGCTGTGCGGGCGTGAGGCTGGCCATGGACTTCTGCATCTGCGCCATCGCGGCCTCCAGCTGGCCGCTCTGGCTTTTCATGGTCACGCTGTTCTCCCACAGGCCGGGCCGCAGCTTCTGCGCCTGGGCGTGGGCGGTGGCCCACAGCCCGGGCCCGAGCACGGTGGCGGAGAGGACAACGGCGAGAGCGCGGGGGATGGGGGTGTGCATGGTGGTGGGGCCTCGGTGCAAGCGGCAGAGCCGACAGTATCGACACACCGGCCTTTGCTGCCAAGTACCAAGTACCAAGTACCAAGTGCACGGTGGAAGGTGGGAAGCAGCGGCTGTGGCCCGCGCGCACGGGCACGCGGTCTCCGTGGGTCTCCGTCCTCAGGCGCTCAGGTGCGGCGACGCGCGCAGCTGTTCGGGGGTGGTGAAGTAGGCTGCCGATGCCCCCAGGCCCGCGCGCGCCTGCGCCAGCTCGTGCCGCGCCACGGTGCGCAGGTGCACCTCGTCGGGCCCGTCCATCAGCCGCAGCGCGCGGCCCCAGGTCCAGAAGGCGGCCAGCGGCGTGTCGGGCGACAGGCCCATGGCGCCAAAGATCTGCATGGCACGGTCCACCACACGCTGCTGCAGGCGCGCGGCCACCACCTTGATGGCGGCGACCTGGGCGCGCACGGCGCGCGCGTCGACAGCGCCGCCCTGGTCCAGCAGCCAGGCCGCATGCAGCACCAGCAGGCGCGCCTGGTCAATCTCAATGCGCGACTCGGCCAGCCATTCCTGCACATTGGCCTGCTCGGCCAGCGGCTTGCCGAACGCGGTGCGCTCCAGCGCGCGCTCAGTGGCCAGGCGCAGCGCCAGCTCGCACTGGCCGATGGTGCGCATGCAGTGGTGCACACGGCCCGGCCCTAGGCGCGCCTGCGCCATCGCAAAGCCCGCGCCCCAGTCGCCCAGCAGGTGGTCCGCAGGCACACGCACACCCTGCAGCAGGATCTCGCAATGCCCCTCCGGCGCGTGGTGGTGCAGCACGGAGATGTTGCGCACGATCTGCACGCCCGCCGTGTCCACGGGCACCAGCACCATGCTGTGGCGGTGGTGGCCGTCTTCACTGTCGGCATCTGCGTTGCGGCACAGCACGATGAGCAGCTGGCAGTGCGGGTGCGCCGCGCCGGTGATGAACCACTTGCGGCCGCTGAGCACCAGGTCATCGCCCTCGCGCCGCACCGTGGTCTGCAGGTTGGTGGGGTCGGACGAGGCCACATCGGGCTCGCTCATCGCAAAGGCCGAGCGCATCTGGCCGTTCAGCAGCGGCACCAGCCAGCGGGTGCGCTGGGCGGGCGTGGCAAAGCGGTGCAGCAGCTCGATGTTGCCGGTGTCCGGCGCGTGGCAGTTGAACACCTCGGCCGCCCAGGGCAGGCGGCCCATGGCCTCGGCCAGCGGCGCATAGTCAAGGTTGGACAGGCGCGTGCCGGGCTCGTCATCCCGCAGCGTGGGCAGGAACAGGTTCCACAAACCTTCCTCGCGCGCCAGTGCCTTGAGGTCTTCCAGAAACGGCGGCGGGTAGTCGCCCGCCGCCACGGCTGCGTGCCAGGCGGCGTTGTAGGGCAGCAGATAGCGGTCCATGAAAGCCAGCAGGCGATCACGCAGTTCAAGGGCCAGGGGGGAGAGTGCGAAGTCCATGCAGCCATTGTGAAAACAGCGCCAGTACACGTCACAACGCAGGCGACAACGGGCTTGACGCACATCACGGCCTGCCTGGGTGCCTTCCGTGACGGCGCCTCAATTGCTATGCTATTGATAGCTATTAAGGCATATTGCACTGGCACTACCAGCCCCTTTTGCTTGAAGCATGGCCTGACACCGCCCGCCACACAGGTACCATGGCCCCATGAGCACCCATTACGAAACCCTGCAGCACGCCGACACCTACCGCGAGGCGTTTGCGGTGGAGCCCCCTGCGGCGCTGGGTGAACGCCACCTGTGGCCCCGCAAGCCGGGCTTTTTCATCGTGCATACAGCAACGGCGGCCGCCCTGGCCCAAGGGCCGGCCAGCACGGCCGGTGCGGTTGAAGAAGCCGCGCTGACAGCGGCTTCAGACACCCCGAGCGACGCCGCCCCCACCCGCGTGCTGGTGCCCGCGCAGTGGGGCCTGGTGCCGCACTGGGTCAAGTCGGCATCCGACGCCAAGCTGCGCGCGCCCAAGCTGGTCAACGCCAAGTCCGACCTGGCCTCCACCGGCACCGCGTTCCGCGACGCGTGGCTGAACGGCCAGCGCTGCATCGTGCCGATGGTGGCGTTTTTTGAAGACGACCTGCGCAACGGCAAGGCCGTGCCCACCCGCGTGGCACGGGTGGACGGTAAACCCATGGGCGTGGCGGGCCTGTGGGCGCGCTGGCAGGGCGCTGAGGGCGAGGTCATCATCAGCTACTGCCTGCTCACGGTGAACGCCAACAACCACGCGCTGTTGCACCGCTACGGCCAGCCCGGCAGCGAAAAAAGCATGCCCGCCATCCTGAACGAAGGCGCCTACGACGCCTGGCTCACGGCCCGGCCCGACAAGGCCAAGGAGTTCATGCGCCAGTACGCGGCGCAGTCGCTGCTGGCCAACCCGGTGGAGAAGAAGGCGGACAAGGTGCCGCCCAAGGGGTGGCTGGACTGAAGACAGTCCCCGCCACCCGCCGGAGGCCTGGCCTGTGCCCGCTCAGGACGGCCGCTTCATCTGGCAGGACGTGGGCTGGGCGCTGATGTAGTTGTCCCAGGCCACTTCGGAGCGGAAGCCGTAGCCGGTCTTCTCCGCGTCGTACTTCACGCCCTTGCTGCCCTGCTTGGCCCAGATGCCCAGGTACAGCGGCGCTTCAAGCTGGTGGTCGGTCTTGCGCATGCGCACCTCGCCCATGGGGCTCTTGTAGGTCATGCTTTCCAGCGCGAATGCGACCTTCTTGGCATCGGTGGACTGGGCCTTGCGCATCGCCTCGCGCAGCATGTGCATGCTGTTCCAGTGCGCGGCAAACACAAAGTCCTCGCCCGTCTTCTTCTTGTAGTCCACGTAGATCTTTTCCAGCTCGGGGGTGGGCGCGTTGTGCACCCAGTTCCAGATCACCCCGACCTTGCCTTCACCCCAGGGCCCGATCTGCGCGGGTGTGCCGGGGTTGTTGGCGTTGAGCGTGAAGTAGTTGATGTTCAGGCCGTAGTCGCGCGAGGACTTGAACAGCAGCGTGAGGTCGCTGCCCCAGTTGGAGGTGATGACGGTGTCGGCCTTGGTCGCGGCGATCTTGGCCACATACGAGGCGAAGTCGCGCGTCTGCGCGATGGGGATGAAGTCATCGCCCACGATCTCGATGTCGGGCCGCTTGCGGGCCAGGTATTCCTTGGCGGCCTTGGAGACCTGGCGGCCGTGGGTGTAGTCCTGGTTGAGCAGGTACACGCGCTTCACATCCTTGCGGCCCTGCAGGTAGGTGGTCAGCGCCTCCATCTTCATCTCGCTCGATGGATAGAAGCGGAAGTGCCAGAAGCTGCAGCGGTCGTTGGTGAGCTGCGGGTCCATGGCGGCGTAGTTCAGGTACACCGTCGCGCGCTCGGGGTCGCGCTCGGCGAGCTTGTTGAGCGCATCCACCAGCGCCAGCGCCACGCCCGAGCCGCCGCCCTGGGTGATGTAGCGCACGCCCCGGTCGGTGGCGGCCTTGAGCGCGTTCAGGCTCTCCTGCGGCGTGCCCTTGTTGTCGAAGTCCATCACCTCGAACTTGGGCTCGTTGGGCCCGGCCTTGGCGTTGACCTGCGCCACCACCTCACGCAGCTGGTTGAGCGAGCTTTGGCCGGTGAGCGCAAACGGGCCGGACAGCAGGTCGATGAAGCCGATCTTCACCGTCTCGGCCGCCCCGATGTGCGTCGCCATCACCAGCGCTGCGGCGCATGTGCCGACCTTCAACCAATGGCGTGGCCATTTCCTGGGAACCATGTTCATGTGTGTCTCCGTGGGGTGGGTGAGTGGGAACGAGAGGAAAGCCGAAAAGTCAATAAGCCGAAAACCGTCAGCGCGTGGCGATGTCATTCGCCGCCGAACACCGCGCCATGGCGCTGCCGCAGCTCGTTTTTCTGGACCTTGCCGGTGCCGCCCAGCGGCAGGCTGTCAACAAACAGCACATCATCAGGCAGCCACCACTTGGCAACCCGCTGTGCGAGGAAGTCCAGGATCTGCGCCTTGTCCAGCGACTGGCCGGGCTTGCGCACGATGAAGAGCAGCGGGCGCTCGTCCCACTTGGGGTGCTTGACGCCGATGACCGCCGCCATGGCCACCGCCGGGTGCGCCACGGCGGCGTTCTCCAGGTCGATGGAGCTGATCCACTCGCCGCCCGACTTGATCACGTCCTTGGTGCGGTCGCGGATCTGCACCACGCCCTGCGGGTTGATGGTGGCGATGTCGCCCGTGGGGAACCAGCCATCGACCAGCGCCGAGCGCTCGGCCTTGTGGTACCGGTCCACGATCCACTGGCCGCGCACCATCAGCTCGCCCTGCGCCACGCCGTCGCGCGGCAGGCTGGCGCCGTTTTCATCCACCAGCTTGAGCTCGATGCCGAACACCGACTTGCCCTGCTTGGCGACCAGTGCGTGGCGGTCCTCGGGCGGCAGCTCGGTATCACCCGCGCCCAGCACGCTCATGGTGGCGATGGCGGTGGTCTCGGTCATGCCCCAGCCGTGGCGCACCTCCACGTCGTACACGTCGTTGAACTTGGCGATCAGCGCCTTGGGCATGGCCGAGCCGCCCACGCCCGTGCGCCGCATGGTGATAAAGCGCAGCCCGTGCTGCTCCACATGCTGGATCAGGCCCATCCAGATCGTGGGCACGCCCGCGCTGACAGTGACGCGCTCGGTCTCCATCAGCTCGTACAGGCTGGCCGCATCCAGGCGCGGGCCGGGCAGCACCAGCTTGGCGCCGCCAATCAGCGCCGCATAGGGCAGGCACCAGGCGTTGATGTGGAACATGGGCACCACGGGCAGGATGGTCTCCCGCGCGCTGATGCTGAGCACGCCCGGCATGCAGGCCGACAGGGCGCTGAGCACCAGCGCCCGGTGCGAATACAGCACGCCCTTGGGGTTGCCGGTGGTGCCCGACGTGTAGCACAGCGCTGCGCCGGATTTTTCCTCGCACACGGGCCAGGCGAAGCGGTCGTTCTGGCTGGCTACCAGCGTCTCGTACGCCTCGACCCCGCTGACGCCCTGCAGGTCCATCGTGCCCAGCGTGTCGGCATCACACAGCGCCACCCAGTGCCTTACGCGGGGGCACGACGCCGCAATGGCGCGCACCAGGGGTGCGAAGGTGGTGTCGAACAGCACCACCTCGTCGTCGGCGTGGTTGACGATGTAGGCCAGCTGCTCGGGGTGCAGGCGCGGGTTGCAGGTGTGCATGACCATGCCACTGCCCGACACGGCGTAGTACGCCTCCAGATGGCGGTGGTTGTTCCAGGCCAGCGACCCCACCACGCTGCCGGGGCGCAGGCCCAGCGCCTGCAGCGCATTGGCCAGCTGCCGGGCCCGCTGGGCCATGTCGGCAAAGCGGTAGCGGTGCAGGCGGCCATCAGTGTCGCGCGAGACGATCTGCTGATCGCCGTACTGGTTCTCGCCATGTTCAAGGATGGCCGAAACCAGTAAGGGCCGGTCCATCATGCTGCCGGGCTGGTGCTGCTGCATTGCCGTTGTCTCCTAGGGATGTGCGCCTTGCTGCATCGCGGCATCCATAGGGTGCCGGTGCAGAGCCCTCTTTACCGGGGCGGACACATCGTCGCAAACAACGCGGGGCGGGCTTGTCGTTTGCGCGACTCAGACAGCCAATGAAGGCCGCGCCAGCGGAATACAGACGGCGAAGTGATCGTGAGCTGGCATCTGCTCATGGAGAGTGCGGACCCTCACGCCTTGCAGCATCGCTAAGGTCCGCCCGAGCAGCGAGAAGTAAATACCGCTTACCTTGTGAACGAAGTACTCCATGACAGGCCAGTGCCCTCAAACCCAGGTTGCAACCCACTTTCGGGAGCAATTGGTGTCCAGAATGTCCCGCATGGTCCAGTTTGTTTCGCAAGGTTCGCGGGATACATTACGTTGGGTCACCCGTACAACACGCAGGAAGGCTCAGATGAAAAATCCGTATGGGAGCGATGGTCGCCTACAGGATGTTCTGTCGTTGATCCAAGTGCTTGCCTACTCACCAAAGACTCGACGAACCGACCAAGGCCTACAGGCCGAACTAAAGCGCTCACCCGCAAATAGCAATTTGAATCGCCCCGGGTTTCGCGGAGGCTCAACACTCTGAGAGGATTGAGCCATGAAGAAGACAAACAAGTTCTCGCCTGAGGTGCGTGAGCGCGCCGTGTTTGAATCGCCCCGGGTTTCGCGGAGGCTCAACACTCTGAGAGGATTGAGCCATGAAGAAGACAAACAAGTTCTCGCCTGAGGTGCGTGAGCGCGCCGTTAGGATGGTGCGAGAGCAGCGTGGGGAGTACCCATCGCTGTGGGCTGCCATTGAATCCATAGCCCCCAAGATTGGTTGTGTGCCCCAAACATTAAACGAATGGGTCAAGCGCGCTGAGGTCGATGCAGGCGTGCGCGAAGGCGTCGCGACCAGCGAAGCGCAGCGAATGAAGGAGCTGGAGCGTGAGGTCAAGGAACTGCGCCGAGCCAACGAGATACTGAAACTGGCCAGCGCGTTTTTCGCCCAGGCGGAGCTCGACCGCCGACTGAAGTCTTGAGAGCCTTCATCGACAAGCATCGCGATACGTTCGGGGTCGAGCCGGTCTGCAAGGTACTGCAGGTTGCCCCATCAGCGTATCGACGGCATGTCGCACTGCTGCGTGCCCCTCACAAGCGCTGTGCACGGGCTCGCCGAGATGATGTGCTGGTCCCTGAGATACAACGCGTCTGGCGGGCAAACATGCAGGTCTATGGCGTAGAGAAGGTCTGGCGGCAGTTGGCCCGCGAGGGCGTTGTCGTAGCTCGCTGCACAGTCGAACGGCTGATGCGCAAGCTGGGTCTGCGTGGTGTGATGCGCGGCAAGGTCGTACGCACCACCGTCGGCGATGCGAAGGCACCATGCCCGTTGGACCGGGTTAATCGACAGTTCCGTGCCGAGCGGCCCAACCAGTTGTGGGTCAGCGACTTCACGTACGTCTCGACCTGGCAGGGCTRGCTGTACGTGGCCTTCGTCATCGATGTATTTGCCAGACGCATCGTCGGCTGGCGGGTGAGTAGTTCGATGCGCACCGACTTCGTGCTCGATGCGCTGGAGCAAGCGCTATACGCCCGGCAGCCCGAACGCGATGGAAGCCTAATCTGTCACTCCGACAGGGGCTCGCAGTACGTCAGCATTCGCTACACCGAGCGGCTGGGCGAAGCGGGCATCGAGCCGTCGGTGGGCAGCAAGGGCGACAGCTATGACAACGCCCTGGCCGAGACCATCAACGGTCTCTACAAGGCCGAGCTCATCCATCGCCGAGCGCCTTGGAAGACGAAGGAGGCTGTGGAGTTCGCGACGCTCGAATGGGTGTCCTGGTTCAACCACCATCGCCTGCTCGAACCGATCGGGTACATCCCGCCAGCAGAAGCCGAGGCAAACTACTACCGGCAACTCGCCAGTCAGGCCATTGTGGAAGTGGGCTGACTTAAACCAAACAGCCTCCGCAGAAGCCGGGGCGATTCAATTCGTGGATCGAACA